>JBJXFD010000412.1:0-19134 GCA_046153985.1 Saprospiraceae bacterium
TTGAAGTTACACTACGTGTCGGACATCTCGAAGGTGTGCGACACGTAGTGTAACTTCAACAAAAATATACTTTTTTACCATAATTCAATACAATGAAAATTACTCCCCTTTATCTCACTTTTTTTCTGTTCCTCCTCAACTTCACCCACCTGGCCGGACAGTCGCCTGTCGCAAAAACCGATACGGCCCGTTTGCGCGAATTGCGGGTACCCAGCGCCGGCATGCGCAAAGAAATGGGTGCGCGGGTACTGCTGCCGGATGCTTATTTCCAAAACCCAAATGCGCGTTTCCCGGTGGTCTACCTTTTACATGGTTACAGTGGCAAATATTCCAACTGGACAGAACATGTGCCCGAAATCCGCAAATGGGGCAACCTGCTGGGCCTCATTATTGCCACACCCGAAGGCGGGTTCGGGAGTTGGTATTTCGACAGCCCTGTGGATTCCGCTTTCCGCTATGAAACCCATGTTGCCAAAGAAGTCGTCAACTACATTGACCGCGAATTTCGAACCATTGCTTCCCGCGAAGGGCGCGCCATTTCCGGCCTGAGCATGGGCGGTCACGGCGCTTTGTACCTTGCGCTACGGCATCCCGAGGTGTTTGGCGCAGCCGGCAGCATGAGTGGCGGCGTGGACCTTCGGCCTTTCCCTGGCGGTTGGGAAATTGCCCAGCGCATCGGTAGCCGGCAGGAATTTCCGGAACGCTGGGAAGCCGCGTCTGTCGTCAATAACCTGTATCGCTGGAATGAAAAAATGCCCATAAATTTCATCATAGACTGCGGCACAGATGATTTTTTCTTCGACGTCAACCGCGCGTTGCACGAAAAAATGCTGGCCTGGCGCATCCCACACGATTTTATTGTCCGGCCTGGCGAGCACAATTTAGCTTACTGGAAAAATGCCGTTTTGTACCAGTTGCTGTATTTTGGAGAGTTTTTTACGAAGCGGTGATTGAATTTCCTATGTTTACCAAAACAAAACAAATAAGCTCATGTTGAAATGGATTCCAATTGCAGGGCTGTGCCTGCTGTCCCTGACCACTTTTGCACAACTCACCCACCCGCCTTTCACTCCCGCTGTCGAGCGCATCAAAAGCCTTGATCAGCGCCAGGCATTAGCAACTAATTCAATTGTCAATACCGTGCCTTTCCGCTCAGCGGGCCCCAGTGTGCAAAGCGGCCGCGTGGTGGACATAGATGTTTCTCCGAATGACCCCAGCCATTTCTACGTGGCTTATGCGTCGGGCGGCTTGTGGAAAACTGAAAACAACGGCACTTCTTTTAAACCGCTTTTTGATCAGGAAATGGTCATGACGATTGGAGACATCGCCGTAGACTGGAACCGAAAAGTGATCTGGATCGGTGCAGGCGAGGTGAATTCCAGCCGTTCTTCCTACTCTGGAACTGGAATTTTCAGAAGCGACGACGGCGGCAAATCCTGGAAACACTTAGGGCTGGGCGAAAGTCACCACATTGGCCGCATCATCCTGCACCCGACCGACCCAAATACACTCTGGGTAGCCGTATTGGGTCACCTCTATTCGCCCAACCAGGAGCGCGGGGTTTACAAAACCACCGATGGCGGCAAAACTTGGAAGCGCACCCTGTTCGTGAACGACAATACCGGCGCGGTGGATCTCGTCGTGGATCCCGCCAACCCAACGATCCTTTATGCGGCCATGTGGGAGCGCTCGCGCCGTGCCTGGGATTTTGTTGAATCCGGAAAAGGATCTGGTATTCACAAAAGCATTGATGGTGGCAATACCTGGACCCTGCTGACCGCGACGGATAAAAGTGGTTTTCCGCATGGCGAAGGCGCAGGCAGAATTGGTCTGGCCATCACCAAAGATAAAGGCAAAACGGTGCTGCTGGCTGCCATAGATAATTATTTCCGTCGCCCTAAAGAAGCGGAAGAAGAGCTGGTGTTGACGAAAGACATGCTGCGCCCCATGGGCAAAGAAGAATTTCTGAAATTAGAGAAATACCTGATTAAGGAGTACTTACAGGGCAATGGCTTTCCGCAAAAATATACCGTAGACAAGGTGCTTGAAATGGTGAAAAGCGACGAGATCAAACCCGTTGCCTTAGTTGAATACGTGGAGGACGCCAACTCGCTGTTGTTTGATACACCAGTCACTGGGTTGGAGCTTTATCGTTCAGACAACGAAGGCGCCACCTGGCAAAAAACACACAAGGGGTATCTCGAAGACGTATATTATTCCTACGGCTATTACTTCGGACAGGTGCGCGTGGCGCCGGATAATCCGCAAAAAGTGTACGTCTACGGCGTTCCCATACTGCGTTCCGAAGACGGCGGAAAAACCTTTAAAAACATTAATGGCGACAACGTACACGTGGATCACCACGACCTCTGGATCAACCCCAAACGCCCGGGGCACCTCATCCTCGGCAATGACGGCGGCCTCAACATTTCCTACGACGACGGCGAAACCTGGATCAAGTGCAACACGCCGCCCGTGGGCCAATTTTATGGCGTTGCGGTAGACATGGCCAAACCTTACAACATCTACGGCGGCTTGCAGGATAATGGCGTCTGGAAAGGCCCCGCCACGTACAAAGCCAACACGGAATGGCACAACTCTGGCCATTATCCTTTTGAAGAACTCCTCGGCGGCGACGGCATGCAGGTGGCGGTGGATACCCGCGACAACGAAACCATTTACACCGGTTTTCAATTTGGAAACTATTTCAGAATCAATAAAAAATCGGACGAATTCAAACGCATTTCGCCGAAACCGGACCTTGGCGAGCGCCCCCTCCGGTGGAACTGGCAGACGCCCATCCACCTGTCGGAGCACAACCAGGACATCCTCTACATGGGTTCCAACAAACTCCACCGCTCGTTCAACAAAGGCGACGAGTTTACGGACATTTCCGGCGACCTTACCACGGGTGGCCGCAAAGGCGATGTGGCATATTCGACCTTATCGAGCATCCACGAATCCCCAATGCGGTTTGGGCTGATTTACACTGGTTCCGACGACGGCTTAGTGTACGTCACCCGCGACGGTGGCTTTAGCTGGAAAAATATTTCTGCCGGGCTGCCGGAACTCATGTGGGTGAGCCGGGTGCAGGCTTCCAAGTTTGAAGAAGGGCGCGTTTATGTGTCGCTCAACGGTTACCGCTGGGATAATTTCGAGCCGTTGCTCTACGTCTCTGAAAATTATGGCGAAACCTGGCGTCGCATTGGTTTGGACCTGCCTTTAGAACCGATCAACGTGGTGCGCGAAGACCCGGAAAACCCGGATTTGCTGTATGTTGGTACCGATCACGGGTTGTACATATCCCTGAACCGGGGCAGTACGTTCATGCGCATGCACAACGACATGCCGGCGGTGGCTGTCCACGACCTCGTTATCCACCCCCGCGAACACGAGGCGCTCATCGGCACGCATGGCCGTTCGCTCTACATCGCACGGGTGAAAGAATTGCAGCAACTGCGCGATACGGTGCTCGCCAAACCCCTTTTTGCGTTTGAAACGGATAAAATGCGCGCCGGTCGCAACTGGGGTAACAATACCTCGTGGTTCAAAAGCGACCCGCCCAAATTGGACATTCCGGTCTACGCAAACGCTTCCGGTAAAGCCAAATTGACCCTGCAAACGGAAAAAGGACTGACCCTGCGCGAATGGGAAGCCGATTGCCGAAAAGGCCTGAATTACATCGCCTACGACCTCACCATCAGCGATAAAGACTTAGACGCCTACAACAAATGGCTGAACGAAAAAACGAAGGCCGGAGATCGGCAAATCAAGGTTAAACCTGCAAAAGACGGGAAGACCTATCTGGCAAAAGGAGCTTATAAGGTTATGATTGAACTGAACGGGGCGAAGGTGGAAACGAAGGTGGTGCTGGAGTAGTGAGTGGTTATTGGTTATTTGTTACTGGTTATTGGGATGCGGTCGGGGGACGTTTTCATTTTTAAGGCAGGTTTTTATCGCTAAAAAGCTGTATTTTTGCATAGTACCTTAAAAAAAATAGGATGACAGCACTTCAAAAAGTTGCTGCAATGCTTCCGGAGATGTCCCCCGGAGAAAAAGCTCAGTTGTTGCAATTGGTCGTCAGTGATCTGACCAATATTTTCCCAGGTATTGAAAAAACACCTGGGGTATGCGGTGGCGACGCTTGTATTGCCGGAACCCGGATACCAGTTTGGTCATTAATCAATTCCCGGAACCTGGGGCTGACAGACGGGCAGTTGCTCGATGCCTATCCAAGCCTTTCAAGGAAAGACCTGAAAAATGCCTGGAGCTATTATTCCGCAAATCAAGCCGAAATAGACGAGCTTATTGCAGAAAATGAGGATTTTTGAAATTAACTAAAAAAGGCGCGAAAACCAAGTCTTCGCGCCTTTTCCATTGTTTCCGACTCTGGCGCCATCCCGGCCCCAATAACCAGTAACCAATAACAAATAACCACTCCTTACTTCACACTCAAGTGCCGAATCGTAAAGTAGAAGATCGCTGCAAACCCAATGAACAGCATCAGGTGAAAAACAACGAACGTCGTATTTTGCAGGATAAAAATACCACTGATCACTGCGCCGAAGAAATAGACCGCCATGACGCCTTCAAGTATCGTCAGCCAGGAAAGTTTACCGCTCAGGTAATTGCCTTTTGAGAAACTGTCCTTGATGGTCTGGATATTAAATTTCGGCGTGCGTACAAACGGCGATTTTTTGCCCCGGTAGCCTTCAACAACAGCAATCGTGTTGTGCAGCGACAAGCCCATAGACAATGCTAAGAACAGCGGAAACAGCAAAATGAATTTGAACACCGAGCGTATAAAACTCTCGTCTTTGTTGTGGGCAGCCTGTACGTTGGCAACGTAGTAGACCGCGATGATGGACAACAAGCCGACGAGGAAATACGCAAAGAAGTTTTTGCTGAAGCCTTGTTCGATCAAGTCTCCCAGGAAAAACAATAGTGGCACGCTGAACACGCCGGTGACGAACACGAAAACAAATACCGTACTCGACAGCAAGTGCATCGTCGTGTGAATTTTCTGATAGAAGCTCAGGTCGGATTTCCACACCGTGGGCAGCATCTTTTTAGCCGTTTCAGCGCCGCCTTTCATCCAGCGGAACTGTTGTGACTTGAGGCTGTTCATTTCGGCGGGCAGCTCTGCGGGAGAGCCGATGCCTTCCAAGAACTTGATTTTCCAGCCCTTGAGCTGTGCGCGGATGCTGAGGTCGAAGTCTTCCGTCAACGTATCTGCTTCCCAGCCACCGGCTTCTTCAATCGTCTTGCGGCGCCAAACGCCGGCAGTACCGTTGAATTGCAGCATGTGATTGCCCTGCATACGGCCACTTTGCTCCACAGTAAAGTGTACGTTGAGCTGAAGTGCCTGAAGCTTGGTGATGAGGGAATAATTTTCGTTGATGTGTTCCCAGCGGGTTTGCACCACGCCAACTTTTTCATCGCGGAAATGCGGAATCGTTTTTTTCAGAAAATCGCGGCGGGGCAGGAAGTCGGCATCAAAAATGGCCATGAAATCGCCTTTTGCGTTCGCCATGCCATCTTTCAGGGCGCCGGCTTTGTAGCCTTTGCGTTCTGTGCGCAACACCTGTTCGATGTTGAACCCTTTGGCTTTGTATTCTTCTACTTTTTTGCGAACGATTTCCAGCGTTTCGTCTGTAGAGTCGTCTAAGATGTGGATTTCAAACCGATCTCGTGGGTAGTCAAATTCAGCAACTGCGTCAATCAGGCGCTCGATCACGTACATTTCATTGTAAATGGGCAACTGTACTGTCACGAAAGGGTACGTTCCCTGTGCCTCTAATTCATTTGTTTCCGGGTTCCGGACGCCGAATCCGGCTAAAGCCGATTCCAGCATCTGTTCCTGAAGGGGAGCTAAAGGAGAATCCTCCGCAGCCATCAGGCGCTTACCTTTTTTGTAGTGGTAAAGGAGGTTGAATTGCATCACACAATACACCGTAATGTAAAGGAGCGCAACCGTGTAAATGGCTAAAACCGTATAGGCAACTGCAGCCATAAGGTGGTACTGTTTAAAATTGATTTTGAAAAAATAAAACCACTCATATCGAGTCGTAACCGGGTGACTTGAAATCACCCGGTTACGACCAATTCGATTATTTGAAAGAACTGTTGTCGTATAGTGACCGGGTGACTTGAAGTCACCCGGTCACTACTTAAGAACTGTTGACGCATAAACGTCGCTAAGGACACGCAAAATTAGTTAAAAAACACAATACACATAAAAAGCTTTTCAACCAACTACATTTTCCTATGGCCTTTATTTTCAGGCAATCACGTCCTTCAATTTCACTACCCAATCTTAAGATTACCTTTTAAGCTACCAAATGATCGAAAGGGCAAATTTCGTATCAAGTTTGCACAAAAAATCCAAACGTACTGCCGTTCCGCATTCCTTTCAGAATTCCGAAATCTTCATCGAATTTCCGAAGCGCTGCACATTCTGTAAGGGTCAAATTGCTTAAAGATACTTGAATATCGTCCAGAGAATTTTATGCCCGGCCATCAGCGTACCGGAAAATGTGCCCGAGACCTTCGATACGCCAATGCGCTGCCGGTAGCTTACCGGAATTTCCATGCACCGGTATTTTTTCTGCGCGGCTTTCACCTGCATTTCTACTGTCCATCCAAAATCAGGATCTTCCATTTTTAGTTCCATCAGCTTGTGGAATTTTATGGCTCTGAATGGACCAAGGTCTGTGAAATGGTAGCTGTAAAACAGCCGGATAAGATTGGTGGCAAGCCAATTGCCAAATATTTGCTGCGGAAGCATAGCGCCGCGTTCCATATTGCCCAAGGCTCGGGAACCAATGACCATGTCCATCCCGTCTTCCAAAATGGGTTTCACCAAAAGCGGCAATTCTTCAGGGTGATCAGAATAATCCCCGTCCAAAAAAACGACAATATCCGGCCACTCCGATTCCGGACGGTTTTGGATGTATTCGAGCCCCCTGAGGCAGGCACTCCCGTACCCTTTTCGGTTTTCATTCAAAACCGTAGCTCCTGCATCCCTTGAAACTTCTGCCGTCTTGTCGGTACTGGCATTGTTACAAACCAACACTTCACGAGCCCAGCCTATGGGTATATCAGCCAAAACCAAGCCAATGGATGATTCTTCGTTGTAGGCAGGAATGATAATGTCTATAACCGGTAACTTCAATTGTAATTGGTTTTACTTGAGGGTAACCACGATGCCATCCGAAATATTGCTGCTGCGCAGGTTTTCCAACTGTTGCTGAGCGCTGGCTTTATCAGCAAAAACAGCCGAAGTAACTTTGTATAATAAACCGTTCGGCGTATTCATCTCCCGGACAACGGCGTCCGATGCTCCCTGCACCCGAAGCGAGCTTGCATGGCGGGAAGCATTTTCGTAGTCGCGGTAAGAACCGTATTGAACGATGTATTGCGCGCCTGCAACGCCGCGTGCCGTGGTGGTGGTGTTTGTTTGAGTCGCAGCAGGAACTTGCCGCTGTGCCGGACGGGGACTTTCATACTCCGCTACAGGCTGGCGGGTTGCATTGTTGCTGTTGGCAGTAGTGACACTTCGGTCAACGCCTTTGGCAGTCATTCCTGAGCCATAACTGCGCGACACACTTTCATAGCTCGAAGCAGCCACCGGGGCGCCGGGCGTTTGATCGGAATATCCCACTACTTCAACCCGAACCCGGGTTTTTCCCAATTTCAAAAGATCCATCTGAATGGCAGCAGCTTTGGACAACAGCACGATACAGCCTTCCGCGCGCGGGCCGCGGTCATTGACCCTTACCGTTACAGAAGCGCCATTGTCTATGCGGGTTACTTTGAGCATGGTGCCGATTGGGTGCGTATTGTGGGCGCACGAAAGGCGGTTCATATCGTAAGTTTCTCCCAGTGAAGTCGGTTCGCCGTGCAGGTAATCTGCATAATAAATGGCAAATCCAGTTTCGCCGGTTTCCGCTTGTTTCATCGGGGGCCGGCGGCCATTTTCATAAAATTGAAAGGTTTGCGCAGTAGCAAAATGAGCGAAGGACAACAACAAGAGAAAGGCATAAGCGTGTTTCATGGCATTGAATTTTACCGCAGAGCGATTTTGAATGACTGCGAAATAGACGTAAATTGTGGAAAACGTCACACAAATAGTTGAATTATAAGACAAAGATAGGACGAGAAATGGAAAATTCCCACATTTTTTACACCAAAATTCACTTTTTTGTTTAAAAATTTTCAAAAAACCAACAATATTATTGAAATGCGCGGTTGGCGTCGAAGTTGTTGCGTTGATAAGGGAGTTTGATGAAATCCAATGTACCTGGTTTTACCTGGATGTAGAAGGAATAATATCCCCGGTCAGGCGCCCATGTCATGCCCATTTCCCAGCAGTGCAGGTCGCGGCTGAAGCCTAAGTATGGATAGGTCGTTGTTTTACTTTTGAAATCGTAGCCGATGCCGCCAATATTGATGTTCCAGTTTCGGGTAAGCTGAATACTGCCCTGCAAATTAACGGAATGGAAAGACACCGTGAACGAATCGCGGCCGCTTGGCATGCGCCGCCAATCGAGTTGAAGGTTGTGGTTGATGCTGAAATTTTCAAACAAACTCAGGAAGTCCGTTTCTTCAATCCTGCCCGGTTGTTGGGGTTCTGAACGCAGGTCTTCCACGACTTCCTCTTCTTTCCCCTGAAAAAGGGATCGGATTTTTCCAACGGTCAGCCCGCTGGTAAAACTGGCCCCTGCGCTTACAAATTCCAACGGCCGGCCTTTTTCATTCCAGGCTAAGCGATTGACGCGCCTCAGGGCGCCCCGGGAATCCACCACGCTGATGTAGGGATCGAGCACGGCCCGGACACTGACGGTGGTGACGCCTTTGAAAAAACGCGTAGTTCCTCCGATGTTCACCTGACTCCATTTGAGCGAGTCGGCAGCAAAATTATAATTTCCACCGAGGATGATGTTGTCGAACAACTTGAGCTTTTGTTCCGAAGAATCTTTTTTGGAATAATATTTCGCTTCAAAGATGTTGTTGATGGAATAACTGATGCCCATCTGACGACCGCTGGAGGGTGGCCCGCCGAAAATCCCTTGCTGGAAAATGGAATACTGATCAAATTCAGTCGGGTCTAAGGGATCCGATACCTGCCGGAAATACCCCAGCGAAGGGTTGAGGTAATTGGGCGAAAAGTTGAACGAAATGGATGGTTTCATGACGTGCCGTATCCCGCGCAGCCAGCCTTTTCCAAATTTAAGGGTTCCAAAGATTTGGGTATTCAGCGTTACACCTGCCGAAAAAGTGCGAAAAGCTTCAAAGCCCGTAACGAAGGTGTCCATCACCTGGCCGAAAGACAGGGTGTCAAAAAAAGCAGGACCCTGTTGAGGAAAAATGGTGTCTATATCGAGTCCGGGAAGAAAGTTTTTGCGCAGCGAACGGAAATACCAGACCTCGCGGTAAGAAGCACTGGGGTTGAGGTTGAAATATTTGAGGATTTTGAATGAAGTCCCCGTTGTGACGTTTTGCTGCAAGCCATACTGGGCATTTTTTAAGGTTTCATTGGTAAAAAAGGCTGTATCCACCCCGCTTACCCGGTTGCGCGCTTCCGAGGTGTAGCGAAGGGTAATGTCTTCGTACCAGCGTTTCGAGCCACTGCGTTTTTCACTCCGGAAGGGGTACAGGGTCTGTGTTTGAAATTGAACCACCGGAAACGAAACGTTGACCAAACCAGTCTGGCGGTTTTGATCATGTGACAGGGAGATATTGAGCGACATGGGCTTGTCCTGCCAGTTTTTGCTAAAGCTGAAATTGGAGTTCAGGGTATTGTTCTGTACATTATATGCATCGTTGAAAACCCTTCGCCCAAAGCCGCTGGTTTCAAAATTGATGTTGCCGCCAAAAGTAATGCTGGGGTGCGCCGACCGGTCCTGGTTGTGCGCAACATTGATTCGCACCGCGTTGATGTTGTTGAAACTGCCATCTGAGATGTTTTCGGTGCGCCGGGAATCGAACCCTAAATCGAAACTGCCTGAATATTTATAGCGCTTGCGGTATTGAGATCGGGCATTTACCCCCCAGGTTCCTTTAAGGTAAATATTGCTCGTGATGGAAAGGTTGAAATTATCCCCCAAAGGAAAAAACCAGCCGATGTCTTTGATGCCAAACCCAAGCGCTGGCGAAAATTCGTAATCGCGCGGAAAAAGCAACCCTGTCCGACGGCCTTTATTGATCGGAAAAAAGCCGAAAGGGAGCCACAGCGGCGTGGGCACGTTCATGATTTCCAGGTTGGAGGGGCCCACGACCACCAATTTGTTTGGAATCACTTTTTGCCGGGAGCTTCGTATTCCAAAATGGGGTTCCGGGTGGGTACAGGTCGTAAAAATGGCGTCTTCGCTGTAAATAATATCCCGGCGTTGCTGCGTGGTATCCTTGGTATCTGCAGTGCCGACAAATTTGGAACGCGCCGCATGCACTACAATATCATCCTGCTGGGAAGTTACTTCGTAAATAAAACCTTTCCGGGTTCGGAAGTTGTACTCCATGCGCTTGGCATTGAATTCGTTTTCCGCTTCTGTAAATTTAGGAAAGCCAGCCATATTGCCCGTGCTGTCGGGCAACCCTCCGGCGGTCACGATATTCGTGCTCCAGTCGAAAATGATGTGCGCCGCTTCCAGCGTAATGGTCTGGTATTTGACGCTGGCATTGCCAAAAAGGTGGACTTTTTGTCCGGCAATATCGTAAATCATGGAATCGCGGGCATCGTATTCAACCGGCGCATCGAGCGAATCTTTGGAGAGGGAAAACTGCCGAACGTCAACCGAAAGGGAATCCGCTGGAGCGGGAAGGCTATCATTTAAGGCGAGTTTGGCGCTATCGGGTTGTGAAAAAAGGGGCAATGGCAACGTATCCGAAGCCGGCGTTTGGGCCAGCAGGCCAGCAACCGGGAGCAGAAGGAATAAAATTATATGAATCAGTTTAGCGTTCAAGTAGCGATTTGCGTTAATTTTGCCATTTAATTTGACTTTTGCGTCTTTCAGACCTGAAAGTATGTCAACTAACCCAGAAACAGTACCTTACATTCTATGACGATACGACTGGCTCATCAGCAAACGATCTTCCTGCTCATCCTGCCGCTTCTGTTTTCCCTGTTTAACGTTTCTTTAGCAGACGCGGCAGTCCCTGATTTGCCTGAAGGCAAAAAAATCAGGCGCTTTGGCGAAGCACGCCGAATCTTCCCGGAAATCCATAAAATCGGGAGCGCTTCGTTTGAGCCGGGCAAAGTTATCAAAGAAACCCTAATTGGAAAGGCGGGTTATCGTATAAAAACAATTGTTATTGATCCGGGCCACGGCGGTTACGACCCCGGATGTCTTGGCGGCAACACCCAGGAAAAAAACCTGGCATTAGCCATCGCACTCAACTTAGCCGACGGCATTCACCGGCAATATCCTGATATTCGGATTGTTATGACCCGCGACGCCGACATTTTTGTCCCTCTGCACGAACGGGCCGCCATCGCGAACCGCAACAATGCAGACCTTTTTATTTCCATCCACTGCAATTTTATCCCGGGGAAACCGCAAGTTAAAGGATCAGAAACCTACGTACTTGGGTTGCATCGGGCAGAACATAATTTAGAAGTTGCCAAAAGGGAGAACGCCGCCGTCCTCCTGGAAGCGGATTACGAAAAAAATTACGACTTCGATCCTAACGCTCCGGAGAGCCATATCTTGTTCAGTATGGCCCAAAGTGCGTACTTAGAACAAAGCATTTTGCTGGCAGAACGGATTGAAACTGCATTTGCCGCCCAAACCGGGCGCCCAAGCCGCAGTGTTCGGCAGGCAGGTTTTATGGTGCTGCGCAATGCTGCCATGCCGAGCGTTTTGATTGAAACGGGCTACCTGAGCAATACCCAGGAAGAGGCTTACCTGTCTTCCCCTGAAGGACAAATCACGGTGGCCAACGCCATTCTCACCGCTTTTTCAGAATACAAAGAAGCAGTGGAAGTGCCTGATTTTCACTTATCAGCGGAAAGCAAAACCAAGCCGTCCAAGCCCGGAGGGATATACGCCGCTACAGAACGCCCAAAAAGTGTAGAGCAACCACCCCAAAGCATCCCGCAACCGCCCAAAAAAGAGCAGGTGCAGCCTGTCTTCAATGAATCTCCCGCCAGGCGGGCTGCCCCGGTGCAGGTGGAAGCGGAACCCTATATTTTCGGTGCGGCTACCCCCGCCAATTATGAAACGAACAATTCCCCTTACCGGGAAAAAGTCGTTTATGAAAATAATCCCGCTGCCGGAACGCCCGTGAATGGCATCCAGTTTTGCGTACAATTGGCTGCCGCACGCCAACCATTCGACACTTCACAATCAAAGTGGCGAAACACCGGCTACCTGCTCGAAGTTGTGGAGGAAAACGGCGTCTATAAATGCATCGCCTGTGGTTTTTCAAACTACACCCAAGCCTATGAAGGGCGAATGGTGTTGCAATCGAAAGGATTTCCGGATGCTTTCATCGTTGCCTATAAGTACGGTCAGCGCGTTGCCTTAGAACAGGCCATGCGCGAAGCTGGCGTAAAATAGGATTTGAAGATTTGAAAATTGAGGATTTGGTTATTTGAGTATTTGAGTATTTGACACTTCCCGACAGATATTTCGCTTCCTCGAATATTCAGCTCCTCAAATACTCAGCTCCTCAAATCCTCAGATACTCAAAAAATTAATTTCATACCTTTGTTCCCCATGTTTTTAAAATGTCTAACATCTTACCTCTAAAGTCTGCAAAATGACCATATCTAAAGAAATTAAAATTGGCTTGCTCGCGCTCGTGGCAGTTGCCCTGAGTATTTGGGGCTATAAGTTCATTATGGGGAAAAACCTGCTCGTAAAATCCAACATGTACCAGGTTATTTACCCAACTGTTGACGGGCTTCGCGTAGGGACATCCGTGCGCATCAACGGCGTATCGGTCGGTAGCGTAGGCAGCATCGAACTGATGCCGGCAGACCTTGAAAAAAAGGTGCTGGTATTGCTGGACCTGGACCGCGACATCCAAATCCCGAAAGATACCCGGGCGGTGATCATGACCACCTCCTTTATGGGCGATAAAGCCATTGACCTTTTATACGAGCGCCCTTGTTCGGGCGAAGATTGCGCCAAAAGCGGCGCTTATCTTAAAGGAGAAACCCGCGGTTTGCTGGGCTCTATGCTTGGACAGGAAGACGCCCGTGCTTACATGGACATCCTGAAAACCGGCCTCCAGGATATTATTGACTCCCTGAATGCACAGTTGCTGAGCGACTCCAGCAATTCCCCCATTGCCGAAAGCGTGCGCGATCTTCAGCGTACAATGGCAAATCTCAGTTCTGCGACCTCGAGAGTAGATGGCCTGCTGGCTAAATCTTCGGGCGCGATCAGTGGCACACTAAGCGATTTTAATAAATTGTCTTCTACCTTAGCCGGTAAAAAAGATCAGATTGGCAGCACCATTGACGATGCCGCTTCCACCATGAAGCAATTGTCTGAGGCAGACATCGCCAAAACCATCGGGGAATTAAACGGTGCAATTGCTAACCTTAAGACCACCATAGCTTCTGCCGACAAAGCCCTGACAGGCGTTTCCGGCTTGGTGAACGATGTCAACACCGGCAAGGGTTCGCTTGGGAAACTCATGAAAGACGAAGAACTATACAACAACCTGAATACCCTTGGCATCCGCGCCGACTCTCTTTTTACCGATATTCAGGACCGCCCCTACCGATATATTCCGTTCAAAAGCCGGAATAAAGTGAAGCGGATGGACGAGAAGGATGCGAAGGGAGAAAAATAATAATCAGTTGGCAGGATTTCAGTTGGCAGTTGGCAGTCCTATCAGTTCGCAGTCTTTCAGTTCGCAGTTGGCAGTCAGTTTCATTCAAAGCGAAATCCTTCCTGCCAACTGCCAACTGCATCATTGATGAGTAACCAACACGTTGAAAAGTGTAGTCCTCCTGCCAACTGTAATCCTGCCAACTGCCAACTGCATCATTGATGAGTAACCAACACGTTGAAAAGTGCAGTCCTCCTGCCAACTGAAATCCTGCCAACTGCCAACTGCAATCCTGCCAACTCTATAGCATAACCCCTTCTTTTTCTGGTCTTAACAAAAATTTAACACCGTTTTTTTAAAAAAATTTGCCTCCGGGGTTTTAATGCATAATTCTGCGGTCTTCCATGACTCAAAAATCCTGTTTGGTTCTAATCAAATGCTGCTTCTTTTATTCTGGCTCTTTTACAAAAATCCGAAACGCTCCATGCCAGGTTACAGAACAGGGTTACACAATATTTCTTCATTTGATTTGATTATCAGATAAGTATAAAATAACTTTGTGCGTGCTTATACTTAGTTTATTTTTTACACTAAGTCGTTTTCCTAACTTAATTTGATAACTCATGCTCAAGAAGGAGTATCTTAAGAACAAACCAACCTGCAAAGTAACATTCACTTTGCCAGCTGAAGCCATTAACGGTGTATCTGAAGTTCAGGTACTGGGTGATTTCAACAACTGGAACCACGAACAAGGCGTAAAAATGAAATCCGTTAAAGCGGGTTTTGAAACGACGCTGGAATTGGCTGCAGGCCGCTACTACGAATTCCGCTATTTGCTGGATGGCAATATCTGGGCAAACGATCCGGCTGCCGATGACTACCACGCAACTCCGTATGGCGTATACAATTCTGTTGTGAAAATTGATGAAGTAGCGACGACTACTGCAACACCTGCCGCTAAAGCGCCAGTTGCAAAAGTTGCAAAAGCAACTGCTCCGAAAGCAACTGAAACAAAAGCTGTAGCTGCAAAAGCTCCTGCTGCCGAAAAGACAACTGCACCGGCCAAAAAAACGACTGCCAAGGCAGCGCCTAAGACGACAAAAAAGGGATAATCTTTTTGTAGAGGCAAAAAGTTGATCCGGATGCAACAAGTTTGTATCCAATCCCTTGAACATAACACCATCCGTTCCTTGAGCAATCGGGGAGCGGATTTTTTATACTCCCCTACCCTGCTTTCCCGACCGGTCGCGCCGGATCAGCAATCCACTCGCTCCAGGATCCCGGATACAGTTTTGCGCCTTCCAATCCTGCATGTTCCATGGTCAGCAAGTTGAAACAGGCGGTTACACCGGAACCGCAATACACAACGGCTTGTTCAGGCGGGGTTTCTCCCAGCACGTTTAACCAATTATTGCGGATAGATTCGGGGGAGTTTAAGCGGCCGTCGGAACCAACGTGGTTGGCAAACGGCAAATTGACGGCGCCGGGAATATGGCCTGCAACCGGGTCAATGGGCTCGTGTTTGCCTTCGTAGCGAATTTGTTCCCGGGAATCCACCAACTTGTAGTGCTCATCCTCACGAATGGCGTCCACTTGTTCCACGTCTGCCAGCATTTCGGGATGGGGTTTCGGTTGAAAATTGCGCGGAGTCGGAACGGGTATCGCAGCAGTAGTGGGCAATCCCTGCCCAATCCAGACCTGCCACCCACCGTCGAGTACGACTACGGCATCGTGTCCCAGCCAGCGCAACAACCACCAGAGCCGCGCTGCAATGCCCCCGGAACGATCGTCGTAAACGACAACCTGCACACCTTCGCCTATGCCCCACGCAGCAAATTTCGCAGCCAGCGCGGCAATATCCGGCAAAGGATGCCTTCCAGTCTGCCCAGGAATTACCGGGCTTGACAGGTCTTTTTCCAAATTGGCATATACCGCGCCGGGCAGGTGACTTTCTGTGTAAACACGGCGACCATAATCCAGATCCGCCAGCGACGAGCGGCAATCCACAATGACCCAGTCGGGATCGGACAAGTGGGCGGATAAGGTGGCGGAGGTGATGAGGGTGCGATGCATGGAAGTGAATTTGAAGATTTGAAGATTTGAGGATTCGAGTATTTGAGGGCGGGTGGTTCGGATGGAGATTTCGGTAAACGAATCAAGAGGATTTGAGGATTTTGAAGATTGAGGATTCGAGGATTCGACGCTTCCCGACAAATATTTCGTTTCATCGAATCCTCAACTCCTCAAATACTCGAATACTCACCTCCTCAAATACTCGAATCCTCAACTCCTCAAATACTCAACTACTTACCATCCACCAATCGAAGCATTTCAAGATAATCCCGCGCCTGCTCAATATTGAGGCGGGTAGCGGGTTGGCGGGTTGGGCATGCTTCGAGTTTTTGCATGGCGGCGGCATTCGGTTCCAGCGTGGTCGCCACCCCGGTGATCATGTTCATAATCCATTCCGGGTTGCGGCGGCGGGTAATGCCGGCTAAGCTCTTGAGTTGCGTTTTTTGCGTATCCAGGGTATGGCACCCGAAGCATTTTTCTTCGTGCACTTTCTGACCTTTCTGGGCCATCATCGCGTTAATCGGATTGGTCAGGTTTACCTTGCGGATGAGGATAGGTTCGCCGCCCGTAACGTTATTTTTTGCGCCTGGTTTCAATTTTTTCATGGCTTCCCGAACCTGGGGCTGGTCGAGGATACGGCTGTCTAAGGGTTGTTCCCGGCCTTCGGGGGTTGTTACGGTAACCGTTGTGGTTGCGGGCTGCTTCGGGGTGGGATTGGCAGCAGCAGCTGGTTCTTCCGGACTATTTTTAGATCCGTCATTCGATTGGCAGGCAGCCAGCACCGTCATTAAAAAAACAACAAAAATCAAATATTTCATGTCTGCATTCATTTGCGGACAAAGTTATTCTTCCTGCTCAAATTTCCCAAACAACAAATTCACCCCTACCCGCACATGGGCGCCGTGGCTTGTTTTTGGGCTCACAAGGGTAAGGATATTGTCGGTTGCAGCCATCACCTGCAACGGCCCAAGGTTCAGGGTCGCATTCAGGCCAATATTGGCGTAGCTGTCTTTGCGCACCGAATAAACGCCGCCCACTTCCAGCATTTTAAGCAACTGCGCGCTTGCCCCAACCGCAAAAGCCGTAAACGTGCGGTCTTCAAAGCTTTCTATGTGTACCAATCCGCTAAACCTCCAGTTTGGATTAAACTGCCAAACGGCGCTCAGGTAGGATCGCATAGGCAAAGTTGTGCTGTACGCTACCGAAGTTTCAGTCGGTTGGTAGAGCGCTTCCAGGGTATCAAGCACGGAACCAAAATCGCTGGAATCCTCCAGAATGGCTTGCGCCACATCCAAGCCTTTGTATTCGTAAATGCCCTGAAATGCATAGTTTTTCACTTCGTCTTTCCAATCTATCTTGCCGATATCGGTCACGCTGGCGGCAAAATCCCAGTTGCCTTTTTGAAAACGAAGGCCCAGGTCGAAAGCAAACCCGCTGTTTTTTGAAAAAAGGCGCTCAGTATCAAATTCGCCAAAATTAAAATCGAGGTTGATGTCTTCAAAGCTATTGTAACGCAGGCTGCCCGCAGAATTCACCTGAAAATCGGCGTCTAATTCCAATTGGTAGACATCGTCGCTCGTGGTGAGTTCGAGTTTGCGTTTGCTGGTCGAAACATCCGCTATGCCACTGAGCCACTTTGCACGTCCGGCCACAGTCAGTCCGGGCAGCAATTCCGCAGCAGCGCCAAGACTCCACTCGTGATACCCCCGCAGTTGAATGTCCGGGCCAAAACTCACGGTTTGACCTACAAACTGGGCATTGCCCTGCCACACCAATTGCGGCAGCGTTTTCGGATAATCCAAATGGGCCTGAAACCGCAGGGCATGCCCGCCCATCAAGGCTATTTTCCCGAAGCGGATGCCCAGCCCCAGGGTTTCAATATCCAGGTTTTCGCGAATGAGGTTGTTCGTTTCCAACAGAGAAATTGCATGATTCACATCCAACACATCTTCCCCTTCCGAATTTTGCCGGATCAGGTCGCCGTACGTGACGTTTTCGATAAAAAAGTCATTGTGCAGCCCTGGTAAACTCAGGATGAACCGCGCATCCGGCAACAGCGCAGGGTTGCTGCGGTTGCTTTGCCAGGTTTGGCGCATGAGGTGCGCACTGAGGTCTTGCTGTGCTCCGACCAAATTGGGCACTATGATAGCCCCAGCTATCAAATAAGAGATAAATATTAATTTACGCATGGTTATATGTCTGAATATTAAGTCTAGTGTCTGTTCTTTAGAGTTCGAGAGCAAGGCATTTTCTATCCCAAAAACGGGAGTTTACTCACGTAAATGACCGATTTTGGGATAGAAAATAACGCAGCTATCGGACTATAAAGACAGACACGACACTATTGATTGCCTGTTTTAACTTTAACACCCATCCGCACCTTAACTGCCTGGTCTGCAAGGACTTTAACAGAACGGTCGCCGTCGTTGTAGGTCGAAAAAGAGATAACAAGGAAAATATCTTTTGCAAAGCGGATCCGGTCGAAACGCAAGGCATCATAGCCTGCAAAAGTGATTTTTTGTTCAAAACCCGTGGCAATACCATCCGTATTGGTTGGCGCTGCGGCAATGACCCTTTGGCGACTTTCGAGCATGGAATCGAGCACTACGCCGTTTTCATCCCGGAAATACGCCTGCACATCCACCGAAAGTGGCAGGTAGTTGTCGGCCACCATTTTAAATTCGGCGGCGCTGATCTCATCGTATTTGGAAAAATCTACCGCAAAACTATCTCGCACAACAAAGTCGAATGCCCGGCCAAACAAGGGAAGTTCCACATCCACCCGCACTTTATAATAACTGCTGTCTGTGATGAAGCCCCGGATGCTGGTATTCATGTCCGGATTCGTAAACGCGTCCACATCGTAGTCCAACTGAACCGGCCCGGCGCCAAGGATCGTAGCGATGTTCGAATTGTCTTTGGTAAAAACGAACGCGCTTTGTTTCACCTGGCCAACTTCATCCAATCCCGGGTAAGGAAAATCCACCCCGCTGTTGATGAACGAACTTTCCAGCGGCAACACTTCCTGCCGCACCGTGATGACATTGAATAAATTGACCACTGAGCGGGTAGGAATGCCAAAGGAGTTTTCGAAGTTGGGGGTGATTTTTGGATCTTCAAAATAGACATCCCCGCGAATCCAGTTGTCGAAGAAATCGATGTCTATGGTATCCCGGCCCCCTTCGTACAGCTGATTACCGAGGTAACCTTCTGCATAAGAAAACTTTAAATCCTGAATCAGGATGCCGGAAGAAGTGCCCAGCAAAACGTTGTTGC
>JBJXFD010000416.1:0-3250 GCA_046153985.1 Saprospiraceae bacterium
GGCCCACAACGTAATCCTGCCGTCCGAGTCTTTTTGCCCGCAATGGGGGCAATGCTTAGCAAAAGCCGGCAACGGACGATAGCAATTCCGGCAATACCGGCGGGGTTTCTCAACAGGTGTGCTCATGCGGTCATGTTAAATCAGAAAATTCGGGTAACGGGTTGCAGTATAGGGCGGCAAACTTTAGTAAACCATGTTTTGCGCCGAATCGGCTATATTTGCCGGCAAACACCATAAAAGTAAAAAATATGATTCAACGGATTCAAACTCTTTTTTTGCTATTTGCTTCCGGTGCAGCTTTCGGCGCCCTTGCGGTCCCTTTTGCTTCCGGAACCGGGGGCGGGCTGTTTTCAGACGGCGTTTATATGGCCAACGACCACCTGGGCCTGATTGTTTGTTTTGCGGTAGCGGGTGCATTGGCCTTAGCGGCTATTTTTCTTTATAAAACAAGAAAGATTCAAAGCAGATTAGCAGTCTTTTCTGCCCTTGCAACCTTAGCAGCAGTAGGATTTGGGAGCTGGCTATACTGGAAAAGCGGAGCGCTTGCTACGGGTTGGAATCCCTGGGTTGCGCTCCCGGCTGCGGCAGTCATCCTGGCTTTGCTTGCCCGTTACTTCATCCGGAAAGACGAAACCCTGGTGCGGTCTATGGATCGGTTGCGATAACCGGGATGGAAGTACCTGAAATGACATGAGTCACCCCAAAAAATTGGAGTGACTCATGGTGTTTCAGGTATTGAAACTTTATGAAAAAAGCGGACGAACGAGCAGTCAATTAGCCTTTAGGCTCATCCGGGCGCTTTTTAGCAGAGTAGTTTACTTTGAGCTGGCCGTATTTGCGCAATTGCGTTTTTACGTCCTGCACAATACCCATCGTTACCTGACCGTCCACGCGCAAGGAAGAAGTTATCTGTCCGTGTCGCGATTCCGGCACTTTGGTTTTATGCCTTTCCAAAAAGAGCGGGATTTCATTTACTTCAGCAAACTTATCTCCCAACTGAATGCGAGGTTTGGTGCCATACACGTCTTTGTAGCGGTCATTTGGGCGACCGACATAGAGGTAATTGACCAAAGATTTCTCTTCCAGTTTGTTCAACTCCGTCGCGAAAGGCGTTTTCACCTTTACTTTCAACTCCGAGTCCCTCATCTGGGTGACCACCATGAAGAAGAACAACAGGATGAAAATAATATCGGGAAGAGAGGCAGTGGATATCCCAGCCGCACCTGCGTCTGCCCTCTTCTTTTGAAACTTTTTTACCATAGCCTTTGATCATTTAAATACCCTGTAAATCAGCTTTTCCTAACCGCCAGACAGCGAATCAAAAGCATCCGTCAACAGGGTTCGTGAACCGGACAAAATTTACTTTTCATCACCAAAGGAAGTCGGCTCGGCCTCGGAAAGCACGAAAGGAATTTCGTCTTTGATGGTTTTCCGGATTGACGTAGGCAGATCTTCGCTGTAAGGCTTGCCGAACTTGCGCTGGCACAAGTCGTCCCAGAGTTCGTTGTACGCAGCCTTGAGTTCGTTATACACTGCAAGGTATGTCTCGTAATTGGTACCCCTGTCGTTTTTCAACGAAATGATGGCATTTTTTGGAGACTCTGCATAGTCCGCCCGGCCCCCCGGATTTGAGATGAACTCTTTGGCGTTGTCGCGCAATGCCCTGACTTCCATCGGTTCGCCACGCACCAGCAACTGGTTTTGCGCGTTCACGAGTACCAGGTAAACGTTGCGGCCTTTCAGCTTGAGCTCTTCCGGCGGCTCTTCTGACCATGGCGGCAATTTTACAGTAATCCCCTTGTCTTCTACGATGGTCGTCGTAACCAGAAAGAAGATAAGCAGCAGGAAGGCAATGTCAGCCATGGAGCTGGCATTGATTTCATTCTTCATCAAGCTGCGAGACTTAGATCCTTTTGCCATAATCCGAAGTTATTTAAAGATGTTTCTGATTTCAGAAGCGGCAAGCGCCAACAGCGATAGCCCCATCATGATGTACATGGTTGTCAAACCACCGCCGATCAGCTTTTGCGTATTGTCCGACACGCCCATTTTTACAGCTGCATCTCCAACCATCCCTGTTTTATCAGGCGTGGAAGTCGAATAGGCAATGATAAAAACAACAATCAGGGCAACAACGCCAATGATGCTTTTTAGCGACTTTTTGAAATCTGAAGCCGTTTGGTAGAGACCGAATCCAACTAAAGCCAGCGCAGCGAATCCGCAAAGTATTGCCGTACCGATTAAGCCTACATCGAAGATGCCGGTCTTGAATTTTTCGTCGTCAGGAAGGGCATTCAAAGACTCCTGCCCGCCAAGCCAGCTTACCAGAAAAAGTACAGATAACAATGCACCCAATCCGAAAGCCAGAACTTGTCCTTTACTTGAAAGAAATTTGTACATAGCAGATCAGGTTCTTATTTCTTAAAAATATTGTTTGCAGCCAAAATGTCCATGATACCGATGGAAGCGTCTTCCATGCTACCGGTAATGCTGTCAATTTTGCTGATGATGTAGTTGTAGAACAACTGCAGGATGATGGCCGAGACAAGACCAAATACGGTGGTCAAAAGGGCAACCTTGATACCGCCCGCAACAACTGTAGGAGAAATATCACCTACCGCTTCGATTTTGTCAAAGGCCTGGATCATACCGACAACCGTTCCGAGGAACCCGAGCATGGGCGCCAAAGCAATGAACAGCGAAATCCAAACCAAGCCTTTTTCCAAAAGCCCCATTTGAACGCTACCGTAAGAAACGATGGCTTTTTCAACCGCTTCCGGACCATCTTTAGCGTTTTTCAGCCCTTCATACAAAGTACTTGCAGCAGGTCCCTGGGTAGATTTGCAAACTTCCATGGCGCCTTCTAAATTTCCTGTTTTCAACTCATCGTTGATTCGATCCAGGAGTTTATCCGTATTGGCGGAGGCAATGTTGAGCGTAATGATGCGCTCAATACAAAAGGCCAGACCAAGGATCAAACACAACAAAACGGGCGCCATCCAGACAGGGTCCCCATCAATGAAGTACTTCTTAATCAACTGATAGCCTCCCGGGCCGTCAGCGGCGGTTTCAGCAGCAGCATCCTGAGCAAAGGCCACAAGGCCATTGTATGCAGAGATCACCAGTACGAGCAAAAGAGTCACTAACTTTCGCATAGTCAATAAGGTTTTACGATTGTTCTTAATGAAGAGTGAAAAAAATTGATTTTCCATTTAAAAATCCGGCGGAGAGAATGGGATTCGAACCCATG
>JBJXFD010000138.1:0-4282 GCA_046153985.1 Saprospiraceae bacterium
CGTTTGTTTGGACTTCCTTTTTTACCTTTGACATGGGCTGGTTTTTTTGTGCCTTTAGTTGTGGAAAACCAAAGATACGATACCAGCCCACTTTTCAGCTTAAGGCCGATTCATGCAACAAAGCCAATTCAAAAACAAAAAATAATGAATTCAGGAAAAGTTGTTTTAGGCATTTTAGCAGGTTTTGCCATTGGCGCTACGTTAGGCGTTTTATTCGCCCCGGACAAAGGCACCTCTACACGAAAAAAAATCAGCAAAAAAAGTGATGATGTGGTCAATGAATTGAGTAGCAAATTCAATTCAATGGTTGACGGCGTTACTAAGAAATTTGAAACGTTGAAATCAGAAGCGACGCACTTGATGGAAAGCGGAAAAGCGAAAGCGGAAGAGATGGCTGAAAACGGAAGAGCGAAAGCAGAAGATATGGAAGCGAGGGTAAAAGCGGCCACGAAGTAAACGTGCAAATTGGCAAACACGCAAATTGGCAAATTCGCAAATTGCGAGTTTGCCTCTTGCCAATTTGCCCCTTGTAATTTATTTCTTATTCACAACCGATGCAGGAATTAAAATAACACTTTCATGGAAACTCGGGCAGATTTGTTTGAATCATTGGTCGACAAAGCGGAAGCTTATGGCAGAACGACTTATGAACTTTCAAAGCTCAAAACTTTAGAGACAATTACTGTTGTAGTGACCTCATTGGTGTCCCGGCTGATTGTCTTCAGCGCAATTTCTTTGTTTATGCTTGTTTTAAGCTTAGGCGTTGCGTTGCTGCTGGGAGATTTGCTTGGCAAGTTATATTATGGTTTCTTTATTGTGGCGGCATTTTATCTTTTGGCAGCAATCATCATGAAGTTTTTCCTTCACCATTGGATTAAAAAGCCCATCAGTGAATTAATTATTGTAAAAGCGCTTCAATAAAAAATCATGACCAATATAAATTCAGCCGACGAATTAAGAGCGACTATCCTTCACCTGGAAGCGCAACAGGACGAAGAAATAAGAATCCTGAAAGAGCAATTTCACCTTGCCTACGAGAGCGTAAAACCGATCAACCTGATCAAAAGTACGTTCAAGCAGGCAGTAGATTCTCCTGAAGTAACGAACAATTTCCTCAGCACTGTTGCGGGTTTAGCAGCTGGTTACCTCTCCAAAAAGCTTTTTCAAAGCGTGTCGCATAGTCCGATAAAAAAGCTGCTCGGCACTGCCTTGCAGTTTGGCATCACAACGCTGATCGCACGAAATCCTGAGAAGGTTAAAGAAATAGGCGCCGGCATTTTCCACTTGGTCAGCGGTTTGCTGGAGAAGGACGGCTCTGATGATGACGAGGATGAATAATAAACCGCTTTTAAATTGCCCATGAACACACGTTTGAAATTGCCTTTCCTTGCATCGGCCTCGTTGTTTCTTGTCGGATTGTATGTTTTGATCAGCATCTTATCCGTCACCCAGGATATTGTTCTTCCCATCATTTTTGCATCCATCATCGCCAGTTCCCTCAGTCCGGCGGTGAATTTTTTAGTTGACCGAAAAATGAACCGGGCGCTGGCAATCGGCCTGGTTTTGATCGTCGCCCTGCTTATCCTGATCGGATTGATGGTTTTATTATCCTCCCAAGCCAGCATGCTCAAAGAATCATGGCCCCAATTAGTAGAAAAATTCGAGGCTTTGCTAAGCCAAATTATTAACTGGGGGGCTGAATATTTTAACATCAGCACGAAAAAAATCAACGACTGGATTGCCAATGCAAAAAACGACCTGTTCAGCAACAGTGGGGCAGCAATTGGAGTGACCCTCACCACAATGGGTGGAATGCTGGCCATTATTTTTCTAACCCCGGTTTACATCTTCATGATCTTATTTTATCAACCCCATTTGGTTCAGTTTATTCACAAGCTTTTTGGGGCGGACAATAATCAAAAAATAAATGAAATATTGCTCGAAACGAAGGTGATTATTCAAAGTTACCTCGTCGGGCTTTTTGCAGAATTTGCCATCATTGCCATTTTAAATTCGGTTGGCTTGCTGGTACTTGGTATTCAGTACGCTATTTTATTGGGCATTATTGGCGCACTACTCAACATTATCCCCTACTTAGGCGGATTAATTGCTGTGTTCTTGTTCATGATCGTTGCATTAATAACCAAATCGCCCGTTTACGTGCTTTACGTTTTCGCATTGTATACGGTCATCCAGTTCCTTGACAACAATTACATCGTTCCCAAAGTAGTAGGATCAAAAGTGAAGCTCAATGCCCTCGTTTCTTTAATCGCGGTGATCTTAGGCGCTGCTTTGTGGGGTATTCCGGGCATGTTTTTGTCCATTCCACTGATTGCCATTCTCAAGCTTTTATTCGACCGCATTGATTCCCTGAAGCACTGGGGTTTTTTAATGGGCGATACCATGCCGCCATTGCTGAAATTGAAATTGGATTTATCAAATATCTCCAAAAAATTGCCTTACCTGACTTCCACCTTATGGGGAAGTTCGCCGCGTGAGGAAGACCCGAAAAAGAAGTAGGCAAAAGGCAAATAGGCAACGGGCAATTCCATTTCGTTTATTCTCAAAAGGCATGCTACAGGATCATTTATTGCTTATCATCGTACTCCTGCTTGCAGTCTCCCTGCTGTCCATGCTTGGCGATAAGCTGCGCATCTCTTACCCGGTTTTTTTGGGCATTAGTGGTTTACTCATCGGGTTTATTCCGAAGTCATTTTCAATAATCCTGGAGCCTCATTTAGTATTCACCATTTTTGTTCCCCCTCTGCTTTACGCGTGCATTTTGACACCACTACTAAAGAAAAAAATGCATGAAAAAATTTAATCCTGCTGTTAAAGTAAAGGATTTTGCCAAAGTCCAATCTGTGAAGCTCAGAAAAAAAGCGAAAGCAGAAACGGAAAAAGCAAGTAATTTCCTTACAGACGTTGCTGATGTTTTTTTGTTCATGACACAAATCGCAAAAGAAACATTCTCGCGCAATTTTGAATTCAGAGAATTTCTGAATCAATGCTATCAGATTGGATACAAATCCTTGCCGCTTATTGCCGTTACCGGCGCAATTATGGGGTTGGTGCTTACGATTCAATCCCGTCCGATACTTGTGGATTTTGGAGCAGTCACCATGCTCCCCGGAATGGTCGCAATTTCATTGATCCGGGAAATTGGCCCGGTCATCACCGCACTTATTTGTGCCGGAAAAATTGGTTCAGGCATGGGCGCCGAATTGGGTTCCATGAAAGTTTCCGAGCAAATTGACGCGATGGAAGTCTCCTCTACCAACCCGATAAGATTTTTAGTCGTCACCCGGGTTTTGGCAGCAACGGTGATGATTCCCTTATTGGTGCTCTATGCAGATGCGTTTGGCATTTTAGGCAGTTGGGCCGGCGTGAACATTAAGGGCGAAGTGCCGCTTGTTTTGTTTTTTTCCCAGGCTTTCAGCAAGGTTGAGTTTTTTGATTTTTTACCTGCGGTCATAAAATCCTTCTTTTTCGGGGCAGTAATCGGGTTCGTAGGTTGCTATAAAGGTTACAATGCAGGACGTGGAACAGAAAGTGTAGGTATTGCGGCAAATTCTGCTGTAGTGCAGGCATCGCTCATGGTGATCATTGTAGATTTAATTGCTGTCCAAATTATTGACATGATGTTATGACAAACGCAGAAAAAATAAAAATTCCAGCCAAAGATTCCGCTGCTCCCCAAAGCAGGGCGGCGGTTATCGAAATTGACAACCTTCGCAAATTTTTTAACAATCAAGACGTGTTGAAAAATATCTCCTTAAAGCTTTATGAAGGGGAAAATATGGTATTATTGGGTAAATCCGGATCCGGTAAATCTGTATTGATCAAATGCATTGTCGGTTTATTGTATCCCGATGGCGGAACCATAAACGTATTTGATAAAAGCGTGACCTCCCTGAACCGGATAGAATTGGGCGAATTGAGAGAAAAAATAGGATTTCTGTTCCAAAGCGGCGCCTTATATGATTCCATGACCGTAAAACAGAACCTGGAGTTCCCGTTGCGGAGGTTAAAAAAGGATCTTTCGGAACAGGAAATTAAAGAAAAAGTAGGCGAAGTACTGGAAAACGTCGGTTTAGCCGATGCCTTGGACAAAATGCCCTCTGAACTTTCCGGTGGCATGCGAAAAAGAATAAGCCTGGCGCGCACCATTATTGTGAACCCGATGATCATGCTCTACGATGAACCCACAACAGGGCTTGACCCCATTACTTCGCATGAAATCAGCAACCTGATTCTGGATGTTCGAAAAAAATACAAAACG
>JBJXFD010000417.1:0-4180 GCA_046153985.1 Saprospiraceae bacterium
TTAAAGAGGGAATTAACAATCAAGAGTGCGACATTTTATTAGAAAAAAACTGGATTAAAATAATAAATTCTACGAAAGGATATTGGCAAAGAGGAAATTTTCTTCTTGTTGAATTTGACGGAAATAGTAGATTCCGATTTGTTAGAGGGTCTTCAAACAAAGATTGGTTGCCTCTCGAAGATTAAAAAGTTGAGAACAACGGCTTGCTGTCCATGCCGCCAAACACCGCTGTTGCAATGTGTTCCCATTCGCCACACGGCATCGCTTGCGAGGGTCTCTGACCCGAAGCATATTGTCCGCAAGTCTCTGACTTTTGAAGAAACCAATACCACTCAATGCATTGTTAATCAGATGATTAAAAACAAATCAACAGAAGACTAAAGAACGCAAGTCAGAGACTTGCCAACAAGACACATCGCGTCAGAGACGCTCGCGAGCTACCCCAGATGGCAGTTGCATCATCGTAGATTTCGTAAATTGTATAATCTGGCAGCTAGCGCCACCCAATTTTAAATTTTAACAACCAATGAAACCCACAACCAAAATATTTGTCCGGGTCCTTTCAGAAGGAATAGGATTTGGAGCCTGGGCGCCCATTGAAGCCACACCAAAAAGCGGTACCGTTCCCGTATTCATCCTTACAGACAACTCCCTGTCGGAAGATGACGAATATGAATTTTTTGAACCCGGCACGGAAGTTCGGGTAGCAACTTTCACCGATTTTGGTTTACATTTACACAGCTAAACAACAAACCAAAACCATCAAACAATGAAAAATACCCTCTTTTGCTTAGTAATGCTTTCCCTTAGTGTTGCTTGTCAACAAAAAGCCGCCGCTCCCGACCCCAAGCAGGAAGAAAAAGGCATTCTCGCGTGCATCGAAGCCGAAACAAAAGCATGGATTGATCGCGATACGGTTGCATGGCTTAATTGTTATGCCCAACTGCCCAATAGCAGTCAAGTCTGGAACAACCGGGACGGCACCTGGAATGGCAACCATGGCTGGGATAATGTTTTCAAAGAAAATATAAAGGACTATCGTGCGAACCGCAAGGTGCGGACCGACAAATTCGAAGGATCGAATTACCAAATCCAGCTGTGCGGCCCTGACTGGGCATGGGTTACCTTCAACCAGACTATTCGGAGGGATAGGGGGCGTGAGTTTATGAATTTTGAATCGCGCATAATGACGAAAGTAAATGGGGCATGGAAATTAGTTGGAAACGCCTCACTCTGGGATTATTCCAAAACCGCTCACATAGGCGATTTACTAACCGGCCAGGAGGGTAAAGTTATCCGCCATGCTTCCGCTCCCGGGAGCAGTGATTGGCTTATCGAAACCGTCCTTTTTGAAAAAACGATGACCTTATTTCCCATCGGATTGCCCGATGCATTAAAAAAAGAGGGCTTGAGCATCAAATTCGATGGGGAGTTTCTTTATGGAAAGCATCAATTGTACAAACCCGGACCGGATAATAAGCCAATACCCGATGTAAGTGTAAATTATGTGCGGATAGATGCTGTGAATTAAGGTTGCTGGCCTCCCGCTCACCCAAAATCTTCCATCCACAAAAAACAAACCCTGCCTCAACATAAAAACAGGGTCTCACTCGCGGATCTGCAATACCGGCGAGTGTAGACTGTGCAGGAAAGCAACCCCAAAAAACATTATCCCCCCTGGCTTGTTGCACAATAGAAACCTATATCTATTGCTTTGAACCATCGGTGATGAACTATCCGGACAGCGATGTGCGCCACTGGCGATTTGTGCATCAATCCTTGCAGGAAATAAGACATAAGAAATGAGCACAGGCATTCTTTTCCCACATCAATTATTCGAACAAAATAGCCTTGTTTCAAAATGCGACACCATTTATTTGGTGGAAGAATGGTTGTTCTTTAAGCAATTTAATTTTCATAAACAGAAAATTGCTTTTCACAGATCCAGCATGAAGTTCTATGAAAGCTATTTGCAGTCGAAAAAAATTAAAGTTGTTTATGTTGATGCATCGAATGAATTGGCTGATGTAAGGAAACTTATTCCCTATTTAAAAACAGTTGGTCTTGAAGGTTTTGAATACATTGACACAACAGATTATTGGCTGGAGCAAAGGATTAGCAAGGGATGTAAGCTGCACAACATAGAGGCGCGTATCAATCGTTCGCCATTGTTTCTTAATTCATCAGCAGAAATTACTACCTATTTTTCGAATGAAAAAAGGTTGTTTCAAACGGATTTTTATAAATACCAGCGGCAAAGCAGAAACATCTTATTGGAGCCTGACGGAAAACCCATTGGCGGAAAATGGACTTATGATGACGAGAACCGTTTGAAATATCCGAAAGGGAAAACGCCGCCGGAAGTTGATTTTTTAAAACCCAATTCGCACTATGTGGAAGCTGTTGCTTATACGCAAAAATATTTTCCGGAAAACTATGGTGTATTGAATGCCAATTTCATTTATCCGACCACCTTTTCTGAAAGTAAAAACTGGTTGCAGGATTTTTTTAAAATGCGATTTTCGGAATTTGGCGCATATGAAGATGCCATCGTTTTAAATCAAAACGTCTTGCACCACAGTGTTTTAACCCCGATGCTGAATGTTGGGTTGTTAACGCCCCGGTATGTTGTTGACGAAGCGTTGGCGTACGCCGGCAACCATGAAATTCCATTAAATTCTTTAGAAGGGTTCATCAGGCAGATTATCGGTTGGAGGGAGTTCATCCGGGCTGTTTATGAATTGAAAGGCAGTGAAGAAAGGACTAAAAATTATTGGGGCTTTACGCGAAAAATACCACCTTCGTTTTGGAACGGAACCACTGGAATCGAACCCATTGACGGCACCATTAAAAAAGTTTTAGAAACGGGTTATTGCCACCACATTGAACGGTTAATGGTCTTGGGCAACTTCATGCTGCTGTGCGAATTTGACCCCGATGAAGTGTACCGTTGGTTTATGGAACTTTTTATTGATGCTTACGATTGGGTGATGGTCCCTAATGTTTATGGCATGAGCCAATTTGCCGATGGCGGCCTGATGGCGACCAAGCCTTACATTAGCGGAAGTAATTATTTAATGAAAATGAGTGACTATAAAAAAGGAGATTGGCAACCGGTTTGGGATGGCTTATTTTGGAGGTTCATGCATACGCACCGCGATTTCTTTTTACAAAATCCGAGGTTAGGCATGCTGGTCAGCAGTTTTGACAAAATGCCGGAAGAAAAACAGAAAATGCATTTGAATCATGCAGACCAATTTTTAGCCTCGCTTTCGGGATGAAGGGGGTTACCATACGATTAGACATTTTTATTTAGATTACACGTCTTTAGGCGGAACAAGCTCTAACCCGAACCAGCATCCACCACATCTAAAACAACCACCTATGCACCACAAACACCTAAACCCTCCCTCCCTCCCAAACTGGAGCAGCATGTTCTCCCAAATCGTCTTAACAGAGCAGAACGGGCTGAAATTCATCCATATTTCAGGCCAGGTAGGCGTAGATCAGGATAAAAAGCTGACCGGGGATGGCAGTTTAAGCGCGCAAACCCGACAAGCCCTGGCAAATCTGCAGGTGGCCCTGGGCGCTGTTGGGGCAAGCGTTAGCGATGTCGTCAAGCTCACGATCTATGTGGTAGGATATCAATATGCGCAAGCTGCCATCATTCGGGAAGCGTTGAGGGCGGTTTTCCCGCCGGAACAATTACCAGCCTTATCTTTATTGGGCGTAGCGGCGTTGGCCGATCCGCAACTCCTGATTGAAATTGATGCAGAAGTGGTTGGGGAGGTAAGCACAAAAGAATCGCTTGTGATGTTTGTGGGTTAAAAGCCTCCGCCTCCGACAGGTGCTATTTTTTTTTACTACATAGTTCACATAGGGGTTTTCACATAGTCCACATAGCACGGGGAAGCCGCCTATGTGAACTATGTGAAAACAACTATGTGGTCTATGTGGTAAATAAAAACCTATTTACACCCCGTTTACATCATTTTACAATTCCTAAAGCCAGAAAAAAATACTTCCCACTACCTTTGAGGTTCAAAGTTTCATCGGGTGCGGCTCCCATTTGATGTACATTTATAAGCCTTTTTTATCGATATGGTTCCAAAATTGTTGCCAGCGTCCGTCAGTACAGATAAGTCCTCGTAGTAATAAGATATGCTGTGCTGCATGAATT
>JBJXFD010000418.1:0-5923 GCA_046153985.1 Saprospiraceae bacterium
AATTCATGCAGCACAGCATATCTTATTACTACGAGGACTTATCTGTACTGACGGACGCTGGCAACAATTTTGGAACCATATCGATAAAAAAGGCTTATAAATGTACATCAAATGGGAGCCGCACCCACCCAAATCCACAACAATATAATGCAACCCGAGTTTTTCCAACTCCGACTTCACCACCAGCTTGCAGCGAATTGAGACCATATATTTGATAAAAAGTTTCAAATCATTGGTTTAGAAAACGTGAATTTAATCTGAATTCAGGAGCGCGGATCGGGTGGCAGTGAGGGTGGTTAGGTATCCTGAAAGGATACCCATTATGACAAAGAGCACGTTAGATACATCCCCAATAATTTCTAAAGGTAACAAAAAAAACTGACAATAAAGAAAGAATGAATGAATGAATGAATGAATGAATGAATGAATGAATGAATGAATGAATGAATTTTTCCCATCGTAGCAAGTCAATTCGCCTTCTGTAAACCAAATTTTACCATTGGGCGCTTTTTTGAGACCAACCATCAAACAGGCATTTTCCGAAAATGGGACGAACCTATTTTTGTTGCAAACCACGGATTCATATGAATTCTGAACTTCATCTGTAAACAAGAACACCTTGCCATGGAAAAAATGTTCATCCTTATCGCATTTCTTTTTCCGGCCTTTGCTCCGGAATACACACGCAATGCTGATTCTCATCACCAGGCGTTTTTTTTATCTACCACTTCCTGCAGTATCACAAGTCTTTCTTTGGACAATGTTGGCGAGTGTGACGACAACGGTACCGCTGATCCTTTTGACGATTTTTTTACAGTCGATATCCTTGTAGAATTTGTGGATCCCCCCACAACCGGGCAGCTGCGGGTTGAGCTCGGCGAAGATGCTATGCCTGGAGGCGGACCTATGTCAATTGATGTATTTGATATCGCAGACCCGGGGAGCCATACCTTTGAAGGCATTCGGGTGGAAGCGAATGGAAACCCCACGGAAATTCCCGTATCTTTTTCTGCCGAGCCATTTTGCAGGGAAGTGCTTTCCAATGGTCCCGCTGTGGCCAATTGCTCCGGTTTACTGCCTTGTGAAATAACCAGCGTGGTCATTGACAATGTCAGTGTATGTCAAAACAATGGCACGGGCGACCCTTCCGATGATTTTTTTACAGCAAGGGTATCTATCACCTTTTTTAATCCCCCGGCAACCGGTGATTTGCGCATTGAACCAGGCGGTGATGCCCTGCCCGGCGGCGGAGCTACCTCCATACCGGTTAGCGGCTTAAGCAATGAGTTTGGTCACAGTTTTACCGGGGTTCGCTTCAAAGCGGATGGAACGGTGACGGTCGTAGAAGTAGAATTTACTGCCGATAATGCCTGTACTGGGACAGGAACAGGGCCTACCGTACCGTCATGTTCCGGATCACCCTGTACCATTACGGTTGATTTTTTTGGAAATCCCAGCGCATGCGATGACAATGGCACCCCCAACGACCTTACCGATGACTTTTTTACCCAGAATGTTCATGCGAGCTTTTTCAATCGCCCGACAACGGGCAACCTGCAAATTGTGCCCGGTGGCGACGCAATCGGCGTTTATTCCATCGCTGTGAACCAGATTGTTGGCAATGCGCACACCTTCAATGCTGTGAAGTTAAAAGCAGACGGCACGCCAACGGTTGTCCAAATGAACTTTACCGACAATACAGCTTGTATTGATGAGGATACCGGGCCCACGGTGCAGCCGTGTTCTGTACCGCCCCCGCCCTGTATCATGATAGTTAATTTTTTGGGAAACCCCAGCCCATGCGATAACAATGGAACCCCCAACGACCCCACCGATGATTTTTTTACCCAAAATATTCATGCAAGCTTTTTCAATCGCCCATTCACGGGTAGTCTGCAAATTGTGCCAGGTGGCGACGCCATCGGCGTGTATTCCATTGCCGCGAACCAGATTGTCGGCAATTCGCACATTTTCAACAATGTCAAATTGAAAGCAAACGGCACGCCAACGGTCATTCAAATGAACTTTACAGACAACCCCGCTTGTATTGATGAAGAGGCCGGTCCGGCAGTGGAAGGTGATTGCTGCGACTTAGTCATCACTAATGTCGTTGCGACACCCGAAAGTTGCCCAAATGCCGATGACGGAAACATTACCGTGACCGCAACGACGAGTGCAGGGCCGCTGTCTTATGTCATTTCCGGTCCGGTCAATCAAAGTAACAACTCAGGGGTCTTTACTGGGTTGCCCAATGGCAACTACGGGATCACAGTAACCGATACTGGCGCCCCTGGTTGTTCCGAGACCACTTCTGCTTTTGTTCCTGCTGGTATGGATCTTGTACCACCCACACCTGTTTGCCGGAACACCACGGTCGCGCTTGACGCCACCGGCAATTATACCCTCACCACGGATGATGTACTCAACCTCAGCGCTTCTTCCGATAATTGTGGTACGGTAAGCATAACTGGAAAATTCCCCGAAACAGTCAGTTGCGTCCAAGTTGGGCAAACCATCCCGGTGAACGTGACTGTGGCCGATGGAAACGGGAATTTAGCGACTTGCACAGCGCAAATTACCGTGCAGGAAGGCACAGCATTGCCAACAGGCTTTAGCGGCAGCAATGTAGGCAATGCCAACGGTACGAATGCTTTTCAACCTTGTTCCGGCCAAAAATTCACCCTGACCGCAAGCGGATTTTCTACCTCCTCGGCTGATGTGCTTCGGCTTGTTTCCCGACAGTTGTGCGGAAGTGGAGAAATTATTGCCCGGGTAGTCAGTGTAAACGGGGGAGGCTGGGCCGGAATTACCCTGCGGGAAACGACCGCGCCTGGTTCCAAAAAAGTGGCCCTGAAAACGCAGTTTTCTAACAACATCCGCCGCGAAATCAGAACGATGACGAATGGCGCAGTCAATAACCTGAATTTCTCCCGCCCTCAGGATACCTGGTTGCGCTTAGTGCGCAATGGGCCCAATTTTTCAGGATACACTTCAATGGATGGCGTGAACTGGAATTTTGCTTTTTCAACAACGATCAGCATGGCCGGTTGTATCCATGTTGGGGTGTTCTCAGAAAGCATCAATGCGAATGTAGTCACGACAGCCGTTTTTGACCAGGTAGTGATCTCGGGCGCTGCAGTTCCTTTGACCGCACCCGGAACAGGCTCTGTAGTCGCATTTGAAGCGCCGGACTTTCAGGCCTATCCGAACCCGACAACAGGTGAGCTAACCCTTGACCTGCATGCATTTGCTGATCGTTCGGTACGCCTCGAAATCAGTAATGTACACGGGCAAACCCTGAACGTGCTGAACTTGAATCCGGCAGCAGGCCACACGGAGCGCCTGGATCTTTCCCAATTCCAGGCTGGGATTTACCTGATCGCAGCAAAATCAGAAGGATGGCCTGCTGTTGTAAAACGGGTTGTTTTGATGGAGCGGAGGTGAGTGGGTAATTAAGGGGCAAATTGGCAAAAGGCAAAGGGCAAGAGGCAAATTGGCAAAAGGCAAGTAAGCAAAAGGCAAGTAAGCAAATCCCCATGCTTGCCTCTTGACTCTTGCCCCTTGCCTCCTATTTCAACAAAATTTCATAAATCTCATCCAGCGTCTTTTCAGCGGCCTCATGGATGGGGCTTTCTGTAACCGTTCCCAGGTTAATCCCCATGAACAGGTATAGGTTTTTTTCGGGAAAATAGTACAACTGGCATCCGGCTCCAATGCCGCCGCCGCTGTGTCCGTATGCAGTTTGCCCCCGGAAAGTTGCGTGATCCAACCCCAGGCCATATGCGAAATTTCCTTCCCGGTCTTTAGCCCAGGTCTTCATTGTTTCAAGGGTTTTTGGAGCAAATAATTTTGCTTCCATCAATCCTTTCAAAAACTTTACGGCATCAACAGGCGTCGCCACAATGCCGTCATCGCCGATCAACGCGGCTACATTGTTGCGTTGCAGATGAGAGGCATTTTCCAAAATCCCGTCGCTGTACCGATCCCAATAGGCGTTAATCAGGTTGGGATAATTCAAATAACCGGGATTATTTCGGTAAAAAGTCTGGGTTAAGCCCAACGGCGTAAAAATGGTTTCGGCTATGAATTGAGCATGGTCTCCAGTTAAAGCATCGGCCATCAGTGCCAGGAGGACGTAATTGGTATTGCGGTACGAATGCCTGCTGCCAGGGACAAAATCCAGTGGCTTGTCTTCGATATACCGCAGATAATCTTCCGGCCTGAATGGATAGTCCGGGCGTTGCAACAGTCGGGAAACATAGGCTGGTTCCAGGTTGTATTCCGGGATGCCGGAGGTGTGGTTCAGCAGCATGCGCACTCTGACTTTTTCAGCATCCGTAATATAACGACTGTATTTTTCAGGCAAGTAGCGCGTCATGGGCGCATCTAAGTCAATTTTGCCCTGCTCGTACAATTTCAAAATCCCGACCGCCATATACGTTTTTGCGATGCTTTGCAGGTATTGCAAATGGCAGGGCAGCATCGGCGTTTGGTCTTCAATTTTTGCAAAACCCGCCGAGGCAGTCCACCAGCCTTCTTCGGAATAGACAGCCATGGATACACCAGGAACACCGGCATTGACCAACGATTGCATGGCCTGTTGTAAATCCACAGCCTTTGAATAATTGGCATTCATCTGCTCCGGCGCGGAACAGGCATGGATCGGCAAATCCTGCCGGGAAATGCTGCAACTGCTCAATAAGGAGAAGAGAGAAATTTCGCTGATGATATGTTTTATTGAATTCATGATCAATTGTTTATGTTTAAATGTGATTGCGGGTGATAACCACGAAGTGGTTGAAGGTGAATAGCCCCCGATGTAATCGGGGGTTGGTCGAATAAACGAAATGTCACGTGCAACCCCGAATGGGGTTGAATGTTAATACGCCACACTCCATTTTTCATATTCAACCCCATTCGGGGTTGCGCGTTACCTCACCACTTCCATTTTTCCCCCGATTGCATCGGGGGCTATTCAAATTTGACCCTTCCAGGGTCGTTCACGGCGCTTTAAGTGACGCCCTCGCTTGCTCCCTCGCAGCTATCGGACTATAAAGACAGACACTAGCTAATCGAGTTGAATGCGGGATCCAATCTGTAGCAACGTCTCCGGAACAACCGGAATGCTTTTATTGTAGCCGTTGAGGATTAAAAACTGGTAGCTCGCGAATGGCGAAAAAAGGTATTGGCCAGCGGACGGTGCATGGTAGCCTGCGGAGATGCCTAAAGGCAGGGCAAGCATGCCTTTCCCTTTGCGCCCAACCATTTCCCAGGCGCCGTTTACCTGTTGATAGGATTCAACCGGCCTCAAGGCGTAGAGGTATCCCACGCCGGCTTTCACTTCAGTAAAAATATTGGAAAAGAGATCAGGTCGCCAGGCAGTTTGCGTGTAAAGCAGCAATCCGTTGCCCACAGCTTTGTTGCGGTACCAGACGGCGCTGACCTGTTGCACCCAGTTGTGCCTCCGGTTAAAGCCCACTTCGGTTCCTATGCCCAACCCGATATTGGAAAAATTGGATTTAAGATCTTTGAAAGGTAAACTCAGCGAATGAAATTGAACGGTAAGGATAATCGGAAAATTCCGGAAATGGTCCCGGTCTGTGGGTTGAGCCTGAAGGCAAAAAGCGAAGCAACAAGCCACCGCCACGGATAAAATTTTAGTTTGCATGGTCAGTAATTTTGGGACAATACTACAGACTTCACAAGCCGGGAATGGCTTGTTTTTAAGGCTTTTTCGGTGAAATGTAGCAAGATTTCCGACGAAATGTGGTCACTCAGGCCGAAACCAGCTTTTAAACGCAGGCGCTTTTGTTCGGCTTACCGGAATTTCAGGTGGGAAACATTCGTGATGATTCGACAAGACATAAATTTTGCCATTTTCGGCACGCTTAAACCCGGAGACGATCTGGCGATGGAGGATGTA
>JBJXFD010000421.1:0-13698 GCA_046153985.1 Saprospiraceae bacterium
GGTGTCCCCAATCTTCCTGCGCTCGTAAACTTCGCTCCGTGCAGACCGGGTGATTCCCCTCCGCTTTCCCTTGCCGTCATTCGCTGAAGCTTCAATCCGGCGGCGGTGACATGCTTCCCCCTTTTAGAGCTTGTTTGGGAATTCCTCAATTGGCTGCGAGTGGCAAATTTTATTTTATACTGCGTTGAATTTTTTCAACATAGCTGCCGGCTATGTCTGCAAAATTCGCCTTGTCTAAAACAAAATTTCCTCACTCTCGCTCAAATCGAAGATTCGACGTAGTCAATCAGGAAATCCCAAACGAGCTCTTAGTCATTTGTTCGCTTCGGCTTTGCCTTGCTTAAAGCTCATTCCTCGCCGGAAGGCAGAAGGGTTAATGGCGATTTTAAAGCCATTGAACCCTTATTAACCAAAACCAAAAAGGCAGACTGCTCAATTGGTTTTTTTTAGATACTTAATGATTTTACTATGTAATAATTTTTCGTCAATGGGTTTGGATATATAATCATTCATTCCAACAGCTTTGCATTTTTCAACATCAACTGTTGTGACATCAGCTGTAAGGGCAATGATGGGGATTTGAGAATTCATATTACTGCGAATATGCTCCGTGGCTTCAAAGCCATTCAGCTCAGGCATTAGCAGATCCATCAGAATAATATCATATGCTCTGGTGAGCGGAGTCGAACCATTATTTTCTTGCAGCTTTTCGATAGCAATTTTTCCATTTTCTGCAATATCCACATGAAAGCCAAAATCTTCTAAAATTATTTTTATTAAAAGTTGATTCAATGGCATGTCCTCCGCAACCAATACCCTTATATTTTCAATGCTCTCGGCTAATTCCACTCCATTATCAGTTCCTGTTATTTCTGCCATTTTTGTTGTTTCTGCTATGGCTTTTTTAAAATTCAAAATAAAACCAAAGGTTGACCCTTTTCCTGGTTTACTATTTACAAGGAGGGTTCCACCCTGCAGCTCTACAAATTGCTTAACGATAGAAAGTCCTAAGCCTGTCCCTCCGTGAAATCTGGAAGTATCGTCAGTTGCTTGTTGAAAGTCGTCAAAAATATGTTCCAGTTTATTTTCAGCAATCCCGATCCCTGTATCTGTTACTAAAAATTCTATGGCTATACTGTCTGATTCTTCTTTCAGCATGCGAACATTTACAGTTATTTTACCTTCATCTGTAAACTTTACTGCATTACTCAGTAGGTTTAAAATTATTTGACGCAAACGTAGCGGGTCGCCTAGTAAAATTTCAGGAATAGCAGCATCATAATTTTCAATCAATTCCAGATTTTTTTCCTGGATTTTTGGTTCAAATAAATGAAGCGTTGCAGAAATGGAAGTGGATAATTCAAATGGAATTTGCTCAAAGGTCATTTTTCCTGCATCTACTTTGGCAATGTCAAGTATATCATTGATTAAAACGATCAAGGCATCCCCCGACTCTTTAATGGCATTTATGTATTCTTTTTGTTTTGTATTTAAATCTGTTTTTAAGACCACATTTGTAAATCCGATAATGGCATTCATTGGTGTTCTTATTTCATGACTCATGTTCGACAAAAATTGCTGCTTTGCTTTCACTGCGCTCTCTGCCATTTGCATGGCAACTTCAGCTTTATTTTTTGCCTCTTTCTGCTCATGAATTTCAGTATTGGTACCCACCCACATTTTTATTCTTCCGTTTTTATCATTAATAGGTAAAGCCCTGCTCAAATGCCAGCGGTACTCCCCCTCTTTATTTAAGATCCGGCATTCCACATAAAAAATATTTCCTGTTTTAATGGAGTTGGTCCAATTTATTTTAGTCAATTCCACGTCATCGGGGTGAATTACTTTTTCCCATCCCCATTCTTTTAATTTTTCAAACTCCAAGCCCGTATCGTCCAACCATTTTTGATTAAAATAAATCACATTACCTTCTGGATCGACATTGGTTATTTTTTGAGGCATAGAATCTAACACTTGCCTTAAATTTCTTTCGCTTTCTATAATCCTCCTTTTTGCAATCACCTGCTCGGTTACTTCATTACCAATAATAGTAATACCGGAAATAGTTTGGTCTGTTTCCAAATAAGGCTGGAAAACAAAATTGAAAAAATACTCTTCCTTTATATGCCCATGCATGTTTTTGGGGCTCTGTACTTCAATACCATGAAAAGGAATACCGGTGGCAAGCACCTCATCAAGCATATCTAGGAATGTGGTATTTTTAAGTTCGGGCATAATTTCAAGCAGCGATTTGCCTTCTATATCGTTCCCTCTTCCCCACACTTCTTTAATCTGGTCGTTGGCAAGATCAATAATCAGATCTTTACCTTTTAGCACGGCAAAAGTAAATGGCGAATTCATCAGCATCATGTTATATCGCTTATCGCTTTCTTCTATTTTTTTGCGCGCCATCACCATTTCTGTTACTTCATAGGCAATAGTGATAACCCCTGAAATGGTTCCATCGGCTTCATGGTTTGGTTGGCAAACAATATTAAAATACCGCTCTTGCATTTTATCTTTATGGTATAATCGCGCAAGAATTTCGTTTGCGTAAACAGGAACGCCTGTAGTATAAACTTTATCAAGTATAGCAAGGAATGGCTGGTCTTCCAATTCGGGTAACACTTGCATTAGAGTTTTGCCTTCCACTTCATTCCCTTTCCCCCAAAATTCTTTTATCAAATCATTGGCAAGGGTAACCACCAAATCCTTTCCCTTCATAATAGAAAAAGCAAATGGCGATTCCATAAGCATGGTGTAGAAACGTTTATTAGTTTCTTCCACCAGCCTCAATGTTTTTTTCTCTGCCTCGCGCTGTGCTTCTAATGCTTTTTTTACAATTACCGCAGCGGTTACTTCGTAAGCAATAACCGTAACACCCGAAATAGTCTCGTCTGCTTCCAAATAGGGCTGGTACACAAAATTAAAATACGCATCTTCCTGTTTTTCGTCGCGCAAAATCGGAGCAAGCAGCTCATCTCCGTAAAAGGGGATACCGGTGGTGTAAACGTTTTCAATCAGACCAGGGAATGCGGAATCTTTAAGTTCAGGTATCACATCAAACAATGACTTTCCTTCTATGTCCTTGCCTTTCCCCCAAAAAATTTTAATGCTGTCATTGGCAAGTGTAATCACCATATTTTTACCTTTTAAAACGGCAAAACCAAAAGGCGATTTCATGAGCATCATGTTGTAGCGTTTTTCACTGTCTTCAACCAGTTTCAACGCTTTTATATCAAACTCATGCTGTGTTATCAAGGTCTTATTTTCTGTAACATCCTCAGCCCGCTGAATAATATACTCCACATTATTATTCTCATCCAGAATAGGCGAGTTAGTCACTTGCCAATACTTCATCTCAAACCCACCACCCTCTGATTCCGGTTTTGGAATATCGTATTTTACAACCGGCAATGCATCTTTTATTTTATTTTTAATTACCCGGTTAAAAGAAGCTCGTATAATATTTTCTCCATTTGCGGTTTTATCATCAGGATTACCAAGAAACACATCAAAAATATCACACCCCACAATATTTTCTCTTACAGTCGTTGTAGCTTTTAAAAATGAGTCGGATGCAGCGACTATAGAAAAGTTGGTGTCAATCACAACCAACAATTCCGAAGACTGTTCGAATATCCTTATATAATCCTTTGCATCCATGAGTTCGTAAATATACGTTTTTTCAAATGAATTAACATCCAAGCATTTTTTCACAAGCAGTCCTTCTTTTTTCGGGGCCTCCCAGTTCCTCGGTAAACACTTTCCAGTAAGGATGCCACCTAACAAAACAAGTACGCTCCTACCTCGCCTACTCCCCCCAATAATCCCCCAACCCTGGACAAATCCTTACCGCTTCTTTATAATAACCAAGCGAAACAACCGACTGCACTTCGGTAGCCGTCACGCCCTTGCCCATATAAACGGATTGAGCAGGTATTTATGCATATATGGTTAAAACGACTTGAGATTTCACGCTTTTACCTTGATCTTTAGCTGGCTCCCAATTCCCTAGTTGCAAAAATGCTTCTTCAATTATTTGATAATTAGTTTTACCCACAACACTTAAATATTCAATGTGTTTGGGATTGCCATATTCGTCAATAATTACAATAATTTCGCCAATGCCATCACATCCAAACTTACCTTGTATGGTATATTCATAATCTCTTGTTTTGTTGACATATTTTGCGGGGATCTCAGGGTTTAAAATCACGCGAGGGTCTGTTATTGTGGCTAAATGATAAAAGAAATGAATTGGCAAATACCTTCTTGTTTCCTGGTACTCCCCTGCAACTTTATCTGGCACCCAATCGGCAAAAGTAGCAAAGACTTTTTTTGCTTCAATTAAAAATTGGTCGGCATATTTGTACCTAAACATCCTATCCATTGCAGGCGGACTTTTTGAATATTCTATTGACGCTAAATTCCCTTCTTTCGTAATTAATACATCGAGAGGTAAGACTAGGAGCCTATTTTGAATACCCTCTATTTTTGGAAATATCAAGGTGCTTCTCAAATGCTCTTGAAAATTAATTTTAGAATTCCTTATTTCCTCCCAGTTTTCTGTCATCATTTTTTGTCTTTTGTTTGACTACGCCCTAAGAAGTTATTTATGACACGTTCCTAAAGGGATAAATAAGGTGAGACAGAATCCTTCAACATCTCAATTAGCTCAGGATCCATATATTTATAATCGTCTTGAATGTCAAGTATGATGATGTCTTTGTCGTCTGCCAGCGATCCAAATTTTTCGCTCAGGCGTTCTTTATGTTTTTTCTCCATGACAAAAATCAAGTCCGCCCAACGAACAAGTTTTTCAGTCACCTTAATCCTTGCTTCGTTCTCTGTCCCGGCAGACTTTACTAGATGTTGCTGATTGTTCTTAAAAATGGTCTCGGCCGTCCGGCTTCTCCATATGTTTCTGCTGCAAATAAATAATATGTTCATTTTCCTTCCGCTTTAGCAGTTTCCAGAACCCCATAAGAAATAGCTAACTCTTTTTGATGGGCTTCATACTGCGCTTTTGCATTTGCGTCCATGTTATTGTAGTTTAAGAGTTCGGCAGGCAACCTTTTAATCAAAACTAACTAAAGGGCGTGATTTCATTCGCTTTTTTTACAAAAATACGGTATTCAGGGGATTTTTACAACATTTGGTGGGCGACTAGTAGGAGGAGATTGGCTTACGTGCCTTCCTCATCTCGGGGGCTTCGTTCTATCGCATGTCAAGTGATATCACCATCTGCACTCGTAACCTTCGCTCCGTGCAGACCGGGTGATACCCCGCGGCTTTCCCTTGCCGTCATTTGCTGGAGCTTTTTTCAGGACGTGACACTCACCCTCTCCCACTCTCTCCCTCTCTCTCCTCCCCTACTTCCCCCAATAATCCCCCAACACCGGACAAATCCTCACCGCCTCCTTATAATAACCCGTTGCCCCCCAATCCTTTGACCATTGTCCATAAAATGACCTTTCCTTATCCTGGTAAAACTTGCCGACTTCTTTCCAGTCCATTTCGTCCACCAATTTTTGTTCGTCAGGGGTTAGCACGTAGGTGATGGAGTGGAGATAGGCGATGAGGTGATCCACCTGGGCCTGTAATTCCGGGTCTTTGGAGGCGGATTTGGCTTTGGACAAATAGGAAAACGCCCGGTTGCCGCGGTAATACAGGGCCTGCATCTCCTTCGAGGGGGGGCTGAAACTGTAATTGCCCCATTCATTTTTTGGGTACTCGCCGTAGGATTTGCCGTAACTGAACATCATCCAGCTTTTGCCGCCCCAGGTGCAGTTGAGCCAGGCGGTTCCGATGGTGAGGTAGTTGGCTGCGGCTTTGGCAGGGTTGTTTTTCGCCTCCGCTTCCAGGTTGAGCAGGCGTTGGACGAAGGCAGTTTTGGAGGCGGGAAATTTCCCTCTGTGCAGCGTGTCTCTCCACACCACGAAGGGATCGGAGTTGAGGAAATATCTGAACTCATACTTGTTTTTCCAAAAATCCTGGTCTACCTGTTTGAACGCCGATAGCGCTTCCGGCAGGTCATTTTTGCGGAAAGAAATCGTGCCGCGCAGGTCAAGCAGGGCGTTGCGGCTGGGGAGCGGAGCGCTGGTCAGGTATGTTTCGAACGGGGTTTTGGCCTTTTTTTCCAGGAGCGCCAGCACGGCGTCCACGTCTTTTCCCGAGGCGCGCCAGTCCAAGTAACGGAGGAGCGCGTAGTAGGCGGTGCCAAAATCCACCCGGTCGGCGCTGGGCAGTTCGAGGGCGTGGTTGTAAAAAAAATAAGCGGTGGCGAGGACGCCTTTTTTCTCGTAGGCTTCGGCAATGAGCAGGTTCAGGGCGGCAAAGTCGCGTTTGCCGTTGGGATAGTTTTTTTGTATCGCCTGCAATTTCATGAGCAGGGCAACCAGGTCGTTTTTAGCATCTTTACTGGCAAGGTTGCGGCGGTCGAGCAGGATCAGGATTTGCTCCGTCAACTGCTGCTCCAGGATGCCTGCCGATGCCTTCGGGCTGATGGCAGCAAGGTGATTTTTTGCGGGAATTCCCTGGCTTTCAATTGCATATAAATGCCCGGCAAACAGGTTCGTCAAATCGGCAAAAGCGGCGTCGGACTTTAATCCCGACAGTTTTACCACGAAATCCCGGACTTCGACGAGGTAAGCCTTATCGCTGATTTTATTGGCTTCCCGGTACGTTTCCCATTGAGCGCCCGACCATTCCCACTTGTCTTGGTCCCTGCCGGCGGGGTATGTGGCAGGGCTCATCCTGGTGAGTTCGTTGGTGAGCAGCCAATCTTCCAATTTATTGATTTCCCGCACCAAAAGCAGGGGCAGCAAGCGGCAATCCGGGTCGAGTGCCTGAATCTTTTTGATTTGCGAAAGCGCCCTGCCGGGATTGCGCACTGCGACGAGCCCCAGCACGATTGCCCGCTCCTGGTCATTTTTACAAAAAGCCAAAGTGCTGTCTGTTAGTTTTTTATCAAAACGCTGGTAGCAGGCGATGCGCTTTTCGGGGCAGCGGGCGAAGGACATGGCGTAGAGATAGTTTGCCTCCACCGAATCCCTCGTCATGGCTGCGCGGTGGAAATGCGCCCAATTGGCGATGGGGGAAGCCGTTTTGTCATTTTTGAAAAATTCATCGTACAGCCGGTTAAACTCGACTTGATTGCCCGCATACATGTTCATTACCAGCAGTTGGTAAGCATAGCGGCGGCGTAGGAAAGCATCTTTTACCTGCTCAAAATTGGCGATCATTTTCTGCTGTACCGCTTGTTTGCCTTCGTCCGCTTTACTGACAGCAGCGTCCATATGATCATAGGGATCGCTCCAGGGATCTGTCGTTTCCAGAAAAGAATAATGCTCGTATTCCTTGGCTAAAAGCAGGTAATCGAGCGCCGGCTGTTTTTCGTTTTGGAGCAACGTTTTGAAAAAACCGTTGCCTGCAAACCGTTGATTGTCTGCGCCTTCCGCCACGGCATTGAGCAGGGCGTCGCGGTTAGACTGGTAAACAACCGCCTGCACTTCGGTAGCCGTCACGCCGTTGCCCATATAAGCTGCCCATTCCCGGCAGTTTTGGCTGCGGTCGTTGCCAGATTTGAACTGCATGTTTTGATTGACAAGCTCGGCGGAGTAAAAAAACGCCGACCACTCCTCTCCGATCAGGTACGGATTGAGCAGGGCGACGCGGTATTCTTCCCCATAGTAATAAACGCCGCAGGCATTGGCAAACGGCAACGGCAGCAGCAGCGCCAGGAGACTAACGAGCAGTCTGAAACTTTTTGTAAAGTTCGTCCACATGGTAAATGCGAATGTTAGAAGGGTTCCAGTCAAAAAATGAGATGTTTTTTACGGCTTTGATTTGCGCCAATCGCTCCGTGAGCGCGGCGAGTTCGTTGGGTGAAGCCTGGTCAATGCGCACGAGGTCGCCCCGGCGCATATAAATTTCCGAAAACACGGTGTCTGCGGTGAAACGATACATGCCGCTCGGTCCGGTTTCGAAGAGCGGATTTGATTGTACGGCCTCGGCAGACAATCCCGATGCCAAGCCTTTAAACTCGTTTTCGTGAAACAAGACGCCCCAGCTGAATAGCGGCAGCGCAGCTTCGAGCGGCAACGGATAGTCGCCGTTTTTCAAATAACCCTGCACGAGTGCCGGGTCGAAAATGGCGTCGCTGGCGCCCGGGTCTTTCGGCGAAGCCATGTTGTAACACATCAGCGTACCGCGATCCACTGGCGGAACGCCTGTCTTTTCCTGATCCCGGAACTGGTGCAGGCGCACGGTGCAGGAGATGGTTTTGTCGGGGTTGTATTTTTTCATCGCCTTCAAAAATTGAAAATAGCGCTCACGGGTAGTGGCCGTCCAGTCGCAATCCAGCTGGATCTCAGTCAAACCGCCCAAAAAACGCTGCCGTGCGCCTTCATGCAGGCTGTCCAGGACTTCATAATTCGTGTCTTCAGCATTGGCATAGTCATATCCCCATGAAGGATAAAGATACCAGTTAATTTCGCTACTGATCGAGGCAATTTTATCGGAAATCTTGGCCGCCAGCGAGTCGGGGTCGTAGCTGCCGGAAAACACCCGATTTTCCAGGTAAATCACCGGCACGACCTGCCTGCCGTCGAGAAAATATGCTTCTTTTGTTGAAAAAAAATTTTCGTTCGACCAGCCCGTCAGGGTGATTTCCCCAACCGGGACGGGCATTCCCAGCGACGGACTCCAGTCCACGTCGAAATAGCGCAGATAAAGCCGTTTTACGCCGAGCGAATCGGCAAGCGCTTTGTCGGCAGCATTAAAGCTGAGGCGGGTTTTCCAGAAATAAAAATTGCAGCCCGAAACATCAATCGGGGCATATTTTTTTTGACACTGGCCGAACGCGAACAGCAGCAGAAACAGTAGGAAAAACGGGATGGCTATTTTTTTCATACGGGTAAAATGGGTATTTGTTTTTTCAGGGTAAAAGTAATGCGGAAAGGGGGGAATCCGGGGGAATTTGGGAAATAAAAAATGCTGTGGCTACCTAAGGCATTAAAACCACCTTCACCACCCCCAATGACATCCGCTGCTTATCAAACGCTTGCAACCAATAAACCCCCGAAGGAAAAGCACTGATATCCAATCTTTTTTCTTGCGAAAGTGTCGTGGAAAGTAGGCACTGCCCTGTTGGGTTAAAGAGGCGCATTTCCACGACAGTTTCGTCTGTTTGTATGAAAATAATGCCTGAAGTAGGATTGGGGCCCACAGACCAGGTTAATTTATTGGTTTCCTGCACATTGGTTGGCGGTTGGTAATCGCAGTCAAAATCTCCAAAACTCAGAAACCGGGGGCTTTTATAATCAATTTCTGAATCGGAATAGCAACGTAACCAGGGAGCTCTATAATTATTTAGTAAAATGCAGGGAGGCAAATCTTCAATAATCACCCCATCAGGTCGCCCGATTTTTTCAATGTAGGTGTAAAAACCATCCGGGTAAAACGAATAAAAAGGATCGAGTGGGATACTTGATGTCACCACCCGTTTCAATGTTTGCCCGCTGACCATGATGAATCCTACAGAATCTACCTTGACGGACATGTTAATAACGCCTCCGAGGCAACTAAGTAAGTTTAAATTTACGGTATCTCCGACTTCCACTTCAAAATCATACACTAAGTTCAGGGAATCGCCATACCAATAGTAAATCTTCCCGCCATTTTGATGCATGAGATAATCCCCCACTTTTCTAAAATTCAGATTATTGATCACGGAATCGCCGGTGCATTCCACCACATAATAATCCAATAGCGGGTTGGGCGCAGGAATAGAATCGAAATCAATTCCGATGTTTTGAACCCAGCGTGCTCCAATGGGCGCCCATTCCTGTTGCGAAAAAATTGTGTTGCTGCACAACAGCAGGAAAATTAGCAGGCTTTGATTTTTCATTTTGGATATTTTAGTTACGGCAACAAATTACACGACTTGAGGCAATTGCGATAAATTAATGGTGGCTTTTAGCGCTTGAGCGACAAAATTTGCGGCTATTTTTCCTTGTAAATTTTCATATTTACGGGCTCAAGTGTAGAGTCTTGGTGGAATTGGAGCCATGCCGAACAGAGTTCGGCGGTACAAGCCATACCTACCCCATCAACCGCTCCACTGCCTCCGTTATAGACCCCACAAAATTGATATGCTTCCGCTTATTGCTCTCAAAAATAAAATCCCGGATGCTTTGACCCGGGTAGGCGCTGAAATCGCCGACGATCGCCAAACGAACACGGTAATTGGAGAATTTTTGAAGGATTTCGCCTGCAATTCCGGTTTTTAAATCAAAAAAATCCGGGGTGATGTTTTTTTCATGGAGGATGATTTTATCAAAACCTTGAAAATAAAGGTTTCCCAATAAATCTAAGCCGTCCTGCGTGGTGGCGATCACGCTGGTTTCTGAAACCACCTCGGCTATTTGTTGGTCGTTGATTTGATGGATTTCGATTTTCATCGCTTAATTTTTCACATAGGGCTCAAACACAAATGCTCAAAGTTATAGTCATTTATAAGATCAATCCTAATGTCATGCTCACCAACCAAAGCAATGAATTTATCCGTCTTTACCCTTAAACCATTAAAACACTAATGTATGAAAAAAACAGCGCTGCTCTGTATCTTGTTCTTTCTGGGATTAAAAATCACTTTTGCACAACACTCATCCTGGCAATTTCAAATCAATTATGGCCTGACCGCGACTACCCACCTCGGCGAGCCGCTACAAAAGTACTTTTGCAGGGAAGGATGTCCAGTTCTCGAACAAACGCCGGGAGCCGGCCACTCCGTTTCTTTGGGCATGTCTAAACGCATTGGCCTGATTCACAGCCTGTACGCGGCTGTCGGGTATTCCGAAATCCGATTCCACGAAAAAGGGTTGTTATCGTCGGGCGGCGCAGCGGATATACCGTATGACCGCGATGTCAGTTTTGGTTTTCTCAACCTCCAGGTTGGCCATATCTTGGTCCTGGAGCACTTAGGCCGCCACGAGGTGGTTTTGTCCAACAGCCTGCTCGCCGAACATACCATCCGGGAATCTTATTTTAAAGACTACCTGAAAACCAATAACTTTAGCTACTTAGCAAAATTGGGTATGGTTTTTCACTCCGATAAAGCGCTCGCTTTTACGGTTAACGCTACTTTTCGGGCAGCGCTTTCCAACTACAACCGCCAACACGACTTCAAATATTTTGACGACTACAAACCTTATGGATTTGGCCTGGAAGCCGGCATACGCCTGGGGTTGTGATGCAACATTACGGTATAAACCCGTGCAAATTCTGTCCCACAAAATCCTTCGGCAGTTCCTCCATGCCCGGAAAACCCAGTTTGATGTCCCGGCCATTGTGCGGGATCACGGCAGTTCCGAAAAGGTAATCCCAAATGGCGAGCGAAATGCCGAAATTGATGCCAAACCGGTGGCCTTCGGGCAATTCGTAAACGTGGTGCCAGATGTGCATTTCCGGACTGTTAAACAGGTATTTCATCAGCGGACCCAGCAAAAGAGCGCCAGCGCCAATGCTTCCCAAAACCACCAAGGCTTGCACCCAGGCAGATGGCTGGTGAAGCAGGTGCACGTCGAAACCGCTGGTAGCGATCACCAGGCCGATCAGGGCGCCCAAAATGCCGCCGGTGACATAACCAGGCACGGTGATGTTGGAGTGGTTGTAGTGCCCAACGGCGAGGGTGAAGATGTGGATGATGAAAAAGTCATACAATCCAACGCCCAACAGGGCCAGTGGCAGGTATTCAATGGTGCGGTACACCACGTTTTCCATCCAGTGGTAGCGCAGGTGCGCGGCAAATCCCATTTGCTCCACCGAGTGGTGTACTTTGTGAAATTCCCAAAGGCGTTCACTCCGGTGCAGCAAGCGATGGATCCACCACTGCACAAAATCGCGCACCAGGAACCCGACCAGCAGCACGACCCACATCGGAGCGCTCCGCAACGGATTGGAAGCTTGCAAATCAAACCCGCTGATTGCCCGAATGCCTTCGTTGAACAAGTTGACAATGACCGAAGAAACCGCGCTGTAAATGACGAGCGAAAACAGGAAAAAATTAAAAAACATGTAAAAAAAATCCAGCCAAAAATCCTTGCGGAATTTAGGTTGGTTTTTGCGCCACGGCGTCAGCAATTCCAACAGAAAAAAGAAAGCCGAAACGATTAGCAGCCAATAAAAATAATTGTGCCAACTGGGGTTGGTAATTTCACTCCAAAAATAATTGGCGTACCCCTCGTAGGCACTGACGAAAACATCCCAATATTTTTCCATGATAGTTAAATGCTATTTTAAAACCCTGCCTTGAGGTAACTCCAGCCTGCCCGCTGCTTGCTGGCAATTTCCAGCGCACCCGACCTTGCAAAATTGGCTTCGTCCACAATTTGCGATTTGTCTACTTTGCGTTCCTTCAAAGAAAATTCGCAGGCCACAAATTGAATGCCCTTTTCGGCGTGTTTTTTGAGCTGCGCCTGAACGATGCTTCTTTCTTTCACCAGCATGTACAAACCAGGGCCATGACAAACCACTTCAATTTCGGTGTCAGCCGCCACTGATGTGATGTTGTTTAGTTGTTTCATCAGGGCTTTGTGTGCTACGGTGTCTTCCGTCACTACCTGAATGACAATTTTATTGCCGTAATAATCTTTATCCGACAGGGTTTGGTGCTGTGCGTTGACCGTCACAAAGCCAAATAGCAACAGGCTCGAAATTAAAAATTTATTCATTTTTATTTTTTTGTGTTTACGTGAATTTATAATCAACCCCGGAAACCTGAGTGAGCAGGGTTTGCGGCGCATCCAGAATATCCGCTGCTTCGGGCAGTTCGGGGGTTACCGGAGAATTCACCGCTAAATAATCCCGCATTACGGAGTGCAGGGTATAAGGCGTGTTTTTCCCCTCGGCCACGTTTTTGATCCGGCAAAGCATGTCAATCGGGTCGCCATCTCTTTCGCAGGCGCAAACGCTGTAAGTCTGGTTTAGGTCTAAGGGCTTGTCGCCAACGGTGACGTCTTTTACGCGTTTCCCTTTTTCACCAAAGGCATAAAAAGACATTTTCATACCTTTAAATTTGATCAGCCAGCCGCCAAAACGCTGGGTTGTCTGAAAGGTTGCAGTTGTGCTTCCACTCGTTGTGCCTTCGAGTGCAAACTGGTCTCAGGTGGTTTAGTCAATTAATGCCACTGGCTTTTACACCACTTGTCAGTACATATGCCACTGTCATCAGTCGACACCAGTTTGCAAACTCACGTGCGAGGTAAACTTGCTGCACCACACAGAGGGAACTAGTGCGAGGGGATTCGCCCGGCTTCTCAGCGCAGACACAATCGATTGACTTGCGCACCCCACGCATTATGCCCCTGCTGCTGCCCCCCGTCCGCGATGTCGAGGCCAGCTCTTGACTCACCTTGATCATGCGACGCGATTGTCGATTTGGAGCGCTGCCTTTTCGTGCCACGCTCCCTGAAAATTCCAAGCTACGAGAGTGCGCCAATGAAAGCGGCCCGATGCGCCCAAGCCCCGTGCTGACTCGCCGAGACGCTCTACCACACTGATCGCACACTTTGTACCGCCCGGCCCGGCCCACCCCACCCCACATCCGATCCAAGCTTACACGATCGCTCCGATACATTGCCGTCCACGTGCCCATCCTGACCTTGTCGCCATCTGGATAGACCCCAGCACGTC
>JBJXFD010000435.1:0-7757 GCA_046153985.1 Saprospiraceae bacterium
GGGCGGACACGACGCCTGTAGTACTGACTCCTGATATTTGGGGAATGGACAGCGAAGGCATTGTGGAAGACAACCAGGGCAATCTCTGGTTTTGCGATGAATACGGTGCTTCGGTTTGGAAAGTGAACAAAACCACGCTCGAAGTCATCAAACGCTACACGCCGTTTCCAACAGAAACGGAAGATGCATTGCTGCCGGCTGCCATTGGCAGGCGTCGCGCCAACCGGGGTTTTGAAGGCATTGCCTACACCCCGAATGGTAAAATTTACGCCTTCGTGCAAAGTCCGGCAGATAACCCAAACACTGCTGCGGGGAACAGCGGTCGCCTGCTGCGCATGGTGGAAATTGACCCGGAAACAGATGCCGTACGCCAGTTTGCTTACGAAATCAACCCGCAAACCGGTCAAATCCGTACCCGCGACTGGAAAATCGGCGACCTGGTAGCCGTGAACAACGATGAGTTTTTGCTGATTGAACACGCAGAGCGCAATGGCTGGAATGTGAAAAATATTTACAAAATAAATATTGCGAATGCGACGCCGCTCAGCACGGAGGATTACAATGGCCAAACACTTGAACAGGTCGGAACGGCTGCCAACCTCGCCACTTTTGGCGTAAATGTCGTTGAAAAAGAATTGGTGCTCGACTTGCTCGAAGCAGGCTGGGATCTGACGCACGACAAGCCGGAAGGTTTGACGATTCTCAATGACAGCACCATTGCCGTTGTTAATGACAATGATTTCGGCATAGATAGCCCGGCGGGAGACGGCACAATTGTGTATACCGGAAAAACAACCCGGCTGTATATTTTTGGCCTGAGAAACGAATTGGATTACCAATCACCGTATTGCAGCTACGATTTCCCTCAAACTTCGGTTGAAGATTGTGCAGGAGAAACCGTGGTACTCAACGCGGGAGCAGATTTCGACGCCTACCAGTGGAGCGATAACTCCACCAACCAGACGCTTGAAGTGACCAGCGCAGGAACTTATGCGGTGACGGTTACCAATGCGGTTGGCTGCAAATCTGGTGATGCGGTAACTGTAGTCTTTAATCCGACTTCTACATTCGAGCAAAGCTTTGGGGTATGTCCCGGAGAAGTCGTTGACTATAACGGTACCATCCTGATGGCCGGAGATATGGTACAATTCGTGTTGACCAACGCTTTTGGTTGCGATTCTGTATTGACCATTTCGGCTTTTGAATTTACGCCGGTACAAGTGAACCTGGGCGAAGATGTGACGGTCACTGAACCTGAAATCGCCACACTTGATGCTGGTTCGGGCTTTGTTGCTTATTTGTGGAGTGATGGTTCAACCGGTCAAACCCTGGATGTCGCTGCCACCGGAACTTACAGCGTTACCACAACGGATGTAAACGGCTGCGAAACGACGGATGAAATCGTTGTAACCGTGATTACAGGCACAGGAGAAGCATCATTAGAAGGTCAATTGACTTTGTTTCCAAACCCTTCTTCCGGGTTAGTAAACCTGAGTTTTGAAGATTTCAGAAACGGTGAGTACCGTCTGGAATTGTACGACGTGCTTGGTCGGGCGATTTTGCTGCAGGAATTTGAAATCCAATCTTCAGCAGTGACCCGTCAATTGGATTTGACCCATTTGCCGAAAGGCACTTACACCGTACACCTTGCTACTGAAGGCGGAACGGCTGTAAGAAAGCTAATTTTGGAGTAGTACTTTATTTTAGTGATATTCCCATATTCTTCTGAGGAGGCTGTCATAAAAGGCAGCCTCCTTTTTTATTCCTTTCGTTGTTGTTGGTGTTGTTGTTGTTCCGAAAATGGTTTCTCACTATAGAAATCAGCCATAAAATTCGTCAAAATATTAGCTTTAACGCGAGTTCGGGCATTTACTACATGATAATCAGTATTTTGCTATTTGCAGGCGCTACTGTTTTGCACCTTTGCAGGAAATAATGCGGACTAAAGCCCGCGAAACAAGGCACAACGCCCTTCGTTTCGCGGGCTTTAGCCCGCCGTTCCTTAAAAAATGCCCGAATTCACGTTAGCTTTAGCCAGAATTAAACAAAACGGTACCTAAGATGCTCCATTCTCCCGCGCTAAAACGCCGCCTCGCCAATACCTCACCCATGGTATTTGCCCTCACCGCCGGCCTTGTCGCTTTCGTTACCTACGGCTGCATTTTTGCTTTGCGCAAAGCCGTGACGGCAGCCAGTTTTTCAGACATGGAACTGTGGGGAATTCAGTACAAAATTGCGCTGATTGTCTCCCAGGTGGCGGGGTATGCGCTGTCCAAATTCATCGGCATCCGGGCCATCTCTTCGCTCGGGCATGCACGGCGGGCGCTTGCCGTTTTGGGCATGGTCGCAATTGCGGTTGTTTCCCTGCTTGGATTTGCCCTGCTGCCACCTGAATGGGGGCCATTTTGCCTGTTTTTTAACGGATTGCCGTTGGGAATGGGGTGGGGGTTGATTTTTGCTTATGTGGAAGGGCGGCGCGTGACGGAAGTGTTGGCGGCATTTTTATGCGTCAATTTCATCATCTCCGCAGGCTTTATCAAAACGACCGGCCAATGGATTATGCTGGATTGGGGACTGTCTGAATTCTGGATGCCTTTTGCGGTAGCCATGTTATTTTTGCCACTCCTTTTATTGGGCTTATGGCTGCTGGAACACTTGCCGCCGCCATCGGAGCAGGACGTGGCTCAGCGTAGTAGCCGCGAAGTCATGACCAAAACATCCCGGCGGGTACTTTTTAATAAATATGCGCCCGGGTTGATTATTCTGATCGTCATTTATCTGGTGTTGACCATCCTGCGCGACGTTCGGGATAACTTTACGGTCGAAATCTGGGCCGAACTGGGTTTTGGCGCCAAGCCCGCCATTCTCACAACAACTGAAATTCCGGTGACGCTGCTCGTTCTGGCTTTTGTTGCAGCGCTTGCATTAATCAAAGACAGTGCCCGGGCTTTGTGGATCAACCACGCCATTGTGGTTGGCGGCGCGCTGATTATGATCCTGACCACCTTGTTGTTCCGGGCCGATATGTTGTCGCCGGTTGTCTGGATGATTGCCTCCGGGGTCTGCGTTTTTTTACCCTACATCCTGTTCAACGGCGTCATATTTGACCGCTTATTGGCTGCTTTCCGGGAAACAGCCAATGTTGGGTTTTTGATTTATGTGGCCGATTCCATTGGTTATCTGGGGAGCATTTCGGTGCTTTTGTGGCGAAATTTCGGCAGTTCAGAACTCAGTTGGGTGCAGTTTTTTACGAATCTTTGTTTGTATGGATCTATGTTGGTCGTGGTGGCCAGCCTGGCTTCCTGGTGGTATTTTTACAGACGATTTAGGTATTATAAACAGGGCGTTTAGATGAGCAAAATGCTGACGGTTTTCTGCTTGGAGCATATGACAGGTAACAGCAATGCAGCAAGCTATGCTGCGCTTCTATTTCCAAAATGTATATGTATAAATAACTTTATTAGGGCATCCCACCATCGTATTTCCATTAACTGATGAACACGCATGTTGTATTAAGATTCCATTTGGAGAATATTGGAACTGAGTTTGTTCATTTCCCCTCTGCTTATTTACCAATTTCTTTTCACTATCATACTTGTAGATAATTTCTATGGTTTCTTTACTGTACATATATGTTTCTTTTGCTACCTGACCATCTGGATTATAAGTTACCGAAACTTCGCATGTAAGCTCATCTTTATTTTGAAAGGCATTGCTGTAATACATGCCCTCTATTAATTTATTCATTTTATTATATTTTAAACTATCCTTACCAGAATATTCTAAACTAACGTTATTTCCTATCCCGGAAAAAGAATAACGCTTGATTACAACCAGGGTGTCATTTTGCCAATCATAACTCTCGCGCATGACTACTTGTTGTGTATGGTTGTAGGTGATTTCTTCTTTTATACGATGCTGATTATCGTAGGAAATCAATGTTTTTCGTGTTTTCCCACCTCCGGATCTTTCAAGTTTAGCTATTTTATTATTTGTACCATATGAATAAGAAAATACCATTTTGCCATCATCTTCCGGATAAGTTCCGAATTCAATCCTGAATATTTTTCCTTGTTTATTGAAATAAAGTTTTTGATAAGCAGGCGAGTCCGTCTCATATCCTTTCTTTTTCTTTTCCTCATCAGTTTTTGGAAAAAAATCAGGCCTTAATATTTCAACAGTCCTGATCTTAAAATTTCTGACATAGCTTGTATCATCTATTGCAAATTGTGCATTTACCGGAAATTGTATTAGACAATACAAACTTGTAATAACCAGTTTTTTATAGCCTGTATTCATTATGTTTAATTTTTAGTGGCTTATAAGAGTAAATGCTGTTATCTGGATAAGATAAAAACAAACACCTAATGTTGCAAGTGAACGCCTGAAAATGATTTTACTTTTTTGCAAACCATTTTCCGGCGATACAACTAATTGAAAGTGGTTTACAGGTTATCAAATTCGCAAACCACTTTCAATCGAATATAAGAGCGGCACTAAATTTATAGATCATCAATCACGCTTTTAATCTGTACGGAATCCCAAAATCCGCTATCTTGTCGCCCAATCCTAATCAAATCGAACCAATTATTGACCTTGTCACCTTAGTTCGATGATCATGACACAATCCGTTACACGTTTCCGCAAATTATTTGTCGCCAATCGCGGCGAAATCGCCATTCGGGTGCTGCGCGCCGCTTCCGAACTGGAACTGCGCACGGTCGCTATTTTTACTTACGAAGACCGCTACAGCCTCCACCGCTACAAAGCAGACGAAGCTTACCAGATTGGCGCCGACAGCGACCCGCTGAAGCCCTATTTGGACATAGAAGCCATCATAGAAGTAGCAAAAGACAACGACGTGGATGCCATTCATCCTGGCTACGGTTTTTTGAGTGAAAATGTCGCTTTCGCACGCCGCTGTCGGGAAGAAGGCATTGCGTTCATTGGCCCGGAACCAGAAGTGATGGAACAATTGGGCGACAAGGTGGCTGCCAAAATATTGGCAAAAAAAGTCGGCGCGCCTTTGATTGAAGGCAGTGAAGAACCACTCGTTGATGAAAAAACGGCGCTGCGCGAAGCCCGGCGCATCGGCTATCCGCTGATCATCAAAGCCGCGGCAGGCGGGGGTGGGCGCGGCATGCGCGTGGTGCGCAGCGACGAAGACCTGGCTCGCGAATTCAACGAAGCAAAAGGCGAAGCGCGCACCGCTTTTGGAGACGACACCGTTTTTTTGGAAAAATTCATCGAAGACCCCAAACACATCGAGGTGCAGATTCTGGGCGACCGGCACGGCAACATCATCCACCTTTTTGAACGCGATTGCTCGGTGCAACGCCGTTTCCAAAAAGTAGTGGAAATAGCTCCCTGCGTCACCATTTCTGCCGCCACAAAAGCCAAATTATACGATTACGCCCTGCGCTTAGCGCGCGCCGTCAACTATTCCTGCGCAGGAACCGTCGAATTTCTGGTAGACAAAGCGGAAAATATCTACTTCATCGAAGTGAACCCGCGGATTCAGGTTGAGCACACCATCACCGAAGAAATAACCGGCATTGACCTGGTTCGGGCGCAAATTTTGGTCACCGAGGGCTATCCTTTTGAACACCCGATCCTGTTCATTCGCGGTCAGGAGGATGTGCAAATCCAGGGCTACGCCATCCAATGCAGGGTCACCACAGAAATGCCGCAAAACGATTTTAAACCGGACTATGGCACCCTCGTTGCCTACCGATCGGCTTCCGGTTTTGGCATCCGACTCGACGCCGGGAGCGCTTTTCCTGGCGCAAAAATATCGCCGTATTTCGATTCGCTATTAGTCAAAGTCACCGCCTGGGGCCGCACGCTCAAAGGGGCCAGCCAGCGCCTGCACCGGGCGTTGCGCGAATTCAGAATCCGCGGCGTCAACACCAATATCGGCTTTTTGCTCAACCTGCTGGAAAATGAAACCTTCCAGAACGGCGAAGCCACGGTCAATTTCATCAAAGACCACCCCGAATTGTTGAAGGCGCCCGACTGGCAGGATCGGGGCACCAAAATGTTGCGTTACTTGGCCGACGTGATCGTCAACGGGAACCCAGACGTGAAACACCGCGATCCCAGCCGCGCTTTTCTCAAACCGCAACTGCCTGCTTTCGATCGTCATGCCACATTGCCGAAAGGCTCCCGCGACCGCTTGCACGAGCTGGGGCGCGAGGGGTTTATCGCCTGGCTCAAGGCCGAAAACGCTATCCAATACACCGATACGACCTTGCGGGATGCCCATCAGAGTCTGCTGGCTACCCGGATGCGCACCTTCGATATGCAGGCTTTTGCAGAAAGTTTTGCGCGGCACCACGGCGCAGAAGTTTTTAGTATGGAAGTCTGGGGCGGCGCTACGTTCGACGTGTCTTTGCGCTTTTTGAAAGAAGACCCCTGGGAGCGGCTCCGGCTGTTGCGGCAAGCGGCCCCGAATATTTTGTTTCAGATGCTGGTGCGCGGCTCCAATGCCGTTGGATACACCGCCTATCCGGATAATTTGATTGAAAAATTCATCGAAGAAGCGGCAAAAACGGGCATTGACCTGTTCCGGATTTTTGATTCCCTCAATTGGGTGGAAAGCATGGTGACTAGCATACGCGCCGTGCGCGAACGCACCGATAGTCTGGCAGAAGCCTGCCTGTGTTATACCGGCGATGTCCTGAACCCGCGCAATGGCAAGTATGACCTCAACTACTACTTAGACATGGCCCGGCGCTTAGAGGATGCCGGCGCGCACCTGATCGCCATCAAAGACATGGCCGGGTTGCTGAAACCCTTAGCCGCCGAATTGCTCATTGGGCGCTTGCGCGAAACCGTCAGCCTGCCCATACATTTGCATACCCACGACACCAGTTCCATCCAGGCCGCCACGTACCTCAAAGCGGTGGATGCGGGCGTGGATGTGATTGACGTGGCATTTAGCGCTTTGTCGGGCCTGACCTCCCAACCGAACTTCAACAGCATTGCGGCCATGTTGCAGGGCCACCCGCGCGAGCAAAAAATCAACCTGCCGTCGCTGAATGCATTCAACAATTATTGGGAAATCGTGCGCAATTTTTATTACCCGTTCGAAACGGAATTGCGCGCCGGCACGGCAGAAGTGTACGACCACGAAATCCCGGGCGGACAATATTCCAATTTGCGGCCACAGGCGCGCTCTTTGGGCCTGGAGGATCAATTCGATTTGGTGAAACAAAACTACCGCATCGCCAATGAGTTATTCGGGGACATTGTGAAAGTTACCCCTTCTTCAAAAGTGGTGGGCGATATGGCGCTGTTCATGACCGCCAACGGGCTGAGCAAAGCGGACGTGCTCGATCCAAACGGCGCGTTGGCGTTTCCCGACAGCGTGAAAGCCCTGATGCGCGGAGACCTGGGACAAACGCCCGGCGGTTTTCCTCCGGAGATTCAAAAACTCATTCTGAAAGGCGAAAAACCTTATACCGAAAGTCCGAATGCCCACTTAGCGCCCGTAGATTTTGAAGCGGAACTGGCCGCGTTCAAACAGGAGTTTGGCGAAAAACTCGGGGTTACCGATTGGCTCAGCTACCGGCTTTACCCCAAAGTTTACCAGGATTACCATACCTTTCAAAAGACTTACGGTGAAGTACGCGCTTTGCCCACGCCGGCATTTTTTTATGGCTTAAAGCCAAATGAAGAAATCATGGTGACCATTGGCAAGGGGAAAAGCATCCTGATCAAATACCTGAACATGACCGAGCCGGATGAGTTGGGCA
>JBJXFD010000450.1:0-6986 GCA_046153985.1 Saprospiraceae bacterium
TTTTCGCCGGACGCGTGAAAGAAGGCTGGTTTTCAGCGTCTTTGACGTCGCTTGCCGGGGTGATGATGATGTGGTTCACGGAAGGCATGTTGTAGCCAATCATAAAACCGCCGTATACATCCCAGTTGTCGCGCGGGTTGCCGTGCGCCGCAGCGCGGAGGCCCACGATGGTGTAATCTATTTCAAAGCGCTCAACCGAGCCGTTGGGCTGGGTGATGATGTTGCTTTCCGTAGAAGAAAAAGCGGCATAAGCGCCTATTGAGAATTTTTTGGCCACCCGATAATCCAAACGAACACTGGCCGGAGGAACGATGGTTTTGCCACGATCAGCTGCGAAAGTAGGGACAAGGCCGATGCCGGCCGCTAAATCGAGGTCGCCTTTATTTATTTTCGTAAACTGGGCTTGAATGGTGGTCAGGGAGATGACAACTATTGTGATCGAGAGCAGGATTTTGTACATGGTATTGTCTTTTGTTTTAGGATTTGCAATGGTGTGTCAGGTACCGGATTGCACTGCAAAAGTAGGACAAAAGACTGTACTTGTCAAGAGGGTGTACCAAATTTTATTTCTCCAATAGATCAAAAAATGCGTTTTTAAATTTTTAAATTTTTTGAAAAAAATTAATTTTTAATTTTTATTCTGCTTAATTTACATTTTCGAAATTTAGCTCCGAGGCTGACATTTGCCTCCAAATTTAAAAAAAATGCATTTATTTTCTCTTAGTGATGCCATGGTCGGAACCCGGCCTGCGGAATACCCTTCTACCCCACAACAGGACCTGAAAACCGTAAACTCCGCACCAGAAAACTAAGGCTGCAAAGGACATGGCGCCCGCTCCTGCGAACAGTTTTACCGCCCTCAAATTGACGTCAAAGAACTCGTAGCATACAAAATCAGAAACGAGGAATCCGGTATGGATACAAAACAGGACAAACAAAGCCTTGACTAAGGTTTTGAGGTAAAAAACCTGCCGGGCCACGACACTCCGGCGGCCTTCGCGGGCTTTGTGCCGGATGTACCGATAGGCAAAATACAGGTAAGCAAAAAAGGTTGTGATGTACAAAAAATGCTCAAAGGCGCCGTAAAATGGGCTATAGAAGTAGCGCCCCGGCGTTCCTTTGTATTCCACCAGATTGAAAAAGATGGCGATGAAGAACAACAGTTGGCCCACAGGAAAAATAAAATGCTTGATGTCGCTCCGCTGCAGGCGATAGGCCGGGTAGAGGGTCAACTTCACATAATAAAACAACAGCGGTGGGAAGGAGAGGGTAAAATAAATGGGTAAAAACTGAAGCCTGGGGTAGCTTACATAGACATTGCTGATGAGCAGGATGTTGTGCAGGAGCGTCAGCCCCATTACAATGAGCAGCAGGCCGTAGAACCCATTGGCCCGCTTCTCACCCGATTGTTTGAGAAAAAACAACCCGCCCACAGAGATACTCTGCAGCACGCCCACCAGCAGTGCGGCAATGAGCAGGTAAAACCAAATCGTATGCGATCCCATGGCCCTTCAGTTGTTTCAAGGCCAAATTTAGTATATTGCATGATAACAATCCTTGTTGAAAACGCCTATATTTGTCTCAGTTCAAACCTGTTTTCACATGAGTAGCAACATTGCAACCGCTGAAAAGTACCTCACCTTAGCAGAATACCTCGACCTCGAAGACAGGGCAGAGGTAAAACACGAATTCGATAACGGCAAAGCCCTTGAAATGTCTGGAGCAAAATTTGAACACAATCTCATCTCAGCTCAAATCATAGGCATACTGCTCAATTTGTTGAATGCTCGGGAAAAACCCTGTTCTGTACTGACCGGCGACATGAAAATCTACCTCCCGCTTCACAACAAAGCAGTATACCCGGATGTAACCGTTGTATGCGAAAAACCCGAATTTTGGAATGACCGCAGGGATCTCATTTTGAATCCTGTGCTTGTAATCGAAGTACTTTCCGAATCCACAGAAAGTTATGACCGGGGCGAAAAATTCAATCAATATTGTTCTTTACCATCTTTGCGTGAGTACGTGCTTGTATCCCAGGAAAAAGCTCAGGTAGAATCGTTTTACCTGCACGATCCGGAAGCTAATCTCTGGAAAATAACACGTGCTACTGGCTTGGAATCTTTCATTGATCTGCCTTCTGTTGAAGTAAAGCTTTCGCTGAAAGACCTGTACAAAGGAATAGAATTCCCTGGTTCATAAAAGTCTACTGCTTCACGGCTTTTCTACATCGTTCTCCTTTTGGTGCATGACCTTAGACTGCAAGCTGATGGATTCTTTGTGAATGGACCGCAAAATAGCGCCAACGAACTCTTCGCTCAGTCCTTTTTTCATGCCTTTGGCAATGGCGCGCTCCAGGATCTCATTCCAGCGGTCGGTTTGCAAAATGGCGATGTTGTTCCGGGATTTGTATTGACCGATATTTTCGGCAAGCCCCATGCGGCGCCCCAACAGGTTGAGGATTTCGTCGTCAATCTCATCAATTTCATGGCGCAGGTGGTCGAGATTTTGCAAAAACTCAGGATCGTCCGAACCCGCTTTTCGAAAGACTAATTTCCCGATCAATTCGTGGTATTGAGCCGGGGTAATCTGCTGCGCGGCATCGCTCCAGGCAGCATCCGGCGTTGGGTGTACCTCCGTCATCAGGCCATCGAAATTGAGGTCAAGGGCGTGCTGCGCTACCGCCTGAAGGGTATCGCGCCGACCGCAGATATGGCTGTTGTCACAAATCATCGGCAAATCCGGGAATTGGCGCTTGAGCTCAATGGCAATCTGCCAGCGGGGTACGTTGCGGTAATTCGACTCGCCGTGGTGCGAAAACCCGCGGTGAATGACGCCAATGCGCGTAATGCCCGCCCGATACATCCGTTCAATCGCGCCAATCCAGAGCTTGAGGTCAGGGTTGATCGGGTTTTTGATCAGCACCGGAATGTCTACGCCCTCAAGCGCATCGGCCACTTCCTGCACGGAAAATGGATTCACTGTTGTGCGGGCGCCAATCCAGAGCACATCAATGCCGTATTTCAGCGCTTCAAAAACGTGCTGGGTCTTCGCAACTTCTGTTGTGACCTTCAACCCGGTTTCTTCTTTCACCCGCCGAAGCCAGCCTAAGCCAACTGTGCCGATGCCTTCAAATTCCCCGGGGCGGGTGCGTGGTTTCCAAATACCTGCTCTGTACAGGTCAATGTTCTGTGCTGCCAATTCGTGGGCAGCCTGCAACACCTGCTCTTCCGTTTCGGCGCTGCAAGGCCCTGCAATGTTGATTGGCCGCTTTTCTGCGTTGCCGAAAATGGGTTTGAAAGTCATTGTAGTCATGGCTTTGTCGTATTCAAAAGTTAGAAAAAGTATTAAAAACTGAGTATTTGAGGAGTTGAGGATTTGAGGATTTGAGGAGCTGAATATTCGAGGAAACCAAAGCTTCATTGGGAAGTCTCGAATACTCAAATACTCAAATCACCAAATACTCAAATCCTCCCCTACCGTTCCAACACACGCTTGATGTCGTTCGCTTCTTCAATTAAACGATAAAAAGCGTCGAAGTCCTTTTTGATCAACAAGCTGCGGAACCGCGACAATTGGTTGATGTGCTCGTCCAGCACGTCTAATACATTGTCTCGATTTTGCCGAAAAATCGGCGTCCACATATCGGGCGAACTTTTGGCTAAGCGCACCGTAGAGCTGAAGCCCCCGCTGGCCAATTCAAAAATCTGTTCTTCGTCTTCCTCTTTGGCCAACACCGTTAACGCTAATGCGAAAGAGCTGATGTGCGAAATATGCGAGACATAAGCTGTATGCACATCGTGGGCGCGGCTGTCCAAATAAACGACCCGCATCGGGATAGATTCGTACAATTGAATTGCAAGCGCCACCGCATCCGGGGCACTGTCAGCTGCATCGCAAATCACGGTGCATTTTCCGTCGAAGAGGTTTGGAATTGCCGCTTCCGGACCTGAATATTCCGTGCCGGCCATGGGGTGCGTGGCCACTAAACGCTGGCGCCGGGGGTGGTTTTTCAAAGTGTCCAACAAGGTGAATTTGGTGGAACCAACATCCAGCACCACTTGCTGCTCCGTTGCCAGATCAAGAATAGCCGGCAGCAACTGGAGCATGGCATCCACCGGGGTGGCTACGATGATGACCTCCGACTGCGCCACTGCGATTTCCAGCGGCATCGCCTCGTCTATCAACCTGCGGCGGAACGCTTTGTCTATATTGGACGGATTGGCATCTACGCCGATGATGCGCGATGCAAAGCCGTTTTCCTTCAGCGTAATGGCCAAAGAACCGCCAATCAATCCGATGCCTACAATGGTAACCGTCATACAATTCTTGCTATAGCTGTTTCAAAAGTCGCTTCGTCGCTGCACAAGGACACCCGAACGTATTGATTCCCCTGTTCGCCAAAGATGCCCCCAGGCGTCAGAAAAACGTGGTTGTTGTAAAGGATTTGGTCGGAAAGTTCGTACGCATTGCTGTAAATGGCGGGGATTTTTGCCCAGACAAACATGCCTGCCTGATTGGTATCGTAGGTGCAATTCAGTAAATCCAGCAAAACAAACGCTTTCTCGCGGCGCCCCCGGTAGATGGCATTCAGATCGCTGTACCAGCTTGCCGGACTATCTAAGGCACGCACTGCCGCCAATTGCAACGGTTTGAACATACCGGAATCCATATTGCTTTTGAAGCGGAGTACATCCTGCAAAAAATTGGCTTGTCCGGCCAGCATCCCAACGCGCCAACCGGCCATGTTGTGCGATTTGCTCAGCGAGTTCAATTCCAAGGCGACCTCTTTCGCTCCGTCAATGCTGAGCAGGCTGAGCGGGCGTTCGTTGAGGATAAAAGCGTAGGGGTTGTCGTTCACCAACAGGATCTGGTGGGCTTTCGCAAAAGCGACCAAGTCGCTGAAAAAGCCGCGATCCGCTTGCGCGCCGGTTGGCATGTGGGGATAATTGACCCACATCAGTTTCACCCGACTGAGGTCGCCGGCAGCCAACGCATCCAGATCGGGCAGCCAACGCCGGTCTTCTGAAAGCGCGTACGAGCGAACGTTGGCGCCGGTCAGGGTTGTTGCGGCACGATAGGTCGGATAGCCGGGGTCGGGCACGAGCGCTTCATCCCCGGCTTCCAAATAAGTCATGGCAATGTGCATGATGCCCTCTTTGGAGCCGATCATGGGCAAAATTTCTTTGTCAGGATGGAGGGTTACCCCAAACCAATCCTGGTACCATTTGGCGAAAGCCTTCCGAAGTTCGGGGGTTCCTGCATAGCTTTGGTAAGCATGCTGGTCGGGCTTTCTGCTTTGTTCTGTCAGCTCATCCACAGTTGCCGAAGCAGGGGGCAGATCCGGGCTACCAATGCCGAGGTTGATCACCGCTTTGCCATCGGCGCGCATGGTTGCGATTTCGCGGAGTTTTTGCGAAAAGTAATATTCTTCAATGCCGTCTAAGCGGCTGGCGGTCCGGATGCTGAAAATGGAGGGCGATTGCAGGGAAATTACGGAACTCATCATGTTGTTAATTATGACGCATCAATAGAACCCGGCAGGCGCTTAGGCAACTGCCGGTTAGTTTTTTAATCCTCAATTAATATTCCTTTCGGGTACACCCCCAACACTTTCAGGTCGTGTGTGATGGGGCGAATGGCATCCACTGCCTGTTGATAGCTGAGTTTGCCTTCCGCAACAAAGTCGAGGAAAAACAAATATTCCCAGGGTTTGCCAATGATGGGCATGGATTGAATTTTGGTCAGGTTGGCGTGGTAGGCGGCCATCACAGCCAATACCTTGTAGAGGCTGCCCACCTCGTGATCTACTGAAAAACTGAGCGATACTTTGTCGGAAGCCGGATTGTCTTCCACTTCGGTTTCGCGGCGCAACACCAGAAAACGGGTCAGGTTCTTTTTATTGGTTTCGATGCTTTCGGCCAGCATGTTCATGCCGTACAACTCGGCGGCCAAAGAACTGCCGATGGCGCCTACCTGTTGCAGTCCAAAATCTCTTATGTTTCGGGCGCTTAACGCGGTGTCTTCCGCTTCCACGAGGCGGATATGCGGGTATTTTCGGAAATACTCGCGGCATTGCGCAATGGCAATGGGATGGGAATGGACTTCGGTCAGGTCTTTAATTTCCACGCCGGGCAAGGCCATCAGGTTTTGGCGGATGCGCAGAAAAACTTCCCCGGCAGCCTGAAGGCGGGATTCGTTCAGCAACCGGAAATTGCCCATCAAACCGCCTGCCAGCGTATTTTCCATCGCCATCAGCCCCACGTCGGCCTGAACGCCTTTTTCCACCATGTCCACCAACTCGTCGAAGGTGAGCGCCGGGACGATGTCCACCGTTTCCGGACTGAAATATTGGCGCGCGGCAATCTCGTGGAAGGCCCCGGGAACCCCCTGAATGGCAACCCGGAGCGGGCGATGCGACGCGGGAATTTCTTCGGCAGCTGCTGTTGCGGCTTGTGTCATGGTTTTGTTTTAATTTGCTGATGATCGAATAAAAAAAGTCCCGTGGTTGTGCGGGACTTTTTTCGTTTAACTGTTTCCAAAAAAACAGGTAAAAGCGTATGCCCCTTCACGGTGATCCGTAAAAGTAAAACCAATAAAAATCCCAAAATCGCTTGGTCTGGTTAGGCATTGTGTTCGGTTATGGTTATTTACCACATTCGTGATTTTTTTTACCACATAGTTCACATAGGAACGGTCACAACTTGTCCCGACTTGGCGGGATAGATCACATAGCATTCATCCGGCCTATCGCGTCTATGTGAACTATGTGAAAACAACTATGTGAACTATGTGGTAAAAAACTAATCCACTATATGGTAAAAAACATGTTTGGTTTTATTTAAGCCTTAACGGCAAAAAAAAAGCCCCGTTTTGCGGGACTTCCTAATTTATCTCGAACACTTGTCGAATGCATTAGCAGCCCCTACGGTTTACCGTAAAAGTAAAAGCTAAACCAAAAATTGTTCGACAAAGCTGCCATTGAT
>JBJXFD010000455.1:0-9935 GCA_046153985.1 Saprospiraceae bacterium
TCAGGTGTTGCCACGTACCGGCGCCTTCATGGGTTTTATCTTCCACAAATTGCAGGTAAAACAGCGAGTATTCATCCGTCAGTCTGTAGAGTTTTTCTTTCTTTATTTTTCCAAACGGGAAATAGGAAGAAATAAAGCCCGATTGTTCCAACTCTTCCAGCACCAGCGACGTGTTTCCCCCTTCGGGTAATTTGGCAGTTTCGATAATTCGCGACCGGGGCATGCCCTGGCGGCTTCCTGCCAAAGCCCTGACTACCGCCTCGTGCCTTTCTGCATGTGCGAACAGGGAAGGGTAAAGTCTTGAAAATTCGTCTTTTAGCAATCCGCTGGGCGAAAAACAGATGCGGTCAATGTTTTGCACCACGCTTTCTCCGGATTCAATTTCTTTCAAATAATGCGGGATACCCCCCAGCGCCATATACAATTCGGCGATAGCAGGTCGCGGGAAATGCAGGTTTCGGCTTTTTAAAAACGCCTCTGTTTCGGCTAAGTTGAACGATTGCAAGAAAATGCGTTTGGTAATCCGGTTATGCAGGCCGCCGCGGTCGTTGACCACCTTGTTGATCATCCAGGATGCCGCCGAGCCGCAGATCACCACTACGATATTTTGTTTGACGGCCCAACTGTTCCAAAAGAAGCCCAATGCCCTTAAAAATCCGGAGTTTGGAGTAGAAAGCCACGACAGCTCATCAAAAAACACCACCATTTTTTCTTTTTGGTCTACTTGTTCTAAGTGAGAAATCAGCAGGGTGAAGGCTTCTAACCAGGTCCGCGGCTGCGGAATGGCAAGTGTCGTTTTTAGTTTTTTGCTGATCTGATAAGTGAAATTCCCGAGTTGTTCCGGGCGGGGAGCGTTTTGGATACCCGTCACTTCAAACATGATCCGCTCCTTATAAACCTCGTTTATCAGGAAAGTTTTACCAACCCGGCGGCGACCGATTACGGCCACCATTTCTGCTTCTCCGGACTCGAGCGCTTTGCGCAATATCCTTTGTTCTTCTTTCCGACCTATCAGTGAATTGGTTACCATGATTATGTGTTTCGGCGAAATGTATGCAAAAATACATAGATTTCGCCGAAACGAAAAATTTGATCGGGCGAAATGTGGGGGTAATAACCGAGATTTCGCCCGATTGGCAAGTAAAGCTGTACTCAAGTCTCAGGGTATAATATAGAATTTGGACAGTTGATTAAGCCGTTTTCTTACTTTTGGCACTTGTTGAGCTTAACAACATGAAAAAAACAATCCTATTTATCCTGCTGGCGGTTGGTTCCGCAATTTTTTTGATGTTTTCCTGCATAGATTGGTGGTGGGCAAAGCTGAGTTACGACTACTTGTTTCTGCAATACGCAGGCATTCCAAGCGTCTTCATCGGGATGATTTTACCGGTTGCGTTGCCGCTTTATTTTTATTTAACCCGGAAAAACCAACCCCGGAATGGTGTATTGGCGACAGTTTCATTCAGGGCTTTTCTTTGGGCGTGGGGATTGTCCACTTTTCTGAAAGCTTTTACCAATCGGGTAGCGAGAGAGCCTTTTGAAGATTTGGGAACCACCGATTTTAGCCAACAATTCCGGTTTGGTTTTTTGCAGGGGAATAATTTGTGGGAAAGTTTAATCGAGGGGTTTCCCTCAGGACATACCATGACGGCGTTTGCCATGTCGTTTGCGATCCTTCCCTTTTTAACTTCAAACAGAAGCAAAGTATGGGCAATCGTTTACGCAGTTTACATTGGTCTTGGCGTTTCCGTGACGGTGCATTGGCTGTCTGATGCAGTGACCGGCGCACTGATAGGGTATATGATTGGGGATTTTGTTGCTTCAAAAGCGGACACACAAAAATTTTAGGCTATGTCTGAAAAATCAACCGTATTAGCGCCCTTGTTTTCGATATTGGAGCACTTGCGCATTTCGGAGGAAACCCGGCAGCAAATTGCCGATAAAATTGAAGTCAGGCGGGTAAAGTCAAATTCAATTTTGCTAATGCCGGGCAACACCTGTACGCATTTATATTTTGTCGTCAGCGGCGGGTTCGTTTGCCGCTATTTCAACGAAAACCTCGAAATCCCAAAGACCATCAATTTTTATTTAGACGACTTACACCCCTTTATGGCTTGCGTGGACAGCTATTTCTCCCAACAACCCAGTGCCTGTGAACTGCGTGCTGTGCGGGATTCAGTGGTGCTATCCATGTCGAAAAAGAACCTCGATGCCATGATGCAATCGAACCCTGTGCTTCAGGGTTTTTACGACACCCTCGTGATTCAGGCATTGGTGGAAGAAAATGAACTGAAACTCAAAATCATTTCCCATAACGCCGAACAACTCTACCAATACCTGTTGGATGAACTGCCTGCCGTCATTCAGAAAGTGCCATCGAAATACATCGCCGAATTTATGGGCATTTCGGCGGAATGGCTAAGCAAGGTAAAGCGGCGAAAGAAGTAAGTACCGCGTATTTCTTGAATTAGTTCAATGTTTTAGTCTGGCATACCCGCCAACTTTGCATCAACTTTTAAAACAAAGGGTTATGCAAAAACAATATCTCGGGTACAACGAACCCGACAAGCGTACGGATTATGCCTCTTTTTACGACGAAAAAATGGCGCCACTGCCCGCTGATGTGAATGCCGCATTGAACGCCGGTGCATTGCCCTGGGGCGCCCTGCCAGATGTCGGCGATTTGCCCTTGCTGGAAAAAGCGAACGATGCAGCGATTGAAAACGGCTACTCCATTGACAAAGATGGTAGCATCGCGGTGGCCGTAAAAACCAACATGCCCGGCGTGACCCCCGCTATGTGGGACTGGTGGTTTGGCTGGCACGGCTCACAAGACCTCCGTTACAAACTCTGGCATCCTGGCGCGCACCTCAGCGCCCGCTGGGAAGATGGTAAGGACGATGCCTGCTACGTTGGGCGCAATTCCATTATCCGGGAATACATCGGAAAAGACCCGCTGGATGCCGTCGTTCAGTTCAAATCTCCCTTAGAGTTTGGTTTTTCAAAGGAATCCGTCAATCGCCCGGACAAAGCCGTTTACATCTGCGCCAAACTCGGTCACCCGAGTTTGCCGGTAGATTACGGCAGCCTCGTACACCAGGTGCGGGTCACCGAAAACGGTGCAGAAATGCGCTCCCGGTTTTTTATAGGCGGAAAATACGCCGGCGTCCGGAAAAAAGGAAAACTGGCGGAAATGGTCACCGACCTCGTTCGGAAATTCAGGCGCCTGCCCGATAATTTTGGCGCGGACCTCCTGCGTCACTGCGCCGAAGAAATGAACCACCTGGCCGCGTTTCTGCCCCGATTGTACGAACAATACCATTCCGACAAGCAGTTGGCGATCAACGGCGATGTTTACCACTGCGCTCAGGCGGATTTTAATCAAATCATCCTGAGCAATTTATACAACAAGGTGGATACTGGCCGCACGCCCGATATGCTGACTGAACCCCGCACCGTGGAAGACGTCCTCAACATCGTTCGGTATGCCAAAAAAGTGGGCAAACGGGTGACCGTGCTTTCCGGCGGGCGGAGTTTCAGCGCCAACTCCATTCGCCCCGATTGCATCGTGATTTCCATGAAACATTTCGACCAGTACAAAGTCAACAAAGAAGCGATGACCGCCGAGGCAGGACCGGCTGTCGGCGGATCAGTGCTGTTGAAGGCACTGTTTAAAATGAACTTGTTTTTTCCGGCGGGACACTGCACGGGCGTGTGCATCGGAGGTTTTCTGCTGCAGGGCGGTTATGGCTGGAACGGCCGTAAAACGGGCATCGCCTGCCAAAGTATCCTGAGTATGGACATCGTGACTGCCGACGGCGAACTGGTTCACGCCAGCGAAAGCCAGCATGCAGACCTCTTTTGGGCGGCACGTGGCTCCGGCCCCGGCTTCTTCGGGGTGGTGGTCAGGTTTTATTTGAAACTGTATACCCTGCCGCCTTACCGGGCCATCATTGCCCACGATTTTTCCATTAAGCATTTGGAAGCCGTTTACCGCTGGGCGGATGAAGTAGGGCCGGAAATACCCAAGGCCGTTGAGTTTCAGATGTTGATGAGCAAAAACATGATGAACATCATGGGGCCGGGCATTGAAGCATTTGCACCAATTTTTGCCGAAAACGAGGACGAATTTGAAGCGGCCAAAGCCTTTATGCAAAACAGCCCCATCCGAAAAAAAGCGATCATCACTACCCCCGCTTTTAACCCGGGAATTGACGTTTTTTACCGGGCGACCATGACCCATTACCCGGCAAATTACCACTACGGCGTAGACAATATGTGGACGCACGCGCCGATTGACGATTTGCTGCCTTTTATCAAAAAAATAGCCGAAACCTTGCCCCCTCCGCCATCGCATTTCCTGTGGCTCAACTGGTATCCCGACCCGCTGACCGTTGATATGGCCTACAGCGTGGAAGATAAGATTTATCTCGCCTTGTACAGTAGCTGGAAAAACGCAAAGGACACCGAAAAGTACAATTTCTGGGCGGCCAATATGGTCAGGGAAATGCAGCACCTTTCATCGGGCATCCAGTTGGCCGACGAGGGGCTGCACAAACGCACCGACCACTTTCTGACCCCTGAAAACCTGAAACGGGTGCAGGAAATCCGGGCAAAAAGAGATCCGCAGGGCGTGTTTTTTGAATGGCATAGCAAGCCGTGATGACGCTTTTGGCAGTTTTTTGTGAATGGGTCAAAGTTGTTTAGTGTCTGTTCTTTATAGTCCGATTTTGTTGCACATATAGTAGAATTGGTATAAATTAGTGGCTTGAATTACGACTACTCCATACGCTTTTGCGTATTTGGTCTCTCACATCCTCCTGATTAGACGCTGTTTTTAACTAAAGCTTCCGGGTAACCGCATGCCAGGGCAAAACTCAATGGCCATATTACCTCACATGGAAGCAGCGTTTATTTTATGTATAATAGTCTCATTTACAATAAATTTAATACAGCGACCATGATTCAAAAGCTACCTTCAAAAACGGATAGAATCACCTGCCGTTATTTCCTGGCGCTTTTCACTGCCTTATTTTTCCTGGCACAGAGCCACCTGACTGCCCAGGTTCCTGAATTGCTCTATTACCGCTTTGACGGAACGGGAACCAGCGTCCCCAACCTGGCCACTTCTCCGCCATCTGGTACTGCTACGGCAACCATTATAGGTGATCAAACCCAGGGGGCGACAGGCCAATGCGGTGGCGCGTTGATTGGAACAGGATCTGTTTCCACTTCCAACTTCGTCAATACCGGCTGGGCGCCCGACCTGGGTGGAAATTCCTGGACCCTTTCTCTTTGGATCAACAACGTTTCCAATTATTCCCTGCTGTGGTACATTTTTGGGGATGTCAACTCCAACGGTTTCCGGTGCTTCACCAATGGTGTAGCAGGGGCAGACAACTTCTGGCTGCGCGGAGGGGGGCTTACCGATGTGCCGGTTACCGGTGGCGCGGCTGCGGGCCCTCAGATCATTACCTTTGTATATGACAACACCCTGAACAACGTCAAGGCTTATCTGAACGGCACATTGGTCAACACCGTAGCCCAGGGGGCAGTAAATCTCACCGGAACCGGACCCTTAAAAGTTGGTGGTTATGGCACGAACTTCGGTCTGGCCCCCGGCTCACGGATGGATGAGTTCCGGCTCTACAACCGGGCATTGAGTGCTTCGGAAGTAGCTGCAATTGCCGGCAACATCTGTCTTTGCTACACGGATGCTGACGGCGACGGGTACGGAGACGAAGGAGCTATCGGCACGGAGCCTGTTGCGGGTAATTGCCCGATGGGTAGCGTCAGTAATAACGAAGATTGTAATGACAACAATGAAAATATCAACCCGCTCGGAACAGAGATTTGCGATAACCTTGACAACAACTGCAATGGGGTGGTGGATGATGGCAATGACCTGGATGGCGACGGCTATAGCATTGCACAAGGCGATTGCGACGATTGCGATGATGCCGTGAATCCAGGCGAAACGGAATTGTGTGGCAATGGCATTGACGAGAACTGCAACGGCCAGATTGACGAACCTTTGGCTGTTGATCCAGTGGTCTGTGGCTTATTTTACGGTTTTTCTCCTTTCCAGGATTCCGTTTGGACAATAGATACTGCAAACAACTACGCCATCACAGAAAGACGGGCGCCAAAGCTGCCCGGCTTCACCGTTACGGGGGTCAACGGCGCTGCAAAAAATCCATTGACCGGTCAAATTTACGCTATTGCTAAAGTCAGTGGCGTCAGTGGCCGGGTACTTTGCATTTTTAATCCTGCAGATGCAACAATGACCCAGGTTGGCAATCTCGGGGATAATTTTTCCTCCATCACCTTCTCGCCCGCCGGCCAACTATTTGGCGTGACGGGCGATGGCGCTTCTGTTCCGGAAACCCTTTACGAGATCAATCCTGCCAATGCATCAAAAACACTGCTGACGGGCTTGGGCAATGGCGCCGACGGGGAAGTCATCTGCTACAATCCCGACGACAACATGATTTACCACTGGTCGGGCAACAGCACCGTTGTTTATGAAAAAATACTGCCTGTTCCTCCTTATACGGTGACCGGTATTCCGATCAGTGGAACGACCACCGGAGAAACTTTCGGCGCCGCGTATATCGGAAACAATAAATTCCTGATCAGTAATATTTCTTCCTCCTTTAACATCATCACAACCACCGGAACATGGGGTTCTGCTTTTGGCTCCACGCCTGATGATATAAGAGGACTTCCTTTTGCAGCTTGTGACGTAACCTGTTACGCAGATGCAGACGGCGACGGGTATGGCGATCCGGGTTCTCCACAGGTTTTTCAGGGAACCTGCGGTGTTGGTTATGTCCAAAACAACCAGGATTGCGACGACGACGATGATGATACGTATCCCTGCGCTGATGAATTTTGCGATGGCAAAGACAACGATTGTAATGGCCAGATAGACGATGGCATCACCAGCGGCGGGCTTTGGAGCAACTCCAATGTGGGCCCCGCCAATGGCAGTGCAAACTTTTCGCTTTGCGCGGATGAACCAACTGATGTCTTTTCGGTCAGCGCAACCGGTTTTTCTACTTCTTCCAGCGACGTGCTGCATGCCGTTTATAAGCAGCTTTGCGGCAACGGCGAAATCATCGCCCGCGTGGTCAGCGTTACCAACGGCGGCTGGGGTGGCATCATGCTGCGCGAATCCCTTGCGCAAGGCTCGAAAAAAGTGACGCTAAAAACCCAGGCAAACGGCAATATCCGCCGCGAAATTCGTTCGGTCACCAATGGCGCATCCAGCAACCTCAACTACTTCCGCCCCGGGCATTCCTGGCTCCGCTTAGTGCGTACAGGCAGCACTTTTGTGGGTTATACTTCTACAAACGGCACAACCTGGACTTTTGCCTTCTCGGCAACAGTGAGTATGACGGGCTGCATTTACGCAGGCTTGTTCTCTGAAAGCATCAATGCCAACGTGACGACAACAGCGGTTTTTGACAATGTTTTTGTAACGAATCCAATTGTCCCCCTGACGACGCCAGGCACAACGCTGGTAGAAACTGCCGCTCCTGACCTCCAGGTTTATCCGAACCCAACCAACGGCGAACTGACGGTAGACCTGAGTGCATACGGCGAACGTGCGGTGCGCATTGAATTGTACGACGCACAAGGAAAAGCGCTGAAAGTATTGGAATTGGATGCTGCGGAAACGACAACTCAACGGTTTGACCTTTCTGCTTACCCAAGCGGCATTTACCTCATTCGGGCGACTTCGGAAGGCATTCCGGATGCTACGAAACGGGTGGTGTTGAGTAGTGCAGAACGGCCATAATTTGTATATTTAAACGGTAAAACATGAGCCATCCCGAATTTTGGGATGGCTCATGTTGTTTGTGGGAGTAATTGGCATCATGCAGGCAGAGCCTGCCCCGTATATCGGGGTGCAGCGCACCGTAACAATCGTATTTCCGTATGATCAATATTGCGGTGCGATGCACCTCACTACCCTTGATTCCTGCGGTCTACAGAGATTATTGGTGCGCTGCACCTCAACCAAAAAATTCGGGATGACTCATGTTTTATGTACCCAAAAACACATGGATTTTGCCGAAATGAAAAATTTGATCGGGCGAAAAGACAAGATTTCTCCCAATTGCACCAACCTTGAGTACAAAACCATACTACTGGACCTTTTCGTTTCGGGGCTTCAGACCTTATAGGTTTTTAAAACCTATAAGGTCTCATCGCGCGAAAATGTCCAGTAGTAACACTGCTACCTGTGCAATTTTCCAGTCTATTTCCTAACTTTGCCCCATAAACCACAACCACCACTCCATGTAGGAGCTAATTTCTTTCAAGGAAGATAAGGGCTGATAAGAAGTTATGTTGATACTTCAAAACCTCACGTATTCCCATCCCAATAAAGATTTGTTGTTCGACAACTTAAATCTCACCGTCAACAGGCAACAAAAAATTGCCTTGGTCGGGAATAATGGTACGGGAAAATCCACCCTGTTGAAAATTATTGCAGGCGAGTTATTTCCTTCAGAGGGGCTTGTGAAAACCGGTTCAAAACCCTATTATGTACCCCAATTGTTTGGGCAGTTTAATAACCTGACCATCGCCCGGGCGCTTCGGATTGAGGATAAATTAACCGCTTTGCACGAAATTTTGGAGGGCACGGTCACGGAAACCAACCTGACTGTGCTGGACGACGACTGGACGATCGAAGAGCGGTGCCAGGAAGCCTTGAATTATTGGAAATTGGAAGGTTTGGATTTGACGCAGCCCATGCATACCCTGAGCGGCGGACAAAAAACAAAAGTTTTCCTCGCTGGCATTTCCATCCATCAGCCTGAGATTGTGCTGTTGGACGAGCCAAGCAACCATTTGGACACCTTGGGACGGCATTTGTTGTATGAGTTCATCCAATCGAGTTCAAGCACGTTGGTGGTGGTGAGCCACGACCGGAAATTGCTGAACCTGCTCGATTCTGTTTATGAATTGAGCAAACGGGGCATTACCGTTTATGGCGGCAATTACGATTTTTATGCCGCGCAAAAAGAGGTTGAAAGCAATCCGCTGGATCAGGATTTAAGAAGCAAAGAAAAAGCTTTGCGAAAAGCAAAAGCCATAGAGCGGGAAACGGTGGAACGGAAACAAAAATTAGACGCCCGGGGCAAAAAAAAGCAGGAAAAAGCAGGTGTGCCGACCATTGCCATGAATACGATGAGGAACAACGCGGAGAAGAGTACTGCCCGAATAAAGGATGTCCACACTGAAAAAATTGGCGCCATTGCGCAAGACCTGAGCGAATTGCGAGCCGCGCTACCCGGTACGGACAAAATGAAGTTTGGATTCGACAACGCGGCTTTGCACAAAGGCAAAATTTTATTTACTGCAAAGGAAATCAATTTTGGATACGGCGAAAGTCTGCTTTGGAAATATCCTTTAAGTTTCCAAATCACAAGTGGCGTACGAATTGCACTGAAAGGATTAAACGGTTCCGGCAAAACAACGTTAATTAAAATCATTTTGGGAGAAATCGAACCCAAAACTGGCGTCATTTACAGCGCCAACAACCGAGCGGTGTACATTGACCAGGATTATTCCCTGATTGACAACCAGCTCAAGGTTTACGAGCAGGCGCAAAAATTTAATTCAACCGCATTGCAGGAGCACGAAATCAAAATTCGCTTAGCCAGGTTTTTGTTTTCAAAAGAGGATTGGGACAAGCCTTGCAGCGCGTTAAGCGGTGGAAAAAAAATGCGATTGATGCTTTGCTGCCTGACGATCAGCAATCAGGCGCCCGACATGATCATCTTAGATGAGCCCACCAACAACTTAGATATTCAGAACATCGAAATATTGACGGCGGCTATTAATGATTATGAGGGAACGCTGTTGGTCATTTCTCATGATGCATGTTTTTTGGAAGAAATTGGGGTGGGGGGGAGATTGAG
>JBJXFD010000456.1:0-12109 GCA_046153985.1 Saprospiraceae bacterium
AAACTTGGCTTAGCCTTAGATGAAAACAGCAAGCGGAACAAACAAAAATCGGAAAAAGGTAAGCCCACTTTCAAGGAACGGTTAGAGCCGTTAAAAAACAAGCGCATCGTTTTCATCTTCGACGAATGCCACCGCTCGCAGTTCGGCGACAACCACAAGGCCATCAAGGCGTTTTTTCCCAACGCCCAACTGTTTGGGTTCACGGGTACGCCCATTTTTGATGACAATGCCGCTTACAAACAAGTGGATGGTACCGTTGGCTCTTATGTGACGACCAAATACATTTTTGAAAAGCAGTTGCACGCCTACACCATCACCCATGCCATTGACGACCGGAACGTACTGCGTTTCCACATTGATTATTTTAAAGGCGAAAAGAAAATTGACACAGCGAGCCTCCAACACAAGATGGCCGTCGTGAATGCCATCCTGAACAAACACGATGCCGCCACGAACAACAAGCGATTTAATGCCATTTTTGCCACGGCCTCTATTAACGATGCCATTGAATACTACGAATTATTCAAAAAGACGCAGGCCGCAAAACAAAAGGAAGACGCTGCGTTCCCACGCTTAAACATCGCCTGCGTGTTTTCCCCGCCCGCCGAGGGCAATCGGGACGTACAGCAACTACAAGAAGACCTGCAACAGGAAAAAGAAGACAACAAAGTAGCGCCCGAAGCCAAGAAAAAAGCGCTGAAAGCCATTATTGCCGATTACAACAAGCAGTATGGCGCCAACCACCACATCAACGAATTTGATTTGTACTATCAGGATGTGCAGCAACGCATCAAATTTCAGAAATATTCCAATGCCGACTATCCGCATAAAAACAAAATAGACGTGGTGATTGTGGTGGATATGCTGCTCACGGGCTTCGACTCCAAATACCTGAATACCCTGTACGTGGATAAAAACCTGAAGTACCATGGTTTGATCCAGGCTTTTTCACGAACCAACCGCATTTTAAACGACTCGAAACCTTACGGAAATGTCCTGGATTTCCGCCAGCAGCAAGGCGAAGTAGACCGGGCCATTGCGCTATTTTCGGGAGAAGATACCGGCCGGGCCAAAGAAATCTGGCTGATGGAGCCTGCGCCCAAGGTGATTGAAAAATACGAAAAAGCGGTGGCGGCAATGGGCAAATTCATGGCACAAAGCGGCCTGGCTTCCGAACCGGAACAAGTGTACAACCTGAGAGGCGATACAGCGCGTATAGAATTTATTAACCGCTTCAAAGAGGTGCAGCGTTTAAAAACCCAACTCGACCAATACACCGATTTAGACGAAGCGCAAAAAGAAAAAATTGAAACCGTGTTGCCGGAAGATAAATTGCGTTCCTTTAGAAGTTCGTACTTAGAAACCGCCAAACAATTCAAAGAAATCCAACAAAAAGAAGGCAACAATGCCCCGGACGACATCCAACAATTGGATTTTGAACTGGTGCTGTTTGCCTCGGCGCTCATTGATTACGACTACATCATGGGGCTGATTGCCAAATACACCCAAAATAAACCGGCCAAGCAAAAAATGACGAGGAGCCAGGTGATCAGTCTGCTCAGTTCCAGCGCAAACCTGATGGAGGAGCGGGATGATATCGTAGCGTATATCAACAGCCTCGAAGTGGGCAATCCGCGCACGGAACAAGAAATCAAAGATGGCTACCAAAGCTTCAAAACCGAAAAATTGGCCAAAGAATTAGCCGACACTGCCGAAAAGCACGGCCTGGAACCCGCTGCCTTGCAAGCTTTCGTGGACGGCATCATGGGGCGCATGATTTTCGACGGCGAAAAGCTGAGTGACCTGCTCGCGCCATTGGAATTGGGCTGGAAAGCCCGGACTCAAAAGGAATTGGCCCTGATGGACGACTTGGTACCCCTCTTAAATAAACGCGCCCAGGGGCGTGAAATATCTGGATTGTCGGCTTATGAGTAAACAAATGGCCAATCACATAGAACCGGTTTTTGACGAGCTGTTGCAACACATCCACCAAGCGCGCGCAAAGGTTTTTAAACAAGCCAATACAGCCTTGATCGAGCTGTACTGGCTGGTGGGCAAAACCATCAGCGAAAAGGTGCAGACCGAAGCTTGGGGCAAAGGCGTCGTGACCGAATTAGCCAACTACATTGCCCAACATGCGCCCGATATCAGAGGCTTTAGCGACAAAAACCTCTGGCGCATGAAGCAGTTTTACGAGACTTATCGGGAGGATGAAAAACTCGCCACACTGTTGAGAGAATTACCATGGACGCACAACACCATTATTTTTTCAAGGTGTAAAAATATTGAAGAGCGAGAATTCTATATTCGTACCGCATTGGCTGACAAACTAAATAAAAGAGAATTAGAGCGGCAAATAGATGCTTCGCAATTTGAACGCACCATGATGGGTGCAAAACTCTCACCACTGGTGAGAGTTTTGCACCCGGACGCAATGGAGGTGTTTAAAGACAACTATGTCCTGGAGTTTTTGGGCTTACCCGACATGCACAGCGAAAACGACTTGCAGAAAGCCCTGTTGCAGCACATGAAACAGTTTATCCTGGAACTGGGCCGAGACTTCATTTTTATGGGCGAGCAATACCGCCTACAGGTGGGCAACCAGGATTTTTACCTTGATTTGTTGTTCTACCACCGCGGACTAAGCGCCTTAGTGGCCTTTGAACTCAAGATCGGCAAATTTTCGCCCGAACACCTCGGGCAACTGAATTTCTACCTCGAAGCCTTAGACAGAGACGTGAAAAAACCGCACGAAAACCCCAGCATCGGCGTATTGTTGTGCCGCGACAAAGACGAGGAGGTGGTGGAATATGCCCTGTCGCGCAACCTCTCGCCCGCCCTGATCGCGCAATACCAACTGCAACTGCCCGATAAAAAACTCATTCAGGCCAAACTGCACGAGTGGATGCAACAACTACCCGACATGAATGCGGAGCAAAAGAATAACTTATGAGCAAGGAAAAGAAAAAAACGATGGTGCCGAAGCTGAGATTTCCGGAGTTTTTGGATGCGGGAGAGTGGGAAGAGAAACCACTTGGAAAAGTTGCAACGTTCTTAAAAGGAAAGGGTATTTCAAAATCGGACATAATTTCAAATGGGTTATTACCATGTATTAGATATGGTGAGCTTTATACTTATTATAACGAGACAATTGACGCTGTAAAATCCTATACAAATCTTCTAAAGGATGACTTAGTATTAAGCCAAGCTAATGACGTAATTATTCCTGCGTCCGGAGAAACTAAGGAAGATATTGCAACCGCTTCATGTGTAACTAAAAGTGGAATTGCCCTTGGGGGAGACCTGAATATTATTCGGACAAAAACAAACGGTGTTTTTCTGTCATACTACTTAAACAATGCTAAAAAGAAAGAAATAGCCCAATTAGCACAAGGTATTTCTGTTGTACATCTTTATCCCGGACAGCTCCAAAAATTAAAAATCAATGTTCCAGAGGAACCTGAACAACAAAAAATCGCCTCCTTCCTCACCTCCCTTGACGATCTCATCACCGCCCAAAGCGAAAAAATGAAATCCCTCCAAGCCCATAAAAAAGGGCTAATGCAGGAGCTTTTTCCGGCGGAAGGGGAGACGGTGCCGAGGGTACGGTTTGTGGAGTTTCGGGATGAGGGGAAGTGGGGAATTAGGCAATTAAATGAATTCATTACTGAAAGAAGCCAATTTCCGACAGAAAAAGTGCCTCTTTATAGTTTGACAATTGAAAATGGTATAACGCCAAAAACAGAAAGATATGAACGTTCCTTTCTTGTAAGAGATGAAGAGGAGGCTTATAAGTTAGTTTTTCCCGGGGACTTTGCATACAACCCTATGAATCTTAGATTTGGGGCAATAGCAAGGCATGCTAAAGATAACAATGTTGCCCTTTCTAAATACTACAACATATTCTATTGTGACGACTCAGTAGATGCTCGATTTTGTGAACTTTACTTTACGAGTTATGGAATGATTACTCACTACAATAATGTCGCAACAGGCTCCTTGATAGAGAAAAGACGTGTTCATTTTAGTGATTTCTTGAAGTTTAAAATCCATTTTCCCAAGTTACCCGAACAACAAAAAATCGCCCTCTGCCTCAGCTCCCTTGACGACCTCATCACCGCCCAAAGCCAAAAACTGGAAGCCCTCAAAGCGCAAAAGAAGGGATTGATGCAGCAGTTATTTCCAAACCCGAATGAGATGGAAGCATGAGTGGCAAGCCCAAAGTACAGCCATACAAAACCCTGCGCAAACTTGCAGAAAGGCTACGGGACGACCTGAGCAGCAATGATTTTGTGCTGCTCTATGCCTACAACGGCACGGGAAAAACGCGGCTTTCCATTGAGTTCAAAAACAAAGGGAAGAAAGGCGACAAGCGGGATACACTTTATTACAATGCCTTTACGGAAGACCTTTTCAGTTGGGACAATGATCTCAAAAATGACACGGAGAGGAAACTTCAAATAAATTCAGACTCAAACTTCTTTAATGGATTCAAAGAACTGTCATTGGAGGGAAGAATATCGACTTATCTGGCACGTTATGCAACATTTGATTTTGATATTATCTATGAGGACAAAGAAAGAAACGAAAATAAGGAAAATGAAAAATGGAATATAGTGTTTAAAAAAGATAATGAAAGTTATATCAAAATATCAAGAGGTGAAGAAAATATATTTATTTGGTGCATATTTCTTGCAATCTGTGAAATTACAATGGACGGGGATGAAGCTTATGATTGGGTCAAATATATCTACATAGACGACCCCATATCTTCTTTGGACGACAACAACGCAATAGCAGTAGCCACCGATTTATCTAAGTTATTGAATAGGGCAAATGGTAAAGTCAAGACAGTGATTTCATCTCATCACAGTCTTTTCTTTAACGTGATGTGCAATGAAATAAAAAAGCTAAAACATACCCGCTACTTCCTGCACCGTAATGGGGCAGAGGGCTACGGCCTGCAAAAAACCGACGACACCCCCTTTTTTCATCATGTCGCCTTGTTGAGCGAATTGAAACATGCGATGGAAACTGGAGATATAAAAACTTACCATTTCAACAGCTTGCGCAGCATTCTCGAAAAAACATCATCATTCTTCGGTTTCAATGATTTTGGTAAATGTATTTATGGAATAGAGGATGAAGTACTTTTTGAACGGGCGCTTAATCTGTTTAGTCATGGTGCTTATTCCATCTATAATCCCGTTCAAATGGGGGATGACAACAAAGAACTTTTCAAAAGGATACTACAAGGGTTCCTGGAGAGGCATAAATTTGATTTGCCAGAAATTCTTGTTAAAAAAGTAAAAGCAGCCAAGCCGGCCACAACAACATGAGCGAACAAAACCAACAACAATTAGGAAAAACCCTCTGGGGCATCGCCGATCAACTACGTGGCTCCATGAGTGCGGACGACTTCCGGGATTATATGCTGTCGTTCCTGTTTTTGCGCTACCTGTCCGACAATTACGAAGCGGCGGCCAAAAAGGAACTGGGGGTGGATTATCCCAAAACGGAAAAAGACGATCGGCGCGCGCCATTAACCTTGTGGTATGCCGCCAACCAGGATGACGTGCCGGAATTTGAAAAGCAGATGCGCCGCAAAGTGCATTACGTCATCGAGCCGCAACATTTGTGGAGCAGCATTGCTGAATTAGCCCGCCTCCAAAGCCCCGATTTGTTGCGTACCTTAGAAGCCGGCTTCAAGTACATCGAAAACCTGTCCTTTGAAAGCACCTTTCAAGGCTTATTCTCCGAAATCAACCTCAACTCTGATAAACTCGGCAGAACCTACACCGAGCGCAATACCAAGCTGTGCGTGATCATCCAGAAAATCGCCGAAGGCATTGCTAATTTTTCCACGGACATTGATGTTCTGGGGGATGCGTACGAGTACCTGATTGGGCAGTTTGCGGCAGGTTCCGGCAAAAAGGCGGGCGAGTTTTACACGCCGCAGCAAATTTCCACCATCCTTTCGGAAATCGTCGTTTTGGACAGCCAGGAACCCAAAACCGGGAAAAAGAAAAAGTTGGATAAAGTGCTGGATTTTGCCTGTGGTTCGGGGTCGCTCTTGCTCAATGTGCGCAAGCAAATGGGGGCAAACGGCATTGGCAAGATATACGGCCAGGAAAAGAACATCACCACCTACAACCTTGCCCGCATGAACATGCTGCTGCACGGGGTGAAGGATACCGAGTTTGACATCCACCACGGCGATACCCTGCTGAACGAATGGGACATCCTGAACGAGATGAACCCGGCCAAAAAGATGGAGTTCGATGCAATTGTGGCCAATCCGCCGTTCAGCCTCCGCTGGGAGCCAACTGAAGCATTAGGCGAGGATTTTCGCTTCAAGAGCTACGGTCTTGCTCCCAAGTCGGCGGCAGACTTTGCATTCCTGCTGCACGGCCTCCACTTTCTCAGCATGGAAGGCGCCATGGCCATCATTTTGCCGCATGGGGTATTGTTCCGGGGCGGCGTCGAGGAGCGCATCCGCACCAAACTGCTGAAGGACGACCATATTGACACGGTCATTGGCCTTCCTGCCAATCTGTTTTATTCTACCGGCATTCCTGTTTGCATCTTAGTCTTGAAGAAGTGCAAAAAGTACGAAGATGTGCTGTTCATCAACGCCAGCGAATACTTTGAAAAGGGCAAGCGGCAAAACAATTTAAGGCCGGACGATATTGCCAAAATCGTGGACACCTACCGGGAGCGCAAGGAGGAAGACCGATATTCCCGGCGGGTTTCGATGGAAGAGATTGCGAAGAACGATTACAATTTGAATATTTCACGATATATTAGCACGGCAAAAGAGGAGCAGGAAATTGACCTCAAAAAGGTCAATGAGGATTTGGTGGAGATTGAAAGGAAGGCAAAGGAGGCACTGGATAGGCATAATGGGTTTTTGAGGGAGTTGGGGTTGCCGGTTATTCCGGGTTAGGGTGAAAGCGAGGCGACAAGCTACTCTCGCTGGCTGAAGCTCTGCTACTTTCCAACATCTTCAGTTCAAAATACTTCGCAAGCTAATTTTATTCCGTTCTGGCTGGCCTTTACCTAAATTTATGAAGAACCATACATTATGCTAAATCTTAACCTCTATGTATTGTTAAAATTTATGGATTATACTTAAATTCATGTTCATATATTTGCAAATATAAAGTATTAGTGCTAATGTTGTGTTTCAAATACGATACGTTAGGCATTTAATACACTATTAATACATATCATATCTTTCCATATGATTCGTTTTATTTTTAGCAATTCATTGTTGCTTCTTTCTATAGTTGCTGATGTTACTTCGGTTTATGTTACTTATTCTTTGGTTAGTGGAGAGGGAAAGCTACATGAGCAAGGAAGATTAGGGGTTTTTTTTATAGGTTTTTTTGCTATATTTTTTTTTATTCAAAATGCATATTTAAAAATAATTTGGCGGCGAAAAAAAAGATATGCAAAAGCTTTCAGTCTTATAAATGTCGGTTTTGCTGAATTGCATGAATTAGAAAGAATAAAAAATCCAAGCGCTGATAGAAAAATACATACTCTTGAAAAAATGCTTGACTCTATTGTTCAAACTTTTCAGCAGATAACATCTCATGAATGCTCTGCTTGTATTAAAGTGATGACTCAAGAAGGTAGTGGTAAACGGCCAGAGGTGGTGACAATTTCAAGAGATAGTGCGTCTAAACATAAAAGACCTACTCATCCTAGGGATGAAATATCTCATTATGTTGACATGAATACAGACTTTAGTGTAATTTGCGAGGAAATAGGGGACCCATTAAAGCGATATTTTTTTTGTAATAATTTACCTTGGTTTGATGGATATTTAAACACTAGGTTTTCACCTAAAAGGGAAATACCATTTCGTAACTACCCTTTATTAGGGTTTATTATGAAGTTGAAAACATGGCCACTACAGTATAGAAGCACTATCGTTGTGCCTATTTTGCCAGGCTATTTTCAGACAAATTCTACTCAGCTGGCTGGGTTTTTATGCGTCGATTCAAAAAGCTTATATGCTTTTAGTGAAGCATATGACATTCACATACTCCAAGGAATCTCTGATGGAATGTACAATGTGATTTTAGAATACCATACTAGCTTGTCTTCTATGGAGGGGGCTTGATAAATTGGGGGCACTTTTTTTTATTAAAAATCGTTCTATTTTTGCACAAGTCAATTTTAATTAGTATCTTTGCGCCCCCTCAAATATTTCACTTGAGTTTCAATAAACCTTTTTAACATGGAGATTACTAATAAAACTCATGATGACGTCGAAATAAAAATTACGTCAGATGCAAACAACCAATTCTCTGAAGTAACAACTTTTCATAAAGGAGAAAAAAAAACTAGTTTTCTTGCATTAATTTTCAACAAGGAAAAAGTTTTAGAGCACCAAAAATCACTTCAACCTGTCCCTTCAAGTTGATCATTTGATAAAGCCGTTTCCCTCATTGATTAGATTCTATACTTATTTTATACGGCATATACTTATTATATTAAATTAAATACCTGTGTGATTTTTTGGGTAAAAATTCCCCGCTGGCTTTCGACCTCTACGGCACTGCTCGTTACTGCTTTTGGCAGTACACGGACCAGTCTGCGGGTTAAGCCCGCCGTGGCATTAATTACGAAAAGTGTGTTCTACGACATGGTATTAACTTACCTGCTGACGTCCCAACCTTCTAAATGCTTGCTGTTATCCCCAACTCCCACCCCCGAAACATCCGCCTGAACCACATGCAAGTCCAGCATATCCTTCCCGATCAGCAAATGAAAGACCCAAACATTCCGAAGATCATCCAACGGAACCGGCGGCAGTTCATCAATATCGGCATCAAAGGCTTTGGTAAATGCTTTCACGTTTAAATGGGGGACATAACCGCCGGATGCAATTTCCTCCATCCATAAAACGCAAGCGCTGCGAAGGTCATCTGCCGCTTTCTGGCAGATGTAGGTGCCTCCCTGAAAATCTGTTAGGAATGTGTACGTATGCATGTTACGAGCCTTTGTGCTTTTACAAATTCCATAATTGGCTGGTTAATCTGAAGAGCACGTCTCTGAGCCAGGTGTGTGGGTTGATGTCGTTGATTTTGCAACTGGCCAGTAAGCAACCGGTGCGGTTCACCGGTTGCTTACGACGAAGAACCACTTTTCGTGATTAGTGACAATAATAAGTAGCCTTTAAGAAAACTGCGCCCCCAAAAATAATAAATCCCTGCTTCCGACAAGTCCTGGAGTAGATGGAGGCCTCACCAGTTGCCTCATGTATTAGTCATTCTATATTTAGTAAAAAATATATTGAATTTTTAATCACTTAAATTATTTTTATAAATAAGTTTCCTTATTCTCAAAAGTTAAAGTTTCACTTATATCACTTAGTTTACTACTCAGAGTATCACTTTGATACAACTCCATTGAAGCTTCTAGATACATTCTTGCTAAATTTAGGTCATGATATTTTACTGGTTTTTGGTTTATTATCATTGAAGTTAAAGTATAATAAGCTGGCCCATACTTAGGGAATTTCATAATTATATGATCAAGTATTACTCTGGCTATATCAAAACGCTCCCTCTTTATCATGATTTTTGCCTTTGTTATCAAGAAAATTATATCGTTGGGATTTTTCAATAATCCTCTTTCAATATCTAAATCTTGTGCATTTGCATTATGATTTCTATAAATCTTTATACATTTTTCTAAACTTTCTAACCCATTATATGTTATTAGTCTCAAAATAGGGAAATAATTTTTACCTTTCAAATCTTCTATTTCAAAAACCTTATGGGTATATAATATTTCATTGATTTTTTTTAAATCTATTTTTCCCTTTGTGCTTTCGAGGTTATTAATAGTTTTTTTGAATAGTGCAATAAGTGAATTATTGGAGTAGGTCTTCAAATCTTTCATTTTGACAAAAATGATATCTTCTGAAGGATGTTTTTTTAGTATTTCTAACAACGTTTTTATTTTAGTCTTTGAATTAAGGTAGTTTATGTTTAAAAATATTAAAAATTGAATGTTTGATGTATTGACTGTTTTGACATTAGATTCGGTTAATCCGTGAAAAAGAATGACTCCAATATCTAAAAAGTAATTGCGCACTAAATCTATCTTTGCTTTTGTTTCTTTATCGGAAATGTAATCTATTATGAATTTATAATTTTGATTGTCGTCAATATTTTCATCGCTGCTAATTATGTTGACCAAATTGTTTATGATTTGATTTAATTCCAAACTATACTCGCTTGTACTAATCACTCCTCTCCCCTTTCTTTCTAATAAATTATTGTGCCTAGCGTTGAGAATTATTATGCTGTTTAAGTACGACCTTGAATAGTTGTTGACTGTTGAATCAATTACATCTGCAAATAATTGATTCAAAACCACTCCTGTTTCACTAGTTGCGATTTTGATTAAATTATTTTTAGATAGATTCTTCAATATCCTATTTTATTAACTTTTTTAATTTGGTGTATCTTATCTTAAGCAAACATAGGAATATTTAATCAAATGTAAAAGCTTTTATCTTAAAAAACATAGTAATGCCAGCTGGCCCGCTGACTTCCAACCTCACGCCACTGCTTGTCACTCCCTTCAGCAATACACGAAATAAGGCTGCGGGTTCAGCCCGCCGTGGTACAAATCACCAAAAGTGTTTGAGGAGAAGTGATACCTCTCCGAATACCCGTCCTCAGCTTGCCCTAAGTGTTCGTTATTCGGCATTTATTAAAACTCGTCCTTCGCTCGCGCGGATTTGCAATCCGTCGCGTTCCGTCTACCGCTCTCCTGAGCGGTGTTCGCAGGGCAGGGCTTATCGAGTGACTTCCACATCCGAAACATCCGTCTGAACAACACGCAAGTCCAGCATATCTTTCCCGAGCACCAGATGAAAAACCCAAACATTCCGAAGATCATCCAACGGAACCGGCGGCAGTTCATCAATATCGGCATGAAAGGCTTTTGCAAATGCTTTCACGTTTAAATGGGGGACATACCCGCCTGATGCCATTTCCTCCATCCATAAAACGCAAGCGCTACGAAGGTCATCTGCCGCTTTCTGGCAGATGTAGGTGCCTCCCCGAAAATCCGTTAGGAATGTGTACGTATGCATGTTACGAGCCTTTGCTTTACAGATTCTATAATTGGCTGGTTAAGCATACAAAAATAACCATACCGAATGAACTTTCCAACAATATAAACGCGGATAGATATTTTGAGTTGCCGATAGCGCTCAGCAATGCTAAGAAGAGACATGCCCACCTGATAGAAAAACAATGCTAAAAATGCCTGTAAAGACCTAAAAAACAGTATCTTTGCATACTAACGCAACGCTGAAATATGGAAAATTTAATCAGGCCCAATGTTTCAAAGCGCGTCTTTTGGGACATTGATTTCGACGCTTTGGATTACGATAAAGACCGGTTCTATATCATTGACAAAGTGATGAACTATGGCCTTTGGGATGATTTTTTAGCGATTATGCGGTATTACGGGAAAGCGATCGTCAAAAAAGAGATTGTGAAGTCGCCCTATCTCAAAAAAGACGTCCTCAATTTTTTGTGCTTTTATTTTGGCTTGAAACCTGAAGATTTCGAATGCTACACACGGAGACAGTTACAGGAGCCACATTGGACTTATTGAAAGACCAGCTCGCGCAACCTGTTCGTTATTCACCATTTTACAACACCATGTCCTTTACCCGCGCGGATTAATACTGCCGAGCGTAGGCAGTGCATAAAAGCAGTGAATAAACTCGACACACCATTTATGAAACGAGCTTGTCAGCACTTCATTGGAACTGCAATCTTGTCGCATGGAGTCGCCATACAGCGCCCCGTCAGGCGTATCGGCTCGCGGTGGGCTGGGTTGTGGGAGAGGGCGCCTATTTTTGCCTTTTAGGTACCTTTGTGCAGGTTGAATAATGAACATCAGCCAGATACAACTGTGCTTTTGAATTGAAAACCCGGCAAAAATCAGCGGCGAGTCGAGGAGCCAACCTAAAGCCAGGATAAAGATCGAACCGTCAGTTTTCCCGACTTTCAAACCTGAAAATCAGGGCGCATTATGGCGAGAAGCCTTTTTGTTTACTTTTTGGGCT
>JBJXFD010000001.1:0-28941 GCA_046153985.1 Saprospiraceae bacterium
CTTTGGCGACGAACGCGGCGAGTCGCACTTCCTCAAACATATCCAAATCGTTATTCGACGCGGGTCCGTCTGTGCCGATGCCAACGTTGAGTCCGGCTTCGAGCATTTTCATAACCGGCGCAAAACCGGAGGCGAGTTTGAGATTCGACGATGGGTTGTGCGACACGCCCGCGCCCGCGTGGTGAAGCGTGCGGATCTCGCCGACGTCAATGTGTACGGTTCGCATGATAATGGATATTGTGGCGGGGGTTTCAAAAGGCAAATTAGCAAAATGCAAATCGGCAAAATGCAAATCGGCAAACTTGTCCCACACAAACGAGAGGGCAAGCTTTGCTTGAAATTTGCTTCTACTGAGACCGCCCACCAGATAAACAATAGCGCGTCCGGGCGCGAATTTTTCCTTTCGCACCCGGATGAACAATGTCCTGACTGAGGTTCTTTACCGCCGTTCCAGCGCCGCTTTCAACTGCGCATTTTCAGCTTCCAACGCTTTCACGCGTTTGTCCATTTCGATCAGGTGCAGGAAAATTTCTTCGATTTTTGCCTGTTGGTTCGCCATCATGCTGCCCAATTCCAAGCCGGAACTTTCGATTTGTTCGCCGGAAGGCGTATCGTGTAAATGGCCGTGCCGGGCGATGTGTTCTGCTACCTTAGGCAAGGAACGCAATTCGTAATCAGGCGCGAAAACATAATCGCTCCACAACGTACGCACCCGAACCTCTTTGCTCAGGATACCGCCTTCCACAAATAAGCGATAAGCGCCGATATTGTCGCTGCCCAGCAGGGATGGTGTTTGCTCTGTGCCGATGGCCACTTTGCCATCTTTTCTCACCACCATAAATGGCGTTGATGCGCCCGCTTGTCGAATAGCAAGGGCGTTTTCGCCGTTGCTGGTGACGGGGAGAACATCCCAGGCGCCGCCATTGCCACCACTCATGCGCAGCCCGGCTTTCGTGCCATCCACATGCAATTGCAACCCTGGCGAAGTAGTGCCAATGCCTACATCGCCGGCCTGAGTAACGGTCAGCCGGGTGTTGTCGCCCAAATTCATAAAATTGCCGCCGGGCGCAGCCGTAGAGATTTTAAAATTGCCGCTTGCATCCGCGTGGATGAACCCGCCCCCTGCAGGGCCGACGGCCTTGAAGACCCCGCCCCCGCCGTAAGGCTGGTAGCCGAAAGCGAGATAATGCCCTCCGCTGTAGCCCAGATTCACCTGTTCTGAACCTTCTCCAACCGCTACCCGGGATCCTTTTATCCTAAGGCCGGATGCATTGAGGTACATGACCGTGGACAGTTGATTATCCGCAGTGATGTCGGTGCGAAATTGCAGTTCATTGTTGCCATCTATTTCCCAGATTTTTACGCCGTAACTCGGCAGGAAATTCGTCGTCAGTCGGATGTGCGCGGCGTTGGTTTCAATCGAAGGCGGCGAGCTGGGGTCTTTGATTTCAATGAGACCAGATCGGGATTTGGCAATCTGAAGCCGGCCAACGGGCGCTTCACCAATACCGACGCTGCCGTTGCGGTGAATATTGCCATCAATGGAAGTCGTGTTGGGCGTCCATTGTGCAATAACAATAAAAGGAATAAAAAAGAAGAGTGCAAAAAACAGAGAGAAACGGCTCATAACACTTGAATTTAATTAGGTTATAAAATCAATCCATAAAATCCATGCAAAAACCACTCTTGCCGAAAAGGCACGAGCCATGCATTTTGCCCGACGCTAAATCAGGTAAATAGCAAGCCCATCACAGGTAAATCCCTGCAATGAAGATTTGTGTGTTTGTCCTAAAGTGTGTGAGCCAGAGTAAATGAAATGATTGCCCGAATACAAAGGCAGAAAACGATACTCAAAATCAGAAAAGGGTAGCAATAAAACTATGTATAGTGGTAAAAGTAATGGATGTTTTTTTTTTTTTCAAAATGTACACGAAACTTTAACATTTTAATTTTACCATTATCTTGCATCATGGAAAAAGTCAAAAAAATATTCGCCTGCACAAGCTGCGGCGCCACCTCCCCAAAGTGGGTAGGCAAATGTCCGGCCTGCGGCGAGTGGAATACCCTGCAGGAGGAAATCATTTCGAAGCAGACGAAACAGGAAGAGCGCAGTCGCTCCTGGCAGGACAGCGCGCCCAAACGCCCGGACCCCAAACCGGTACTGCTCCAGGACATCCAGGCGGGGCAAACGCAGCGCCTCATCACCCACGACGAAGAACTGAACCGGGTGTTGGGCGGAGGCGTGGTGCCGGGTTCGCTGGTGCTCATTGGCGGGCAACCGGGCATCGGAAAATCTACGCTGTTGCTGCAATTAGCACTCACGGCTCCCATCCGCGTGCTGTACGTGTCGGGGGAAGAAAGCGAGGAGCAGATCAAAATGCGCGCCGAACGCGTCGGCTCCCAAATGTCGGAATGCTATATCCTGACCGAAACCAATACCAACCGCATTCTCCAGCACGCGCAGCAGCTCACGCCCGATTTGCTGATCGTGGATTCCATCCAAACCTTGTCTTCGCCGCATATTGATTCCACGCCGGGCAGCATTTCGCAGGTGCGGGAATGCGCGGGCGAGTTGCAGCGCTTTGCCAAAGAAACCAATATTCCCGTATTCCTCATCGGCCACATCACCAAAGACGGCGCCATCGCCGGTCCGAAGCTGCTGGAGCACATCGTAGATACAGTGTTACAATTTGAAGGCGACCGCAACTATACCTACCGCATCCTGCGCACCATCAAAAACCGCTTCGGCTCCACCGACGAAATGGGCATTTACGAAATGCAGGCTTCGGGGTTGCGCGAAGTCTCGAATCCCTCCGAAATTTTGCTTTCGCAAAAAGACGAAGACCTCAGCGGCAGCGCTATTGCGGCAACGATGGAAGGGATGCGCCCGATGTTAATTGAAGCGCAGGCATTAGTGAGCAAAGCGGTTTACGGCACCCCGCAACGTTCGGCCACCGGTTTCGACCTGCGCCGGCTGAGCATGTTGCTGGCGGTATTGGAAAAACGGGGCGGCTTTCCATTGGGCCAACACGATGTGTTCCTGAACATTGCCGGAGGCATCCGCGTGGACGACCCGGCTATTGATTTGGCCATCATCAGTGCGTTGATTTCTTCGTTTGAGGACGTCGCGGCGCCGACCGATATTTGCTTTGCCGGCGAAGTGGGCCTTTCCGGCGAAATAAGAGCCGTACACCGCATCGAGCAGCGCATTCAGGAGGCGGATCGGTTGGGCTTTCGCCAAATTTATATTTCCAAATACAATACAAAAGGGATTGATCCGAAGCGGTATCAGATTGAGGTGGTGATGCTTGGGAAGGTGGAGGAGTTGTATCAGACACTATTTACTTGATGCCGGGCGGAGCCCTTTGCTGTCTAAAACGCTGTGGAACACAGCATTTTCTTCCGCGTTGTCCGCGTTCGCAGCGTCGTCCGCGTTCCATTTGAGGCTTTTTAGGAACGCGGACGACGCAAACGACGCGAAAAACGCGGATTGCTGTACTGCTTTCCTCCTGCATTCTTGCCTTCAACAAGGTTTTAGACAGCAAAGGGTTTCACCCGAAGCAATTACAGCGCAAATCCGTTCTTTACCCCCCGTACGACTTTGGTTTCACACAACGGCACAACGCTCACAACGAGCGAGCATCCCAATCCCCGCTCACAGCATAGCACTCTTCCTTCCTTCCTTTGCGGCGAAAACCCCGACTATTCACCGCATTTTTGCGGCAATTAATCCCTATATTTGCCGCAAGAAAAATTAAGAGATGGCTAAATACATCTATCAACATAAAGACTGGACAGATTTTACCTGGCAAGATGCAACGATCAACGCCGTATTTGGTGAAGTCCGCAACTTACAGGGAAAAATCTCCGGTCAGATGAATGTACTTGGCTTTTCCGTGAAGGAGGAAGCCACGCTCACCACGCTTACCCTTGATGTGGTTAAATCCTCGGAGATTGAAGGGGAGCACCTGAACTACGAACAAGTTCGCTCTTCCATTGCAAGACGCCTGGGAATGGACGTAGCCGGATTGGTTTCATCAGACCGGCATGTTGAAGGGATTGTAGAAATGATGCTTGACGCCACCCAAAACTACCTGCATCCATTGACCGAAGAGCGCTTATTTGGGTGGCATGCAGCACTTTTCCCTACGGGATACAACGGCATGTACAAAATAGACGTTGGTCGCTACAGGACAGGCGAAATGCAAATCGTTTCGGGTGCAATGGGTAAGGAGCGCATCCATTACGAAGCCCCGGTTCCACAGGTTGTAAAAGCAGAAATGGACAAGTTTTTGAACTGGTTCAATGATGATGCAAAAATAGACCCTGTATTGAAAGCAGCAATTGCCCACTTTTGGTTCATCATCATCCACCCTTTTGATGACGGCAACGGCAGGATTGCACGAGCGCTTTCAGATTTATTACTTGCCCGCGCGGAACGAAGTCGGGAGCGATTTTACAGTTTGTCCAGTCAAATCCTGGTGGAAAGGAAACGGTATTATGACGTGTTGCAGCAGGTTCAGCACAGCAGTGGCGATATTACCGAATGGTTAGACTGGTTTTTTCATTGCCTGAAAAAAGCTTTATTAGAAACAGAAAATACGTTACAGAAAATTTTGCACAAAGCAGCGTTCTGGAAATTACACGAAAGCACGCCCATCAATGAACGGCAACGCCTGATGCTGAACAAACTATTAGACGGCTTTGACGGCAAACTAAAATCTTCAAAGTGGGCAAAGAGCGCCAAATGCTCCCCCGATACGGCATTGCGGGACATTAAGGACTTGATGGAAAAAGGAATTTTGCGGCAAGAACAACAGGGTGGACGTAGCACGAACTATGAATTGATTGAGTTTTGCTAAAGAATTGACTAACGGGGGGGTGTCCGCATCGGATATGGTTATTGCTTTCCACCCGGCAAATGTGAGGCAGTTTACTGGGTTTGGTGTTTCTTGAAGGCAAAAGTTCTCTGTTGGCACGACGGCTCCGCCTCGCGCTTCTATTTGCTGGATTCAGTCAACGACATCAATTAAATAATTTAGTAATTAATAAATACATTAACCCAAGACGAATAACCAGATATTAGTCGTTAATGTAAAAACTGTCATGCCGCATCTATTCGGTTGAAAATAAATTCTTTACACTTTTGAACGGCTTTTGTAACAAATTTCTGGCAAGCACGTTAAGCGAAGAAAGGAAAGTACAGCTAGTGCTGAGTAGGTAATTTACTTTGTCCTGAAAAAGGCAAAATTTTGTAGAATGGCAAAAGATATTTACCAATGGATAAGATAAAGCAATATCAGCACATTCTTGAAGCTTTTCTTCAGGAGGAAGCCAAAAGCAAAGTTATTCCAGGAATTGATTTTCAAGTCATTGAAGATGAAAGAAATAACCACTTCCAATTAGTTGAAACAGGTTGGTACGACAAGCGCTTCATCCATAGTGTCGTTTTCCATTTTCAAATCAAGCCCGACGGTAAAATTTGGCTGCTTGCCAACAATACAGAAACTTTAGTCGCGGAGGAGTTGATTAAACGTGGAGTGCCTGCCTCAGATATGGTTATTGCTTTTCACCCGGTGAATGTGAGGCAGTTTACGGGGTTTGGTGTTTCTTGAAGGATTTGATGATGAGGGTTTACAAGATTGAATCTTTCATTAGCTTGACGAATCCTTACAAATTTTGCAGTATTTTGCTTCTTGACCTCAATTACTATATGATCATGATTAAAAAATGATAAATATTCATTTCTTGTTACACTTGGCTTAAGTTGCAGGTTTAGCATCGTAGTTGTTACAAGATTTTTGAATTTAATGAACCTAAATAAAAAACACAATTCCTATGAAAAAAGAAGAACCGTTCGATTCCACAGACGAGAGCATTCCCTTTAAGCATCCTATCTTAGATTTATACGATGCGTATGAGTGGAATAAAGTTATGCCCGCTTTCTTCGATAGATATAATTCATTAGCTGACGAAAGATCAGCTGTTATCTTTTTCACATTAGTAATTGAAAGTGAACTAGATCGAATTATTAGACTGACTTTTCCGAAATCTGAAATTCTTTTTAATAGACAAGGTGGGCAGGGCTTTACTTTTTCTGACAAAGCATTGATAGTAAAAGCTCTCCATTTAATCCCAACGAGTATTTTTGACTTTATAGATATAACAAGAAAAATCAGAAATGAATTTGCCCATAATTTAGACATTGACAATTTCGAGGAGTTAAACAACCTTAAAGATGGAAAAAAGTTAATTGAGAAATTAAATGATATTTGCCTTAAATATGAATCTGCCTTACATTATACTAAAACTAAAAATAGTTATATAAATAAATTCAAGGACATAGGTGTATTTGCCATTAAAGGGCTTAGTTATTACAAAGTTAACCTAATCCTTTTCAGAGAAGAAATTTTAAAAGACGAATTTTCTCAGAGGCTACAGAAGATTGCAAAAGAAAAAAAGAAGAAACAAGATGAAGAATTTGAAGAAAATAGGCATAAATACTTTGCCAAAGAGTAAATGTGTAGATAGAACTACAGTTTTTTTTTAAAAAACATACAAAATATGTATACCACTACTATTGCAATAAAGATAACCTTGATTGTACTTTTCCTTATATGCCTTACAGATATGCCTTATGGCTATTTTCAACTCGTAAGATTTTTAGGGATGATAGGATTCGGAATTCTTGCAATACATGCAAGCAGTCGTAAAGATAATTTATTTTTTATTATTTGGCTTGCATCAACAATCCTAATTAACCCCATCATCAAAATTTCTTTGGGTAGAACTATTTGGAATGTAGTTGATGTCGTATGGGCAGTTCTGCTTTTAGCAAGTATTATGATTGAACCCAGTCATGGGAATAAAGAAAAAACCGACTAACTGATGACTTAATCTTTAGTACATTAGAAAACAGCCCTGAAAAATAGCTTGATATGACGTTATTGTCAATTAGATATTGTCCCATTCACCACGCATTGTTTGGGTTTGTTCATTAAAGCTCTTTGCGTCTTCCTCAGAGAATACGCCCTTATACTTATCGGATAGCTTTGTTTTTACAGGCGCTAAATTCTCTTTCAGGACTTTGATCAGGTGCAATTCTTCCAACTCGTACAAAAGCTTAAGCGCTTTTGGATTGGTCACCTGTATGAGCATGGTCTTATCCATAAACCAAACTATTTAGAGTAAAATTACGCTGTATTGATTTTTCCGGAAGCAGCGAGTCAAGAAAATAGATAACCACATTCGTATCTAAGAGATAGGTCGTTCCCATTCGCCACGCAGTTGTTGAAGTTGAGCATCTATTTCATCAAGCGACAAACCTGTTTTGAGGCTTCCGCGGTACTTGCTAAAGCGCTTTTCCTTGCGCGGCGGCGGCGCAGGTAGCTTATGCTTAACCGACAGATATCCAATGAAATCCAGTACCTCTTGCTTGAGGTTGTCCGGCATTTGCTGCAATTGCAATAAGATGAATTGATCCGTCATAGCGATAAGGTAAATTGTAAAAACAAAAATACAGATTTTTTTGAAGCTTTGCAACCCGCTCGCGCTGAGTCCGAATAAAACACAAAGCGCGCAAAAAACAGCTTTCCCGTCCTTTGCGCGCTTTGCATATATTTACGGCAAGTTTTGCATTTTGCCCCTTGCCCTTTGCCTCTTATTTTAACCCTCCGTCAGCACCTTCTTCACCAAATCCGCCGCTTCCTGCAACAGAATCGCAGAATACACCTTCAAGCCCGACTCGTCAATGATTTGTTTGGCCAAATCGGCGTTGGTGCCCTGGAGGCGCACGATGATTGGCACTTTGATGTCGCCGATATTGCGGTAAGCGTCTACCACGCCTTGCGCCACGCGGTCGCAGCGCACGATGCCGCCGAAAATATTGATCAGAATGGCTTTCACCTGCGGGTCGCGCAAAATGATGCGGAATGCATTTTCCACGCGCTTGGCGTCGGCTGTACCACCTACATCGAGGAAGTTGGCCGGTTCGCCGCCGGAGAGTTTGATGATGTCCATGGTTGCCATGGCCAAACCGGCGCCGTTCACCATGCAACCGACGTTGCCGTCGAGGTTGACGAAGTTCAGGCCGTAGCTTTTGGCTTCCACGTCGGTAGGATCTTCTTCGTCCGTATCGCGCATGGCCTCCAGATTCGGGTGGCGGAACAGCGCGTTTTCGTCGAGCGTCACTTTGCAGTCCACCGCGATGATGCGGTCGTCGCCTGTTTTCAGACAAGGGTTGATTTCGAACATGGAAGCGTCGGAGCCAACGAACGCGGCATATAGTTTGGTGATGAACGCCACCATTTCTTTGATCGCCGGGCCGCTCATACCAAGGTTGAATGCAATTTTGCGCGCCTGGAACGCCTGAAGGCCGAGCGTCGGGTCAATGAACTCTTTTTGCACCAAATGCGGTGTTTCTTCGGCCACCGTTTCGATGTCCATCCCGCCTTCGGTGGAATAGATGATGACGTTGCGCTTGCTTTGGCGGTCCATCAGGATGGACACGTAGTATTCTTTGCAGGCGCTGAAATCCGGCGCGTAAGAGTCTTCTGCGATCAGGACCTTGCGCACCAATTTGCCGGGGCCATCCACGCCGCCGGGCGTTTGCGGGGTTTTCAGCATCATGCCGATGATGTTGCCGGCGTATAGTTTCAGATCGTCTAAATTTTTAGCCAATTTGACGCCGCCGCCTTTGCCCCGCCCACCTGCGTGGATCTGGGCTTTCACTACAACAAATTCTGTTCCGGTTTGCTCGCGCAATTGCTGCCAAGCCGCAACGGCTTCTTCGGCAGATTGCGCAACAATGCCGCGCTGAATGGCTACTCCGTAGCTTTGCAAGAGTTCCTTGCCCTGGTATTCGTGAAGGTTCATATTGATAGCAAATTATAAAACCTCGGCGCCCCTAAGCGGGAAGTCGATTTTTTCATGCTGAGGAATGCCGCAAATGTAAGAAACCGTTTTTAAACCTACGCGTGAAACTGTAAAAGATGAGCTTTGAATAAGGTAATTACAGGATAAACTATTTTTTACCACATAGGGCACAATAGAGGTTTTCACATAGGGCACATAGCTTTGTATCCGTGTTTCTATGTGACCTATCCCGCCAAGTCGGGACAAGTTGTGAAAACACCTATGTGAACTATTGTGGTAAAAAAAACAAAAACAGACCCAATTGCACGAACTTTGCCGGAGGCACACTAACTTCCGCCCAGAAACATCAGCCGAGCGTATGACCTTAACTTTCCCTGATCACTTTTTTTGGGGTACTTCAACCGCCGCAGCGCAAATCGAAACGGCGTCGGAGCACAACTGGAAAGGCTTGAAAGCCAAAGACGGCTACACCTTTCAGCGCACCACCGACCACGAAAAGCACCGGGATGAAGACATCGAAAACATCGTGCAATTCGGTACCGTGTACCGCTGTGGCGTGGATTGGGCGAGGTTGCAAACGGCGCCTTTTGCAGATTTTGAACCGGAAGTGGTTGAGGAATATCAGGTATTTTTTGAGCAATTGAATGTGCGGGGCGTTCGAATTATGTTCGTCCTGCACCACTTCACTAACCCGCTCTGGTTTGAAAAAAACGGAACCTGGCTGAAAGAATCGAACATCGCAGCTTTTGTGGATTATGCACAGCAATGCATCCGGCACTTCGGGCCTTACGTGTTCAACTGGAACACCTTCAACGAACCCAATGTCTATGCCGCCAACGGCTTTTTTTTCGGGCAGTTTCCGCCGCACAAAAAAAGCTATTTTAAAGCCAATCGGGTACTCAAACACCTCGGCATGGCGCACGATATTGTGTACGAACTCATCAAAACGACTTATCCGGATCATCCGGTGGGTATTTCCCTCAACACGGCTTATTTTAAGGCGTTGCACCCTTTGGGTAAAATCCCTGCCCGATTCTCCGACTGGTGGTTTTTGAAAAAAGCGGCCCGGCCGTTCGAACGGTTAGATTATTGGGGACTCAGCTATTATGCCTACATCCCCTTCACCCCAATGATGGTGACCGAATTGGATCACCCGGGGAAACTCAAAAAACTAGGCATCCCGCACGATCGAATGTGGGGCTATCACCCGGAAGGTCTGGGCATCATCTTGCGGCGTTTTCACAAAAAATACCGCAAACCGATGGTTATCACGGAAAACGGGATTTGCACCGACGATCCGCAAGTGCGCATCCAGGCAATCCGGGACTACGTCCGCGTTTGTCATAAAGCAATCCAGGATGGTGTAGATTTGCGCGGCTACATCCATTGGTCGGCCTGGGACAATTTCGAATGGAACCTCGGCCCGACCTATCGCTTCGGCTTGGTGCGGGTAAATATTCACACCCTGGAACGGACGATGACGGATGCGGGGCGGTTTTATGCGCAGGTGGTGAAGGAGAATGGGGTGGGAATTTGAAGACCCCGCTCGGGCGGGACAAGTTTTGGAAATTTGATAATTTGAAGATGCGGGTAACTGAGGATTTGAGTATTCGGTGATTTGAGTATTCGATACTTCCCAACAAACATTTCATTTCCTCGAATACTAAGCTCCTCAAATACTCAGATACTCGAATACTCAGATACTCAATAAAAAAAACACATGCGTCACTCATTACGGTTATTAAAAATTCTGGCGATGGCAATGCTGTTGGCATCGAGCTTGGTGCTTGAAGCCCAAAACGGCGCATTGCCGGCTGCCGGCGCCCGTTCGGTGGCGATGGGCGGCGCCAACGTCACCTTTACAGACGTGAGCAGTGCGCTGACCAATCAGGCCGGGTTAGCGGGGGTTGGGGAATTTTCGGCGATGGTAGCTGCCGAACAACGTTTCCTGATCGCCGAAATTCGTTCCTTTTCCGCCGCAGCGGCCTATCCTACCCGCTCCGGGACATTTGGCGTCACGCTCAACTACTTTGGGTTTGAAGGATACAATGAACAGCGCATCGGGTTGGCCTATGGCCGAAAACTCTTCGACCAGTTGTACTTCGGCGGGCAGGTTTTGGCCCTCACGACCCGCATCCCTGAATACGGCAATCAAACAAACTTCACCTTTGAAGCCGGGCTGATTTCGCCCTTGTCGGAGCAATTGATGATTGGTGTGCATGTATTCAGCCCCATGCGCGTGCGCTTGCTGGAAGACGAATATTTGCCGACTATTCTGAAAATTGGGATGATGTACCTGCCCTCGCAAAAATTGCGCATCAGCGGCGCAGTGGAAAAAGACATTGTCCATCCGGTTAGCATTAAGGCCGGCATAGAATACCTGCCTGCCGAAGCGCTGGCTTTCCGAATCGGCCTTGCTACCGAGCCCGTGCAGTTGAGTTTTGGCGCCGGTTTCACGCTTTCCAATGGTCTGACGCTGGATATTGCGTCGGCCTACCACCAAACGCTGGGATTCACCCCTTCGGCGGGCATCATTTACCAAAGACCCGCCAAAAAGAAATGAACATCCTGATCGTCGCTGCTACGCCTTTCGAAGTTGCTCCTTTGATTCAATGGTTGGAAAAAGAGCATGCTCAAACCGGGCCACTGCGCTACCGTTGTAACCAATCTGAAGTTTCGGTTCTGATCACCGGCGTGGGCATGCCCCTGACTGCTTATGCGCTGGGTAAAGTGCTGTCTGGCAGCAAATACGACCTCGCCATCAACGCCGGTATTGCCGGCGCTTTCAAACGCACGCTGGCTATTGGGGATGTGGTGCAGGTGGTTTCCGAACGATTCGGCGACCTCGGCGCAGAGGAAGCAGACGGGCGTTTTATGGATGTCCATGACATGAACCTGATCGAGCCGGGGCAATTCCCGTTCCAGGGCGGGCGTCTGTTGAATGATGCCGCAGGCGCTTTTGATTTTTTGCCCAAAGCGCAGGGGCTCACCGTCAACTGCGTACACGGCAGCGCTTCAAGCATCGAACAGGCGATGACCACGTTCGACGCCGACGTGGAGAGCATGGAAGGCGCCGCATTTTTTTACGCCTGCCTGATGGAACAGGTTCCTTTTCTGGAAATCCGCAGCATTTCCAACTATGTAGAGCCGCGCAACCGGGACAATTGGAATATTCCGTTGGCGATTGATCAGTTGAATGCGGTGGTGGTGGAATTGGTGGGGGTTTTGTGCCAGGCTGCTTAATTTCGGGCAGAGCCCGAATAATAGTACACGCGGGGCGGAGCTTCGACTTGACTTCGACTACGCTCAGCCACCTGCTCAGCTACCGCCGCCGCGCGAGCAGTAATTTTTTTTCAATTTTTCTTTATCCGATTTAACTCACAGGCCTGATCGCCATCTACAGGATATATTGTTCTAATGTAATTGGGCGGACAGCGCCAGCAGCTACCTGCATCAGCATCATATAAATTTCCATCGGGGCAGGCGGCATTCGAAATCATTCTGGCCCTTGAACTTTCTTCGCGAATTACCCGTTCGCAAGCCCTTTCACTGGTGATGTCCGCTGATCTGGTGCGGCTGAAACCGTCTGGACAACTCCAGCAGGTTCCTTTATTATAAGCATCCCAAAACTGCGCGGGACCGCATTCTCTTCCCTCTTTTCCGGAACCATTTCCGTGGTTGGTCGCTTTTGAATACTCCGTTGTTCCAGCCCGCACACAGGCGGCCGCCTCGTTTACCCGACTCTTTGTACGCTGATAGCCGGGCGGACAGCTCCAACAAGTGCCACCATCAACTTCTTCATACGAACTGCCTTCCGGACACTGTCTGTCGCCATTTTTAATTGCTCTGGCAAATTGTGGGATTTCCGGCTCTTCCGGTTGTTTTTCAGAGGGCAATACTAGCTTGTCTTCTGGTACCCGGGGAGGTATTTTAGGCTTGGTTTTCGGTTTGGATTTACTGATTGCGGCTTTCGATTTTGGCAAGGGTTCAGGCTTTTTATCTACGGGAACAATAGGATTGATATCCAACAGCGTGCGCAAGTTCACCGGCATATTCAGCGTATCAAAATATTGATTGCCGCTCAGAACCAGCAAACGATTGTAAGCTGCCATTGCACTGTCGCGGCGGTCTAAGTAAAAATCGCAAAGACCCTGCCCGTGCCGGGCAGCGAGGCAAAGCGGGGAGCGCTCATTATAAGCGGTAGAGCCATAGCTGTACCACGTGGATGGCTTGGCTAATTTAGCGTAAGCATTGCGAATTTCTTCCAATTCATTGAGCGGATTAGCAGGGGGAACGGACGCTTCCTTTGTTGGTTTTTTCTTTAATACATTCTGTTCACCTTTTTTAATAGCTACGGCTTGCTGTTGTAAAGAGTCCAGAAAAAAGCGAAATTGTTCCGTTGTAAAATTAAAAAGCAGCGATGTCCGATTGCTGTCGGCCAAACTATAAAATGAAGATACACGCAAACTGATTGCAAGTCCTAAAAATGTATCCGCTGCCATCTTCAAAAGCGCGATATTATGCAGTCCCTTTGAATGAAAAACTTTCATCGTATCTACTGCATTCGAATCAATGAGTCTGTAAAATGACTGCAACACCAAAAGGGAGGTATCATTACCCAATTTCAGCCGATCAAATCCCTCCCACAACCCTACTGCCTGATTGTTCAACTCAATCGCCTGGTCATCCTGCTGTTTCAAAGTCATCCAAAAACCAGCCGGCGTTTTTATTCCGGTCTCAAAAGGTTGTGCCGCACGGGTGCGGTTGTAATAAAATCCGTAAGCCAGTAAAAACGCACTCAGGAACATGGCAGCCATTCCGCCCAGCAATTCCCGGGTCCAGAAAGGCTTGGGCGCCGGCTGTTCCAGCCAGGCTTTTATGCCATCCGTCGAGTGGGCGGGCAAGCCTTTTTTGTCTATTTTTTCCTGCACGATCAGGTCTAATTCCGCCAATTGGGCCCCGGAAAGCAAGCCGAGGCGTTTCAGGTCGCGTAAAGTCTCTTTGTTGCCTTCGTCGCGTGGGTCGAGGGCGAAGCGTTGTATCGCAAGATTAGTCGTCCAGTCGGTTTTGGCGAAACTGCCGGCCATGCGTCCCTTTACGTGCTCCAATTCTTCGGCCACAGCTTTTCGCGCAAGCGCTTCATCGGCAGAGTCGAGCTGCCGCAACAGGGCCAAGCGCAGGTTGGTATCCGGTGCGTTGCTGTTCAACCAGGGAATGCGGCTCAAGGCCAAAAGCCCGTCGTGCGTCACTTCTACCCCGATGGCCCGCCCAACGGCTATGGTCAGCGCCCAGTCGGGTTGCACACAAACGGCTAAAGCGCACAGCCAACGGTACCATTCCGGGTGGTCTTTCAGATAAGCTTTGTGGTCTTCGGGGGTTTCCCAGTGGCGGTAGCGATGCGAAATTTGAGGGTGCAGGCGCAGCAATTCGGCTTCCCGGCGCGCAAAATTACCGGGCTCGTACTCTTCCATGCGGTCGAGCATTTCCAAACCGGCCAGCATCCCGTCCGTATCGGCGGGGCAGATCAAAAAATGCCGGTGCAGCAAAGCTTCCTGGAAAGACCAGCCGCTCACCGGTTCTGGCGTCAGCAGGATGCGTCGAGGCCAGGAAGAAAGAATTTTAACCGGCGCCGTAAGCAGGGCCGGTGTTTGCGGATTATATGGATTGACCAGGCCGTGTCCGTCGCCAAGCAACACAAGTCGGTGCATGGAATAATGTTGCTTCAGTTCAGCTAAGTTCAGGCCCTGCGGGTGTTCCGGGTTTTTAAAAACATCGAAACTGCCGCTGTGAAAAAACACTTCAGCGGGTGCTTCCCGTCTTTTCAAAAAAGACGTGAGGCGTTCAAAGAGTTGGCCTTGCTGGTTGCGTTCGTCGCTGCGTTGCACCAGGAACAGGTACTCCGCAGGTCGGGTATCTGATTTTTCGCGCCATTCGGGGTAACCGCCTGCATCCACGGTCGCGCGCACGGAGGCTGCAGCGTCGAAATAACGGCGGATGCCTGTCTCCCGACGGCGCATCACTTCGGCCATGCGAAAAAAGTCGCGCGGCACGGTGATTTTTGCATCCTGGGGCAGGTAGGGTACAAAATAAGGCCCCGCATCGTGGATGGGGTATTCCGCTTCCAGGTCAGTGACAGTTTTTTCGGGCGTTTTTTCGTGGCGTTTTTTCCACCAGCGCGCCAGCAACCAACCTGCAAAAAACAAAGGCACGATGGCAAATAACCAGTACCACCCGTTTAATTGCAGCAACTGGCGGGGGTAATCGCGCCTGACGGCAAAGGTTTGCAGGTAGGGCTTGCCGCCAATGTTTTGTACATTTTCTTCAAAACGGACGATTAAACTATCTGTGGCATTTGCTATGTCCGCAGCTGGCGCAGTGTACCGCAGCACGACTAATTTATCTTTACCATCACCGACAGTCTTCCAATTCAAATGAAAAGCCGTATCCGTATATTCAAGTTGCCCGCTTGCTGCATCCCGGATCTCCCAAACGTAAGCGCTGCTGTCGGGGCAGGTACTGATATTCCTGCATTCAAGCAGGTCGCCTTCCCGAAGCGGCGCCACTGACTCCAGTTCCATTTGCACCCGGCACGGCTCAACAGGTCGGGGCGTCGGCTGAAACCACCAGTACAGCAACCCCAAAACAGGTAAAAGCAGCAGCAACCACCATTGATTAAATTTGGGAACGGGCGGAATCGGTGGTATTGGAACGGTTGATGCTTCCGGCAATTTGTTCAGTGCTTCTGCTTCTGAGGCACATTCTTTCAAAAATTGATCAAAAAAATCATAAAAACGTTCCTGTTCCTGCGGCGTGCGCGCAACGAAAGGCCCTAAACGGTACTTCAAGCCTCCAAAATCTCCATATAATTCAGGCGCTTCCTCCTCCAATACGCGGAGTAGCCGCATTTTGCGTGCAGTGTCCATGCGGAAGCCAGCTGCCTCTAAGCGGGCAAAGAAGGCTTCTAACGGAAGGGCGGTATGTGGGTTTGGTTCCAAACCGTTACGGGTTCAATAATTTCCGGACCGCTTCCAGATCTTCCTGTGTTTTCACCAAAAAAGACAGGTTGTATTCCAACATTTTCTTTTGCGCTTCTGTATTGGGGTTATTGAAATAACCATTCAACCCCAGCAGTTTAAGCCAACCGATCAGTTCAGCCGTAGCCGGTTTTTTGCGAACGGCGTGGTTGCGCACCTGATCAAAAAAAGCAAAAAGTTCCCTGTAAGCTTTTTCTGTTTCGGGTGTAATCCGCCCGAGGTGTTTTTCTACGATGTCGCGCAAAAGTTGCCCTTTTGGGAACTCAATGTGGAAAAATGCGCAGCGACGCAGGAAAGGATCGGGCAGGTTTTTTTCGGAATTGCTCGTCATGATGACGACGATTTGCGCGTCGGGGCCGCGTTCAACCGGGTAGTTGTCCTGCTCCCGGATCTGAAACCGGTAATTTTCGATTTCGTCGAGGATGTCGTTGGTGAAATCGCGGGGCGCTTTGTCTACTTCGTCTATCAACACGACTGCGCTTTGCGGTTTAGGTGGCAAATCTATGCGAAATCGTCCGGTGTATTCCGGTCTGGGGTTGCTCATGGCAATGGCTTTGCCCAAGGCCTGCAATTCGATAAAATCTGCCGCTTTCCGTGTATCGCCCTTCAGGTTGGCCGACTGAAAATGGGATAGCGCATCGTAAGTGTAGAATAAATCACGGGCTGCAGAGGTGGTTTTGGTATTAAACCGCAACGGCTGCGGGTAGAAGCTGTTGTTGTATTTTTCATTTAGATACCCCACGGCCCATTGCGCCAGCGTTGTTTTGCCGGTACCGGGTTCGCCGGTGAGCAGCAGGGGTTGGCGCAACGCCACTGCGCCCTCAAGGGCAATGCGCAACGCTTCGCTGATGATGTAATCTTTTCCGGGGTCAAAATTTTTGTTGGAATCCGCCATTTTGTATGGTTATTTGTTAATTGTTATTGGTTATTGGGGGCCGTCTACCGGGTATGGTTATTTGTTAATTGTTATTGGTTATTGGGGACCGTCTACCGGGTATGGTTAATTGTTATTGGTTATTGGGGCCGTCTACCCCCGCTATCGCGGGGCAAGCTGTCCACCGTTTACCGCCCCTTTATTATACCGCTCTATGAGCTCCTGAAGTTTCAGCTCGATGTCGGCCATGTCTAATTCTGTGGCGCCGGGGAATATTTCAGCAGCAGCGGCTTCTGGTTCCTGGCCAGGCATTCGGAGCACGTCGTAGCGGCTGAACCACTCGCTCACCTCGCGGAGGCTGACCGGTTGAAGTTCTGGCAGCGATTCGCCGTGCGCCCGTTCCTGAATGGCTTTACGCACCTGGGCCTTTACCGTTTCATTCGTTTTTTGGTATTCAATCCCAAAAAAGAAAAAGAAATTCGGAGAACCGGGCGGCAAATCGCAGGCGCAAAAGCCTTCAACCAAGCTCTTTACGACGAGCGGCGTAACCTGCTCGCGCCAGTTGTGGTCGTCTATGGTCAGGAGGATAAATACCAGATCGTTCGGGCCATAATCTTTCAGTTCGGGACTGGTCAGGACTTCGTTCAGCTTTTTACTCAGAATGGGTTGCAGGTTATTGACCGGCTCGAAAAACCGGGCCAGTAGTTCGCGCATGACGTTGATCTGAAACAACTTCGGGTTGTCATGCACTTGCGGCTTACAATCTACAAACTTGATTTTTGTACCCGGATTGTAGTCGCCTTTTTCCCAGTTTAGCAAGTGCCCGCCGATTTCGTAGCCGAGCCGTTTGAACAAGCTTTCCTGTTCCTGCCGCGCATCGCCGTAGAGGTAAAAAAAACGCAGTTTTTGCTCAGGACCAGGCGTGTCGTAGTAGTTGAGCTGGAAAATTTCGTTTTGCTCCACCCGATCGCAAGTATAGGCGTGAACGGCAGGCATGCTACGGCAGGATTCAGCCTTTCGATGCAGTTTTTCACTCAGCGCTTCGGGTACAATGTTGTTGACAAGCCAAATCAGCGCCTGACTGCTGCTGCTGAAATTGATGTTTTTTTCTTCAAATGCAATCAGACCAAGGTTGCCGGCGCGAGCCGATTCGTTGTATTTGCTTTGCAGCAAAATGGCATCGTTGTACAACGGGCTGTTCACCAACAGGACCTCCTCCGTCAACCGGCGGAACACCTCCTCGTGGCGGTTGTCGCCAATGAGTTCTTTCAATTCGCGTTTGAGCGCATCAAGCATATCGATGTTGAATGTTTGCCTAAGTAACGTCGCAACAATAAGTCCCTAAAACGCGAAATATACGATTTTTTGATATGCCCGTTGGAATGGATAACTATTTCGCTATGCAGTCACTTGATTGAACCGAAGAAAATAAAGCAAAAGAGCCACAGCATCTTTCTCTAAAAAGACGCTGTGGCTAAACGAATGCCCAAAAATAGCGCAATTTCTATCTGTTGATTACAATTTTGAGCTTGTAAATTTCTCCATTGCGGCGAACCGTCAATAAATAAGTGCCATTTGCAAGGCCATCGTCGTTTATGGCATTGCGGTAATCGTACAAATCTTTCCTCAAAACCTCCTGGCCTGTCATTGAAAACAGTTGAAGGGTAGCAGGGAAAGTAGTTCCTGAAACTGGCAATTCCAGGTAAAATACTCCGTTACTTGCGGGATTGGGATAAAGTAGGATGTCGTGAACGACCAATGATCCCGAAGGGCAGGAAGCGGTAGCCTCCGCAATATTGCTCCATTCAGAACTGCCCACCGTATTTGAAGCCTGCAGCCGGTAGTAATAGGTTGCGGAAGGATTCAACCCGGTATTGGTATAAAATGTGGTATTGGCGGGCAGCATGGCAATGGCGACAAACCCCCTGCCCGGCGACAAAGATCGCTCCAGTACAAAACCGGTTTCATTCGTAGCGTTATCAGACCAGTTAAGCTGTATCGCGTTGCACCCGGTAGCCGTTGCAACGAGGTCGGACGGAGCATTCGGCGGCGTCGCGACAACAGCAGCAGTCGTAGCGCTCGCAACATTGCTCCACGCAGAATTCCCCGCAACATTCGACGCCCGTACCCGGTAATAATAAGTCGTTGAAGAACTCAACCCGGAATCACTATACGTAGTCGTATTGGCCGGTAAGGTGGCTACCGTGGTAAAGCCGCTTCCTGCCGACAAGGATCGTTCCAACACAAAACCCGTTTCATTAGCGGCATTGTCTGTCCAGCTCAGGTTAATGGCTGAGGCGCCGGCCGCTGCTGCAACCAGATTTGACGGCGCTGCCGGCGGCGTTGCAGAAGAAGTGGTCGTAGCGCTCGCAACACTGCTCCACGCAGAATTCCCCGCAACATTCGACGCTTGTACCCGGTAGTAATAAGTCGTTGAAGAACTCAACCCGGAATCACTATACGCAGTCGTATTGGCCGGTAAGGTGGCTACCGAGGTAAAGCCGCTTCCTGCCGACAAGGATCGCTCCAACACAAAACCCGTTTCATTAGCGGCATTGTCTGTCCAGCTCAGGTTGATGGCTGAAGTTCCGGTAGCTGTTGCAACCAGATTTGACGGCGCTGCCGGCGGCGGTGCAGAAGAAGAAGTGGTCGTTGCGCTCGCAACATTGCTCCACGCAGAAATCCCCACCGCATTCGACGCCTGTACCCGGTAGTAATAAGTCGTTAAAGAACTCAACCCGGAATCACTATAGGTAGTCGTATTGGCCGGTAAAGTGGCAATGGCGGCGAACCCTCTGCCCATTGACAAGGACCGTTCCAGCACAAAATCCGTCTCATTGTCGGCATTGTCTGTCCAGCTCAGGTTGATGACAGAGGCGCTGGCCGCTGTTGCCATCAGGTTGGAGGGCGCTGCCGGTGGAGCAGAAGCTGTCGCCGTTGTCGCGCTTGCAACATTGCTCCATCCGGAACTTCCCCCACTACTAGACGCTTGTACCCGGTAATAATAAGTCGTTGAAGCATTCAAACCAACATTGTTGTAAGCGGTGGTATTGGCTGGCAAGGTGGCAACAATGGCAAAACCGCTTCCCGCCGACAGGGATCGCTCCAGCACAAACCCCGTTTCGTTGGAAGCATTGTCTGTCCAACTCAGGTTGATGGCCGAGGATCCGGCGGCTGTTGCAACCAGATTTGACGGTGTTGCCGGCGGCGGCGTACTTCCAGACTGAGATAACTTTGCGGTAGTGCCGCCCACCACAAACACGCTGTTATTAGTCCCAAAATCGAGCACATAAGCACCGCTGCCTGATGTGGTGGCGACCCAGGCAGATGTTCCATTGCTGTTTACCTTGCAAACCGCCATCTGAAACAAAGTACTTGCAGCAAGGTAGGCGGCATTCGAGGCATCGAGCTTCATTTGTCCGTGCGACAATAAATTATAAGCGGCGCCGTCGGCATCCAAATTTTGCCACAAAACGTTGCCATTACTATTATATTTCAAAAAAGCAGCACCGGCTGTACCGGAATTTGGAAAGCCGCTGATGATGGGGTTATTGTCTGTTCCAACTTCAATTTTAAATCCAGCCATGGCATTCGTATGCTGCCAAATCAAGCTGCCAGCCGGAGATAACTTGGACACAACACTACCGGCGTTAGTGGCTACGTATTCGCCGTTCACCAGATAGGTATTGCCAAAACTGTCGCCAGCTGCATCACCCGCAGTGAGGCTATTAATGCCGGCAAGGCTCCAGATGTTATTGCCGTTCAAATCAATTTTTGCATAGCCATTGATGGCTCCGGTAATCCCCCTTGCCGAAATGATGATGTTATTGTCGGGTGTGAATTTGAAATTTATGGGAGCGCCAATCCCGGCAACATCAAAGTAGGACCATAAAGCCGTTCCGCCCGGACTGAATTTTTTGACTTTTGTAACCATTCCGACGCCACTATGGCCTCTGCCCAATACATAGATATTGTTTTGTGAATCAATCAATAATTTATTGGTTGAAGATCCGTCAAAATCAGTTTCATAAACGCTTCTCCACAGCAATACCCCTGAGGGGCTAAACTTCATCAACACGCTGTTGGCATTTACGGGATTAGAATATCCAGACCGGATTGTTCCCGATACAAGGACGTTTCCCTGATTATCGGTATCCACCCATGTGGCCACTTCGTGCCGGGTTGTATTGGTATTGTCATAAGGAACTGACCAGAGGATATTTCCATCTGTGTCGCGCTTTGTGACGGTGATGTCACCCCCTGGATTATAATCCCAGTTTGCCGTATAAACATGATCGGAAGCGTCTGTTGCGATGGCAACTCCTCCCGGGTAATTAACCCAGTTAACACTCACCTGCGCATTGGCCGTCAATCCCATTAACAACCATGCAAAAACCAATATTCTTTTCATCTCAAGTTTATTTATTGGCATAAGACATTGAAAACATAAACATTAATTCAAATCATCTGCCTGTAAATTACGACAACGAATCATCCTGCGCAATAACAAATGTCACCTTGCTTGAAATAATTCAATGTTGTCTGTTCGAATACCGAACAGTTCAAAATTAGGGAGGCTTATGCGTTTAGCTGCAAGCAAGTAGCCGAGGCAGGAGAATATGCCCCTGAACGGGAAAAAACATCGATTGGGTTATTTTAGGCAGGCTAATACCCGTACTTATCCTTCCACTCGTCCCTAAGTTTTTGCCGGACTTTTTCTTCTGTGGAATTGTGTTGCGGGTCGAACAGTTTCGTTCCGGAAATATCATCCGGCAAAAATTCCTGGGCGACAAAATTGCCGGGAAAATCATGGGCATAGCGATAGCCTTTGCCATAGCCCAGCTGCTTCATCAGGCCGGTTGGCGCGTTGCGGAGGTGGAGCGGAATGGGCAGGTTGCCGCTTTTGCGGACGAGTTCCTGCGCCGTGTTGATGGCCAGGTAAGCAGAATTGCTTTTGGGCGAAGTGGCTAAGTAAATTGCAGCCTGCGACAGGATGATGCGGGCCTCCGGCAAACCGACCACCTGCACGGCCTGAAAAGCAGTGGTTGCCATCAGCAGTCCATTGGGATTAGCCAGACCAATGTCTTCCGACGCAGCAATCATCATGCGCCGGGCGATAAATTTTACATCTTCCCCACCTTCGATCATGCGGGCCAGCCAATACACCGCAGCATTTGGATCGCTTCCGCGGATGGATTTGATGAAAGCCGAAGCAACGTCGTAATGCACTTCTCCGCCTTTGTCGTACAGGGCAATATGCTGCTGCACCAGCGCGGTGATATAGTCGTCGTTGATGACCACTTCCTGGTCTCCGGTGGCTTCTCCGGCTGCTAATTCGAGGATGTTGTAAAGCTTGCGCGCGTCGCCGCCGGAGAGGTGGAGCAAAGCGTCGGTGGTCTCGATCCGGATGCGCTTATCCTTCAGGTATTCATCGTGTTGCAGGGCCTGATTTACCAAATACATCAAGTCCTCTTTTTCCAAAGATTTCAGGATGTAGACCTGACAACGCGACAACAAAGCCGGTATGACTTCAAAAGAAGGATTTTCTGTTGTAGCGCCAATGAGGGTGACTACACCTTCCTCCACTGCACCCAGCAGAGAGTCTTGTTGCGACTTGCTGAACCGGTGAATTTCGTCAATGAACAGCAATGGATTCTGGCTGTTAAAAAACCTTTGACTGCGGGCTTTTTCAATGGCGTCGCGCACGTCTTTTACGCCTGAATGTACCGCGCTTAAGGTATGGAACGGGCGCTTCAATTCGTTCGCAATGATGCGGGCCAGCGTTGTTTTACCAACCCCCGGCGGCCCCCACAAAATGACAGACGGGATCACCCCCGAAGCAATGGCCCGTTGCAACACAGCCCCCTCCCCTACCAAATGCCGCTGTCCGGTGTATTCGCTTAATGTTTGCGGGCGCATCCGCTCTGCCAAAGGCTTCATGTATAGATTTTAGATATTAGATTTTAGATATTAGATTCTATACACCCACATTCACGAATGGCAGGGAATGTTTAAAATCTTTGCTCTAATATCTCCTTTCTTTTCAAAAATATGTTTATATTTGTCCACAAGATTCTACACAATTTCCACCCTCCATCATTTTTCTCTTTTTTATTGCTTGGGATTATTGTCTTTGAGAGGCGTTGACTCTTGACGCTTCAGGCTACACAACACAATTTGCACCACCGGATTTCCTGCGCGACAGGATTTCTGCGCTTGCAATATCCTTCCTGAATGCGTCCATTCTTTGGCAGAGAAAACGCACACGTTCATGATTGCTCTTCAACATTCGGCGCCCCGGCGCCCACAGGCCTGCATTCCTTATCGCACGCCAGGAGAATTCCTTTATGAGGCAGACCTCCGCGCACAACGCTTTGTGATTGACAGCACGATGCCTCAAAGCTTGTTGACTACCAGCGGCATGCAGTTGAGTATTCCTGCTTGTGCTTTTATGAGCCGTGACCGGAAAAGACGAATTTTCGGAACCGTGGAAATCGTCTTGAAAGAGCTTTATACATTGGCCGACATGCTGCTATTTGGGCGCCCGACTTCCGCCAATGGCAATTTACTGGAAGCCGCTGCACAATTTCACCTTCTGGCTTTCCACTCGGGGCACCCCGTTGAAGTGGCGCTTCCCATCCAGGTTCGGTTGTCCTCTACTGCCTTTTTTCGCAAACCGCAGCGCATGCTCCTTTTTTCAGGGGGCGCCTCCGCGATCCGGTCTATTTCAGGTCAATCAGCATTCGACTGGAATTTTGCCTCCAGCCTGTTATTTGAGCATTCGGGCGACACGCAGTACCAGTTTCAGCTTGACCGCTGTGGCTGGTGGTCTTGCCAGAAGCCTTACCATAGCAAATCGCGTAAGGTAATGATGAGTATTCGACTCGGCGGAGAACGGGATGTTTTCCGGCATTTGGATGCCTTTCTGGTTTTCAGGGATATTCCTTCGATCATTCGTTTGTACCCCGGCATGAACGGGTTCACTGCGCTGAATATTCCGGAAGGTTTACAAGCCTCCGTTTTCATCTTTGGCAACCTTGGCGAGCAATTGTATGCAGGTCAAAGTGCCCCTGTATACACGGCTAACCGGGTATTGAACGTTGCGGTAAGCCCAGGACGAAAAGAAGTAATTCGGCAATTGATTGGTCAAGTCACTGAAGAATAATTTACCGCAAATACGAGGCGCCGTTGATGTCGAGAATACACCCGGTAGCATACATGGTTTTCCCGGAAGCTAAAAACAAAATAGCCTGGGCCACTTCTTCTGGTGTTGCCACCCGGTTGAGCGGGCTTTGGGCCCGAATGGCTTCACCGGCTTCAGAATCCAAAAGCTCGGAAACCATTTCCGTTTCCACAAATCCCGGTGCAACCACGCCTACAAAAATCTGGTATTTTGCCAAAGCCTGCGCCAGCGACTGGCTCAGGGCGTTTAGTCCGGCTTTGCTCGCTCCGTATGCCGGGTGGTCGGGTTCACCACGAAAGGCGCCCCGGGAAGAAACGTTTATGATGCAGCCACCACCACCCTGTTCCATCATTTGCCGGGCTGCACAGTAGCAAACATTAGCTGCACCGAGCAGGTTAACGTTCAACGTTTTTTGCCACGCTTGCTGCCACTCGGCATAACTGACAGCTGCGATAGGATGCGGCTCGTAAATCCCGGCATTGTTCACCACAATATCCAGCGTTTCAAACTCTTCCACCACAGCCCGAATCATTTGATGGACTGCATTGGAATGGCTAATATCGGCTTTGATGGCTAAGTGGCCTTCCCCTGGCAATTCTTCGCAAACTGCCTGAGCAGCAGCACTATCGGCCCTAAAATTGATGGCCACCCGGGCCCCGCTTTCCGCAAAGGCTAAGGCCGTCGCACGGCCAATCCCGCGCGATCCACCAGTAATCAAAACTGTTTTATTGGAAAAATCGGTCATAAATCCTGTGGTTTCAGTACGGAAAGGTATAACATTTTCTATTTTAGCGGAACGGAAACCTTTTGGTTTTTTAAGCGCGCAGCAGTGCTTAGGTCTACGTGCAACAACAAACACAAACTGATATGAAAAAATCCTCCCTTTCCCTTTGGCCGTGCCTTTTTTTGGTCGCTTTGATCACCGCTTCCCCCCTCTCCACTTTCGGACAAAAAAACAAAACCAAATCGCAGGCAAATTCACCTGAAAACAATTACGAGGAGAACTTGTATAACGCCCTGGAATGGCGCAGCATCGGGCCTTACCGGGGCGGGCGATCAGCGGCGGTGGCGGGTGTTCCCGGCAAAGAAAAACTCTTTTATTTTGGCAGTACGGGCGGGGGCGTCTGGCGCACAACCGACGGCGGCGAAACCTGGGCCAACATCAGTGATGGCTATTTTGGCGGCTCCATCGGGGCAGTAGCCGTGAGTGAATACGACAACAACGTCATTTACGTCGGCGGTGGTGAAAATACCGTGCGTGGCAATGTGTCTTATGGCTACGGTATGTGGAAATCAGAAGATGCAGGTAAATCCTGGAAAAAAGCCGGGCTGGAGAACTCCAGACACATTCCAAGCGTCTGCATCCATCCAAAAAATCCGGACCTCGTATATGCAGCTGTTTTGGGCGATTTGTACAAATCCAGCGAAGAACGCGGCGTTTACCGAAGCAAAGACGGCGGCAAAACCTGGGAACGCATCCTTTTTGCCAATGCAGATGCCGGCGCTATGGACCTGACTTTTGACCCCAACAACCCACGCATACTCTACGCCTCAACCTGGCGGATCCGGAGAACGCCGCATAGCTTAGAGAGCGGCGGGGAAGGCTCTGCTATCTGGAAAAGTACGGATGGTGGCGATACCTGGACCAACCTTTCCACCAACAAAGGCATGCCCAAAGCGCCATTAGGCATTATCGGAATTGCAGTATCTCCCGCTAATTCGGAGCGGGTATGGGCCATCGTGGAAGCAGAAGAAGGCGGCGTGCTGCGCTCCGACGACGGTGGAAAAACCTGGGCGAAACTCAACAGCGACCGCAATATGCGGCAACGGGCCTGGTACTACACGCGCATCTATGCCGATCCGCAGGATGCAGAAGCGGTGTATGTGCTGAACGTAGACTATTTCAAGTCTACAGATGGGGGCCGAACTTTCAAATCTTATGATTCCCCGCATAGCGACCACCACGATCTATGGATTGCCCCGGAAGATCCCAAACGGATGATCATTGCCGACGATGGCGGGGCACAGGTGAGTTACGATGGCGGCGAAAACTGGAGTACCTACCACAATCAACCAACGGCGCAGTTTTACCGGATTGCCACAGACAATCACTTCCCCTACCGCATTTACGTGGCCCAACAGGACAATTCTACCCTGCGCGTGCTGCACCGCACCAATGGCGGCTCGATTGGGGAAGACGACTGGGAAGAAACTGCCGGCGGCGAAAGCGGCCACATCGCAGTTGATCCTTTAGATAATGACATCGTTTATGGGGGCAGTTACGATGGCTTTCTGACCCGGCTAAACCATCGTACAAATCAGATGCAGGGCGTAAATGTCTGGCCGGACAACCCGATGGGCCACGGCGCGGAAGGCATGAAATACCGGTTTCAGTGGAATTTTCCGATCTTTTTTTCCCCAAACAATCCGAAAAAGCTCTACACCACTTCCAATCATGTACATGCGAGTTTTGATGGCGGGCGTTCCTGGGAATTGGCCAGCCCCGATCTGACGCGCAACGACCCTGCCAAACTGGGGCCTTCCGGGGGGCCAATCACCAAGGACAATACGAGTGTGGAATACTATTGTACCATTTTTGCGGCGACCGAATCCCCCTACGAACCAGACCTCCTTTGGACCGGTTCCGATGACGGGCTGATTCATGTTTCCAAAACCGGTGGCGGAATAGATGGCAAAGCATGGGAAAATGTGACACCCGAGGGTATGCCCGAATGGATGATGTTCAACAGCATTGACTGCGACCCCTTCACCAAAGGCGGCGCTTATGTGGTGGGAACGCGCTACAAGCTGGGCGATTACAAACCCTATATTTATCGCACCAAAGACTATGGAAAAACCTGGACGCTCATTACAAAAGGTATCAATTCTTCTCATTTTGCCCGGGTGGTCAGGGCTGATCCGAAGCGCAAAGGGTTGCTCTATTGCGGCACGGAAACTGGTATGTACATTTCTTTTGACGACGGCGATAACTGGCGCCCGTTCCAACTCAACCTGCCCATCGTGCCCATTACCGATCTGGCGGTAAAAAATGATAACCTGATTGCTGCCACACAGGGTCGCAGCCTTTGGCTTATTGATGACCTAACGGTTTTGCATCAATTGGAGGACGGCCTTGCGAAATCTGAATTTCACCTGTATAAACCCATGCCGAGCTACCGCATGGGTGGGTTTCAAAACAAAAATGCGATTAAAAAAGAGGGTTTGAACCACCCTGGTGGTGTGATGACGCATTTTTACCTGAAAGAAAAACCCCTTGATTCTGTTGAAGTAAAATTGATGTATTACCAGGCGGACGGAAAGCTGATCCGTGAGTTTTCCACCAAAGCAAAAGAAGACGCCAATAAATTGCCGGAACTAAAAAAAGGCGGCAACCTTTTTGCCTGGAACATGCGGTATCCCGACGCCAAAAAATTCGATGGCATGATCCTTTGGGCTGGCGGCGTTACCGGCCCCCGGGCAGCACCTGGGAATTATATGGTGAAACTAATGGTCGGTAAAGCATCTCAGGAGCAGGCTTTTGAAATCCTGAAAGATCCGCGCTCCGAATCCACACAGGCTGAGTTGCAGCAGCAATTTGATTTTTTGATTGCTGTGCGCGATAAAGTTTCGGAAACGCACCAGGCCATCATGGACATCCGCAGCATCCGGGAACAACTCAATCAGTTCAAAACCAAAGTGAAAGGCGATGATTCGATGAAGCTGCTGGTTGCCCAGGCAACAGGCATTGACTCTATGCTGACCTTAGTGGAAAACGAGTTGTATCAAACAAAAAACAAAAGCGGTCAGGACCCGCTCAATTACCCCATCCGGTTGAACAACAAACTGGCGCATGTAGGCGCTACTGTTGGTTTTGGTGATTATCCGCCAACTCGGCAAGCCATTCAGGTGAAGGAAGAAATCACTATGAAAATTGACATCCAATTGGCCATTTTCCAAAAAATCGTAGCGGAGCAGCTTCCGGAATTTAATAAAGCCGTGAAAGCGAGGGAAATTGATGCGGTGGTGTTAAAGAAAGAGTAGTACTTACGCTTTTTCCAAAGTAAACCCAAACGTAGAGCCCACATTCGGCGTACTGCGCACATTAATGGTTTGTTTGTGCGCTTCGATGATGTGTTTCACAATGGCAAGACCCAGGCCGGAGCCCCCTTGCGCGCGGGAGCGGCTTTTATCTACGCGGTAAAAGCGGTCGAATACATGGTTGAGGTGTTTGGCTGGAATGCCAATGCCGTTGTCGGCTACTTCGATCAGGACGTTTTTATCCATATCGTAAAAACCGACCTTCGTTTTTCCACTTGGGTTGCCGTATTTGATGGAATTGTGCAGGAGATTCATCAGAATTTGGCGAATGCTCTCGCGGTCTGCCCGGACTTTATACCCCGATGAAGCGCCCTCTTTGAATTCGAGCCTGATACTTCTCACCGCAGCCTTGAATTCCAGGTCATCAAAAACTTCCTCGGTCAACTGGTGGATATCAAAAACCTGCATATCTAAAATCAGTTCTCCGGATTCAAGCCGGGAAATGGTGCTCAGGTCTTCGACGATGGTGTGCAGGCGCTCGACATTTTTTACAGCTTTTTTCAGAAAAGTCATGTTCACTTCCTCATCGTAAATGCCGCCTTCGAGCAGGGTATGCAAATAGCCCTGGATGTTAAAAATGGGCGTTTTGAGTTCGTGGGAAATATCGCCGACAAACTTGCGCCGGTATTCGGCCCAGGACTTTTGCTTATTGTTTTCATTTTGCTGATCAATGGCCCATTGCTCTACTTCGCGTTCCACCTCATCCACAATATGGCTTGTCATATCAATTTCCATTGGGCGCTCACCCGGGGAGAGTTTTTGCTGGTGGATGGTTTTGTAGATGACCTTGATTTTCCGGTAGAGATACTCTTTGAGGTAGTACATGCTGATGAAATAGGCCAAGCCAAACAAAGCAACCGAAAAGAGCAGACAAAGAA
>JBJXFD010000494.1:0-6626 GCA_046153985.1 Saprospiraceae bacterium
AATTCAAACGCCTGGTTCAATTGGAGGAATACCGCAATCAAACCCTCTTAGCCATCGCCTTCGCGGTTGGTTTCAACTCCAAATCTGCTTTCAACCGCTCCTTCAAAAAATTGGAAGATTGCACGCCGAGGGAGTACCTCAAACGTGTCATTTCATAATTTGCGCCCAATACTTTGCTCCTTTTATGTCCTACATTATAATCTGAAGCGACCGGAACCGGATTTCGCCCTAATCTTGCACCACGATTACTACTACAACACAACACATCATTTCAAAACAAAAACCGGTCATGAAGCAATTAGCGGTCTACTTATTTGCCTTAATGTTTTTGTTCTCTGCCTGCACGCAGGATTTTTTGGGAACCAACGAAACTCCTTCCTTAGCAGCCGAAAAAGAAATCAACATCGTACACGTCACCAACCACAGTGGCGCTCCCTTTTCTACCGAAACCAATCGTTCTGAATCCGAAATTGATTCCCGCACCTACACCGGCAACCCCGGCGGCGGAGTGATGATGCAGGCGTTCTACTGGGATCCTCCCGCAGGCGGCACCTGGTGGAATACGGTTCAGACAAAAGTGGATGCCTGGTCGAGTGCAGGAATGGACGCCATCTGGCTGCCCCCTGTATCCAAAGCGCAGGCTGGCGCCAATTCTATGGGTTACGATCCCACCGATTATTTCGACCTGGGTGAATACAACCAAAACGGAACCGTCGAAACCCGTTTCGGATCGAAAACAGAACTTACAAGCCTCATTAATGCCGCACACACCGAAAACATGAAAGTGTATGCGGACATCGTCCTCAACCACAACAGTGGCGGCGCTCTGGAAAATAATCAATATACCGGAACTCAGACCTGGACCAATTTCACGGGTGTCGCTTCCGGCAAGTTTTTGCGTAACCAACACGATTTTCACCCCAACGCCATTCAAAACAACGACGAAGGCTACTTTGGGGGCTTTCCCGATTTGTGCCATGCCCGGCCTTTTGTGCAGGATTGGTTGTATCTTAGATCAGATGGGGTTGGCAAATACTACAAAAACACCATTGGTTTTGATGGCTGGCGTTTCGATTATGTCAAAGGTTTTTCTCCTTCGGTAGTCAACGCATGGAACAGCAACGTTGGCGGCTTCTCGGTAGGCGAACTCTGGGATTCCAATGTAGACTACCTGAATTGGTGGGCCAATCAGGCCAATAGCAGCGTTTTTGACTTTGCCTGCTATTACAAAATGAACGATGCCTTTGACGGCAACAACCTGAGCGTGCTGTACGACGACATGATGTGGAAACGGAATCCTTACAAAGCCGTAACCTTCGTCGCCAATCACGACACCGACGAAATCTGGAACAAAATGCTGGCGTATGCCTATATCCTGACCCACGAAGGCTACCCCACCATCTTTTACCGCGACTACGAGGAATGGCTGAACAAAAGCAAGCTGAACAACCTGATCTGGATCCACAACAACAAAGCTTCGGGCACGACTTCAATCCTGTATGCCGACAACGATGAATACGTGGCCAGAAGAAACGGTTACAACGGCCCGGGTCTGATTGTGTATCTGAACAACTCCAATTCCTGGTTAGAGCGTTGGGTGCCGACCAACTGGAACAATACCCAAATTAAAGATTTCACGGGCCACTCCAACTGGTACCCAACCACGCAAGGCGGCGGCTGGGTGAAGATTCAGTGTCCGCCTAAAAGCTACACCGTTTGGTCCCCAAACATTTAGTTAGTGCCTGTTTTTATAGTCCGATAGCTGCGTTATGCGAAGGCCCAAAAAGCGTCATCCCGTCCGGCGGGCGGGACTCTCGTTTTTGGGGCCTTCGCATGCCTTGCTATCGAACTCTAAAAAACAGACACTCCACTCGACTAAATGGATAGACAATCAAAAGACATAAAGCAAATCCCTGTTAAAGAATTTTAATTTTTAGGTAACAAGACTGTATACAGTGCCGGAGCGCCATCATGGGCTCCGGCATTTTTTTTTGCCCTGACGTTGCCACATTCAAAACAGAAGCTATGCGGGCAACCGCGATACCGCCGAGCGTAGGCAGTGCATAAAGCATCATCGTTTTGTCATTCCCGGCAGGGAATCTGCAACATAAGGCCAGCTTTTCATAGTTTTGCGGTTCATGACAGGTATGGCGTAGAAAAAACATGCGGAGCCGACACTCGCCGGTAAAGCGGTTAACTGTGAATAACCCCGGATGCAATCCGGGGTAAAAAAGGCAATCTAACACCTCATAACCCTGGAGGGGTTGAATCTTGGTGCATTCTTCCTTAATAGCCAAGTCTTCTTTTATTCAACCGCTTCGCGGTTACTCGTGGTTGATACCTGCCTCCCTGCCACCGATTTCATCGGCGGCTATTCATATTCAATCCTTTCAGGATTTCTCATGCCCCACACAAAGCGCAATTCGTGCATGTATACATCATCAATCCTCATTTATCAATCATCAATCATCAATTAATAAAAAACGGGGCGACACCTTTCGGCATCGCCCCGCTATTTTCAGTTCTGATGATACAGTATCGTTCTTGAGGACTACGGCCTCATGATCAGCAATTTGCGACGTACAGTTTCTTTTCCAACCTGGATAGATACAAAGTAAGTACCTGTTGCCAATTGGTCAAGGTTCAATTCTACCGTGTTAGCACCCGAGTACAGTTCTGTTTCCATAGTGCGCACTGCGCGGCCCATGTTATCAAAAACGTTCACGCGAGCAATCGCTTCTTCCGGCGAATTGATCTTAACTGATACATTGGTGTTCGCTACCGGGTTAGGGAAGAGTTCGCCAACGTTCAATTCATTGGAAACCGTTTGGGTTTCGAAAGCTTCCGCCAACTCGTTATCCTGACCAACCAAGGTAGATACGCAGGTTGCAGACAATACATAAGCGCCTGTAGCAGTACCAAAACCAGTTACATAAATCAGGTAAGTTACACCGCCTGTAGCTGTGAAGGTTACGGTAGAACGCAAGCCGGAGAAAGTACAAGTTGCATCGTCGTTGCCGGTGATACACGACAAGTTGCCGCAAGTGCCGCCGAATACACCCAATTTGGTGTCAAAGCCTGTTGCATTGCAAGTAGACAACGTCACAACCTGTGATGTAGGTGAAGTGAACGTGTGCCACGCACCAGGAGCTGAGTTTAAAGCCGTAACGCAGGTACCAAGGCCAGTATTCGTTGTGCCGCCAACCGTTGTGCCGGATACAGAACCACCGCATGCAAGCGGAGTAGCTGCTGCACAAGCTGCGCCGCCGTTAGGACCACTGCAGGAAGAACATGTAACCGTGGTCGTGCGGCAACCCGATGCCAGGGTATTGCAAGCACTGCTGAGGCTGATGTGCAGGAAGAGCGGGCCGTTAGCCGTTGCCGTTACTGTAAGTGGAGTTGTGCCGCAGCCCAATGCAGCGCCGCCTGACGTACCCTGACGAACCGTGAGGAAGTCAGTGCCTACGGAGCTGGTGAACGTGTAGCTGCTTCCTGCTACCGCGTTGTTGATTGTAGCGAACTCTGCAGGGAAGTTGCAGGTAGAAATCGTAACCGGAGAGTTCGAAGTGCCGGCAGTAGCCGTTCCGAAGGAAGTCGTGTTCGTACAGTTGCAAGGAGGAGCAACACAAGTTACATTCATCGTAAAGCTGCCGGTGTTAGAGCTGAAGCCCGTTACCAGAATGAGGTAAGTCGTACCTGCAGCAGAAGAGAACGTTACCTGCGACTGGAGGCCACTAGTACCGCAGAAATCGTCGTTGCCCGCTACGCAAACCAATGCGCCGCAAGTGCCTGAGAATACGCCAACCTTGGTGTCGTAGCTAGAACCGCAAAGGCTTACGGTAACCATACCGCCATTACCCACTACGCGGTACCATACGCCACCGGCAGTGTTTAAAGCAGTTCCACCGCAAGAACCTACGGCATCAGCAGCAGCACCTACCGTAGAGCCGGTAGTCGTAGAGCCGCAAGCGACCAGAATGGAGTTCGAGCAGTCGTCGTTAGGCGGACCTGCAATACCGCAGGTAACAGACAGCGAAAACGCGCCGTTAGAAGATACCGTACCTGCTACTAAGACGCGGTAAACCGTGCCGAAAACAGAGTTGAAAGTCACCGTAGACTTTCTTCCTGCCGGGTAAGCGCCGCTTTGGCTGCAAGCAGCGTCGTTGTTGTTCGCAGCTACACAAGACAGTGCAGTACAAGCGCCCGTGTAAACGGAAATCTGCGTGTCGAAAAGGGTAGCCGTGCTGCAGGTAGACAGCGTAATCGTTCCACCGGTGCCGGTGATTGTGTACCATACGCCCTTACCTTGAGGAGCGATGCCTGAACATAAAGGCGCAACATCATTTGTTGCAGTAGCGGTGTTGCCGGTCACTGTCTGACCACAAGAGAGGGCAATGGCGTTAGCGCAAGCGTCATTCGCTGGTTGCGCGTACGCAAAATTTAGCGAAAAGACAGCCAGTGCAGCTAAAACCAAAGCCTTACCAGAGTTAAGTACTTTCATTCGAAATGAATTTTTATAGTGTGAGATAAATTAATACCAAACCTTTCAGTCCGGAACATAATACCGGCTGTTGAATAACTGTTCAACTCAAAAGGGGGGCCGAAAATCGGCATGCTGCGTGAGAAAATTGCTTCACGCAACGGGAGGATTTGTTATTAGTGTCGTCTTCGAAGTGTCATACTTAATGTAGCGTCAGCATTCGAACACCGGAGCCCACAGGCTTGGTTGGCTTGTTTGTTCTGATGGTGTTTGTTTCCCTGCTACACATTCGTTTTCATTCTGGAACTTTGGTTGATGAGCATAAAAGTAGCTCATGCTACGCAAAAAAGCAAAATATTTTTCAACTCATTTTTAAAAATTTAATATAACTAAGGAATTTGCTGCTTCCTTTTTATTTTTCAAAAAGCAACGGCTTTTTTTTGAACTTTTTCACGCAATAGCTTCCGTTAGGCAGCTTACGGGATAGCTTTCAAAAAGTTTCATTTTGCCACAACTTAATTTTATGCATCGCCTCAAATTGAACTTGAATCGGTGCATGACTGTAAAAAGGGGTGTGATAACCTCCTTATAGCACGAAAAAGTTTACCATCTACGTTGTTATCAAGGTGCATACTTAAAGCGGCGCTGAGTCGTTTTGCGCTTTAGATCGGTTCATTGTCCTGGTTCGTTCCAGTAGCAAGTCTTACGGAGCGGCCTTCAAAAAGTTTCACATGGTTTCAAATATTTTTTCAGGACTCTGCTTATTGTTGCTTTCGGTGGGCTGTAAAGCCAAAGCGCCACAAGATACGACCACGCAGGGGCAGATATCCACACAATGGATGGACTTCAAACTTCCTTATGACCTGAACAGTCCGGCTGCGACCTGGTCCCTGCCGGATGAATTGCTGGAAATATCCGGCCTCAGCCTTTCTGCCGACGGCAATTCTCTCCTTGCAGTGCAGGATGAGACCGGGATTATTTATTGGATTGACAAGCAAACGGGCGCCGTGACGCGGAAATCGGAATTTTGGAAAGAAGGAGATTACGAAGGGATTGAAATAACACCCGAAGCCATCTATGTGGTGAAAGGGTCGGGCACCCTGTACGAAATCCGGAATGCGGGCGAAAGCAATCAGGCTGTGGAAAAATTCAATACGTTTCTGAATACCACCACCGCCGATGTGGAAGGGCTGGGCTACGACGCCCTCAACAAGCGCCTGCTGCTGGCCTGCAAAGCGCCTGCCAGCGCCGCTCCTGCCGATGCCCTGGAACGAAACGTCTACGCTTTTTATCCCGAATCGAAAACTTTGTCTGAAACGCCGGTTTTCCGCATCCGCCAATCCGACGTTCAAGCCTGGCTGAAAGCAGCCGCTAACGATCCGGCCACCGCTAAAATCGCGGAGTATTTTTCCAAAGAAAAAAAAGAACCTTTCCCGTTTACCCCTTCCTCCATTGCCGTTCATCCCCTGACCGGCGATATCTACTTAGCTTCTTCCGGGGGCAAAATGCTTTTTGTCCTGGACGCTCAGGGCGCACTCCTGCACATCGCAAAATTGGGCAAGGGCCTGCTGCCACAAATGGAAGGACTCTGCTTTGACAAAAATGGCGACCTCTATTTGAGCAGTGAAGGGAAGGAAGGGCCGGCGATGTTGGTGCGGTTTGGTTATAATGGTGGGCGGTAGGTGAGGTTGTTCGTTGTCAGTTGTTCGTTGAGGTGAAATGAAGTTGTTCGTTGTCTGTTGATCGTTGTTCGTTAGGGCCTGGTAATTTGGTGTTTTCGGATTTGATTGGATACTGGTATCGGGGCTCCCCGGGTTCCTCCTCGATTACGTATTTCAACGCCCAACGAACAAGAAACAACTTACAACATAAGAGGAACCCCACTCATCATCATATCCGTAAACTAACGAACAACGAACAACGCTCAACGAACAACTAACAGCCCCAACGAACAACTTACAACGAACAACTTACAACGAACAACTGATTAATTGTTCCAACAGGTCGTGAATCTTTGCCACTTTCGCCCTAACTTTGCCAGCGTTTTATTCTCTTTCTCTGAAATCCACCTATTTTCGACACCGATATGGCTATTATAGAAATGAAAGTCCCTGTAATCGGGGAATCCGTCACCGAAGTCACCCTG
>JBJXFD010000523.1:0-3191 GCA_046153985.1 Saprospiraceae bacterium
CCGAGCCATCGCTTCAGCGCGACTAAGATTAGGTATGTCGGGTCTTTTGTAGGTTCGGATTTATTCTTTGTTACGTAATTGGTCGTGGCCACCTATCGGCGATCGGTAATTTCTTTCATGGAAATTGAAATGATATTAGCTCAAGTTAGACAAAACATATGATGTTAATGGTTCAAAAGTAATTAGTTTTTCCTGTTCCCACCTCAGTTAATTATTTTCTCGGTTGCCAATTTGGCAACTTCTGCTGTCTTGGTTTTCACTCTGGATACGAATACACTTTGTCTAGAAAATTCTTTGACAATTTGTTTCCCCTCATAGCCCTTTCCAGATTCCTTGTCTTGACTGAGGCCTCCTCTCTTTTTGCTTCCAAAATTCTAATAGCACACTATGTGCGCATAGTGGTATACCAATCTTTTGCCAAAGGTCCGGCATAGCCTTCAAAAAAATGGTAGTACTCACTATGCAAGTACTTGGCCGTCAAAAAGGGAGGAGAACTCAGTCAAGCGCAAACTGGCTATAAACCTTCACTCCCAGGTGAAGGGAGTTTCTATGTCATGAATATCAAAATCAAACGGTTATGAAAAATCCAAGATTCTGGCAGGTCTCGGAGGTTCAGCTCTCTTACCACAGCCAGTTGCAAACAGAAGACTATCCCAAAGTCACTGCTTCCATCGATGCCGAAAAACTCTTTCGGGAAAATTGGAGCGACGACATGGAACTCTACGAGGAGTTCATCGTGCTTTTCTTAAACAAAGCCAATCAAGTAAAGGGACTATTCCGCGCCTCTCGTGGTGGCAGTTCTGCTACTGTAGTTGACCTCAAGATCGTATTTGCTGCCGCAGTTAAAGCAATGGCCTCTGGGATCATTGTTGCCCACAATCATCCTTCAGGTAACCTAGCACCAAGTCAGGCCGATATTGACCTGACTCGCAAACTCCGTATTGCGGGTGAAGTGCTTGAGATGCCTCTTTTAGACCACATCATTCTTGCTCCCAACAAAGGCTTCTACTCTTTTGCTGATGAGCATATGATCTAACACTTCACCTTAAAGTTCTTTGACATGAAAACTGAAACAGAAGCTACAACCAATACTTCAACAAAAAACCTTTACGAAGTTGTCACAAACAAAATAATTGGGATGATTGAACAGGGTGTGGCTCCTTGGCGTAAAACCTGGAGTACTTATGGACTGGCTCGTAATTATGGCACCAACCATATATACACCGGTATAAATTTAATCCTCATGAACAACACTCTGCATCCGATTCCGTACTTTATGACCTTTAAACAGGTTAAGGAACAAGGAGGTAGAGTCCGTAGTGGTGCAAAAGCAGAAATGGTTTATTACTTTAACATCTACTACAAGGATGCCTACGATCATACGCTTACCAAAGAGGAAGCAGGCTTGCGCCGGAATGGTGGAGATGAGATTCAAGTTTTGAAGTTCATTCGCTACTACAACGTGTTTAACATTGCGGACATCGAAGGAATACAGTTTGAAATTCCGGAAGTGCAATTAAAGCCGAATGAGAAAATCGCCAGATGTGAAAAGATAATAGAAGTGATGCCGAATCCTCCAACCATCAATCGCATCAACGGCAATAAGGCTTTTTATTCTCCTGCCCATGATTATGTAAATATTCCTTCCATTGAACAGTTTGATTCCGCAGAGGATTATTACACAACATTTTTTCATGAGCTCATTCATTCAACAGGACACGCATCACGCCTGGGACGAGTTGAAGTAATGAATCATCAAACCTTTGGTAGTAATCCATACAGTAGGGAAGAGATTGTCGCTGAAATGGGTGCTTCGTTTCTTTGTTCTAGTGTGCAGATTGATTATGATGGCATCATAGAAAACAGTGCAAGCTACCTCGATGGGTGGTTAAAGGTCTTGAGGGAAGACAGTAAGTTTATTTTTAAAGCTGCCGCTGAGGCACAAAAAGCGGCGGACTATATTTTAAACTGGAAGCTTGGAGAGAGTGGGTGATGAAAATCGAGTTTGAAAGTCTAAATCCCTAGCAACGGTACAAAACTGTCGCTAGGGATTTTTTTGTTCAAATAACCTCAAAATATACATATTTTTGTAACTAAAATCTTTGTAATCATGATACGATACTGTCTAATTGTTCTCCATTTATTCACTTTTATTTCGCCAGTTTTTGGTCAAATCCAAAGTGAATCTGATTCACTTATAGGTGAATTACAGTTTGCAAAGGACGATACAAATAAAGTTAAATTATTAATAAGTATTGCTGAAAGCTATATTAACAAAGCAGAGTATAAAAAATCTATTCCATACGGAAAGCTAGGTTTGGATTTATCCAATAAACTTAGCTATAAATATGGGATTGCAAAAGCCTCTCAGAACCTGGGCGATAGTTATGTATATATAGGTGACCAGGATGAAGGATTGAAAAGTTTTTTAATTGCCGTGAAATATTGGCAGAGTCAAAAAAACGACCGCTATGTTGCAAGTATTTACGGTAGAATTGCACGTATCTATGTAGACCAAAATAATTTTGAGAAAGCCTTAAGTGTTTATCAACAATCTTTAAAGTATGCAACGCTAAGTGGTGAAAAGCTGAAAGCTTCGGAGATATTCGGTGCTATTTCGGGGATATATGTCAAAAAATGCCAAGCAGCATTATCTGATAAAGACCCCGTTGGCGCTAATAATTTTTATAATGAGAGTGTAAATTATTCAAAGCAAGCATTAAATGTTGCTATTACTGCAAACGATACTGCTTTAATTGCCATGCGTACTTTTTACTTAGGTGCTCTATATGACAAAGGCACTATTTGCAGTAAAGATATATTGTACTTTCAATATAAAATGATTAAATCTGACTATTCTGACCAAGTTTTATTTTACTATAAAACTGCTTTGGAATTATCCAAAAAAATAAATGAAGAAGAAGATGGCCTGATAGAATACCAATCTGGTAGCGGTATGTTCAATCAAACTCAAGGTTTTATATTCCTTCAAGAAGGCAATATTTTAAAAGCACGAGAAAGTTTTAAACAAGCGTTAAGTAGCTACGCCATTTGTTTAGATTATACAAAAAAGCATAACTATGGACACGGAACAGCTAATTATAATATGTTTATTGGCGAAGTTTATTTAGGATTGGGTGATTTTTTAAAGGCCGAAACACATTTGTTAAAGGCAGTGCAAATTTTCAACG
>JBJXFD010000528.1:0-5193 GCA_046153985.1 Saprospiraceae bacterium
CATTATATTTACAGGGCAATTGCTCAAAAGGAAAAATCAATCGGTTTCTAATGGAAAATTACAGCAAAGAATTTAAAGCTAAATCATTTTGGCAACGCCCTGAAGGCGTCACCGGAGCCCTGGTTTTGGGTGGTGTGGTGCTGGGCGGCGGCTTTCTGCTTTATACGGCCCTGCCATTTTTGTTGGCGTTGGCCCAAAATACGCTCTACCTAAGTTTGATGCTGGTCGCGATCGGCGCCATCGTTTATATGGTACTCGACCCGAAAATGCGCAATTTAGTCTGGTACGGCTACAAAAGCATCATGCGGTGGATGACCGGCCTTTTCGTACAAATTGATCCCATCGGCATCCTGAAAACCTATGTTGAGGATTTATCCGACAACCTGCGCAAAATGAACCGCCAGATCAGCCAGTTGCGCGGACAAATGCACAAGCTCCAGGAAGTCATTGTCAACAACAAAAAAGAAATCCAAAGCAACCTGCACATCGCCAGCAAAGCTAAGGAAACGAACAAACAGTCGGTAATGATCCTGAAATCGCGCCGCGCAGGCCGCCTTCAGGAATCCAATATTCGCCTGGAGGATTTATACAAAAAAATGGAAATCCTCTACCGCGTTCTGACCAAAATGTACGAAAACTCTCAGGTTTTGATGGAAGACATCAAAGACCAGGTGGACGTAAAAGAGCAGGAGCGCAAAGCCATCCACGCCAGCCATGGCGCCATGCGTTCTGCCATGAGCATCATCTCGGGCGATCCCGATAAACGCGCCATGTTTGATATGGCGATGGAAGCCATCACCGAAGACGTAGCCAATAAAGTTGGTGAAATGGAGCGTTTCATGGAAATGTCCTCCGGGTTTATGGATTCTGTGGATCTCCAGAATGGCATTTTTGAAGAAGAAGGCCTGAAAATGTTGGAAAAATGGGAAAACGAAGGCGTTTCTTTCCTGTTGGGGGAAGAAAAACAACGCTTGCTCGTTCAGGCAAACGATGAAACGGAAGTGCTCGATTTGAATGAACCGATGAAAATGCCGGTGCGTGAAACGAGCCATAAAAACCAGTACGACAACTTCTTTGAATCTTAAAATAAAGCAAGATAACTACGCCCGACACATGAATTGGTGTCGGGCGTACCTATTTCCCCAGGGCATTCCCTGAAAAATCTTATACCTCACACTTCTCTATAATTAACCAATCATGGCAGCACGACTCACTACCTTTTCCAAACTGCTCATCGTTTTGGCAGTCTTGGGCGGTACTTTCTTTGGATTAAAATACTCTGGAGTTTTGGACGGCGCCGGAGATGGCTCAACAGAAGCCAAAGAAGAAAAAAAGTCTTCCAACAAAAGCAGCGCCGGTGACGACGACGTCATTAAGGTCGGCGTTGTGACCTGGGGCGGATACGCCGGCGGGCAGTATTTCAACGAAGGCTTTGAAGCCAGCGCCAAGTCCCGCTTTTCAAAAGAATACGGCATTGATGTTGAATTTAAAGTACTGGATGACTTCGAAGCTTCGAGAAATGCTTTTAAAGCGGATGAAGTCAACCTGCTTTGGCAAACCATAGATGCGTTTCCCACAGAAGTAAACGGACTCGCTGATTTTGACCCGGTTGTGGTCTTTCAGTCCGACTGGTCAAGGGGTGGCGATGCCGTAGTTGCGCGGCCTGGTATTACGAAAGTATCTGACCTGAAAGGCAAAAAAGTGGCTGTTGCCGAGTTGACGCCTTCGCATTCTTTCCTGCTTTGGTTGCTCGAAGCGGGTGGGTTGACGGCCAATGACATTGAGATTGTTGCTCAGCCAAACGCCATTGACGCAGCGGAAGTGTTCAAAAGCCGCAATGTGGATGCTGCTGTCGTCTGGAGCCCGGACGACATCCTTTGCACAAAAGCAGTGCCCGGATCGCGCATTTTGGAAAGCACCCGTTCCGCTTCGTTCATCATTGCTGACGTTTTTTTAGCAAAGCGTGAGTACGCGGAAAAAAATAAAGCAAAGCTTCAAAAGTTGTACGAAGGCTGGATGCGTGGCGCCGCTGAAATTAATGCTTCGAAAGAATCCCGCAGGAAAGCTGCCCAGATTCTGTCAGAAGAATTCACAGAACGCGGCACCGCGTTGACAACGGATGAGGCCGACCAGATGATTGGCAACGTGCGTTTGGTTACGCACGGCGACAACCAGAATTTCTTTGGGCTGAACTCGGGCTTCAAAGGGGTAAACGGCAATAACCTGTACACCAACATGTCAGAAAAATATGCTGCGCTGGGCTATATTGAAGGACGTGTTCCGTTGTTTCGCCAGGTCGCTTATCCAGGATTGGTCACCGCGACTAACTCGCTCAGCGGGAGCGAACATGCAGCAGAAGGGCAAAAGGCTTTCACCAAAGTTGCTGCCGATGAAGGAAAAGAAAAAGAAGCTTTTGCCACTAAACGCGTGAGCATTAGTTTCCGCAGTGGCGAATTTTTGCTGGATGAAAATGCGAAATACATCATTGACAAAGAATTCGTGGACATTGCGAAAGCTTTCGGGAATTCCAGAATTCGTATCGAAGGCAATACCGACAATGTGGGTAACCGCGCTTCCAATGTTGCGCTTTCTCAAAAACGGGCTCAATCGGTTGCGGACTACTTAGCCAGGGCACACGGCATGTCGGCGAACCGTTTCATTGTCGTTGGCAATGGCCCGGATAAACCAGTCGGTTCCAACAGCGCTGAAAGTGGCCGGGCGCAGAACCGGCGGACGGATTTTGAGTTGGTCCGAGATTAGATAAGGTTTTTCTTTAGAGTTCGATTGCTGTGGTCGTTTCGACTCCGCTCAACGACCACAGCAATCGGACTCTAAAGAATTGACAGAAACTAATTAATTGGTTTTCAACAAACATGCCATGAGGCATCCCAATAACTTGGCATGCCTCATGGCATTTCAGGCGACATCTAAACCAAGATTTCGGGATGCTTTCAGTAAGCGCTAAGCAATTCGCTCATCCATAGCCGATCGGCTTCTGAAAGGGCAGGTGGAGGAGGAGTGTTTTGGTAATCAATAGAAAGGTGGTACATGCTTCGCTCATAAATGATATCCAGCGCCTTTTTTAAATCAAGTGGAATATCTTCGTCAGGCTCAGCTAAAGGAACAGGTAGTACTGGCAGCAAATCACGCAGATTAAGGGCCCAGACTTCCGTATTTTGCGACCCGGCACGAGAAAGTAGCATGGCGTAATCTGAAAGAGGCAGCATCGGGTGTACTAATGGTCGGACCCCTCTTCGCAACAAATCTATCTCCAGCAGGTGAACACCACTACGCTGTATTCCTATCCGTTTTTCACGATAAGCTTCTAATCCCGGTGATTTTTTGTTGACCGGCGATAAAATTTCTATGGTAGTGATCAGGCGATTATGAGCAGTATCTCGAATTTCTATTACAGGAATGCGAACCGTTATGCTTGCATTCGTAGGAATGGTTACCGTGGGGGCACTGATTGTAGGCGTATTTCCATAAGCTAAAGCGGGTTCTTTTACCTTACTTTGGCGCATTAATACGGCGATATCCGGATAAGTGATGCCTATTTCTACTTCAGGCGTTGTATCGGTAACGGTATAGGTTTCAAGGCGAGCAACGTATTTTGGGGCAAGCAAAGGAGCCAACAATTCCTTTATGGCGCCAGCCAAGCTGCTGTGGACATCCGGCCATAAATGACCTTCCAGAAAAGGATCCATGCCTGGGAATACCGATTTCATTTGTGCGAATTACGATTTACACACAAATATACACAATAATCGGCTACGGTTTGTTTGAAAAATCAGGGTGTTCATTAGAAATGCAATTTGATTTCATTTTGACTTACCAGATTCAACCTGAAAAGCCAGAATTAATTTCTGGTCGCTGCTCCCTTCTGCAATGGGGCGTGCAGCCCGCTCATGTTGCCTCGAATATTCAACAGCCCGGATCGGCGCTTCGTCTGCCTCTGAAACAGGAGTCAGGAGTTCAAAGCTTTGGGGCGCCGGATTTTCCTTTGCCGCGTAGGCGGTCTGGCGAGCGTTGTCTAACAATGGCAGGATAGCTGCTAAAGCGACCACAAAAGCAAGCACCGCAGCGATGCTGGTGATGCCGAAAAACTGAATGCGTCGCCTGCGCCGCTGTGCCTCCAGTTTGCCTTCCAATTTGCGCCAGGCCGAGCCCGAGGGGTTTACTTTTAGCTGTTGGCCACTTTCGCGAAAAGCGTCAAAGACGTCTCTTCTCTTTTTCATAGTTGTTATTTTTGCTCGAATGCGTTAACGATTCATTGAAGCGGATATCGCTGGCGAATCAGTATTTCCTGGAGCCGTTGTTTGGCCAGGATTAATTGAGACTTTGACGTATTGATGCTGATGCCAAGCAATTCCGCGATTTCGCGATGTTTCATTCCTTCCAGTACGTAAAGATTAAAGACGGTTCGGTAGCCGGTCGGCAATTGATCTAAATAGCTGAGCAATTCCCGGGCACTGATCTCTTCTTCGATTGTTGCGTTTTCCCCGGCGTCAATCTGGGGATTCAATTCCTGTGCGTGTTGCAGGGCGTGGGTGCGTCGGAGGAACATCAGGGCTTCGTTTACCATGATGCGGCGAATCCACCCCTCAAAACTGCCCATATCCCTGAATTGGTTGATGTTGGTCAATACTTTATAAAACGCTTCAACCAATACATCTTCCGCATCTTCTTCCCGTTTCAGATAGCGCCTGCAAACCCCCAGCATAACAGGGGAATAGCGTTCAAACAACATTTGTTGCGCTTTCCGGTCTTCCTGTTTGCAGGCAGCGATCAATGTTTTTTCGTCCACGCGGAAGTTTTTCTTCGGTTCACTTGAAGGCAGCGGCGCAACAAGCTTGATATACAGATAGATGTTATCTTCAACACTTTTGGTGTGAAACTTTTCCCCTTTGAAAATTATTATCTTTGCGCCTATTTTTCGGAAATAGATGACGAAAGGGAAAAGCCTGCGTCAAAATTGCATTTTTTTCATCACTAACAAAAGGAAATGTACCTGAACAACAACCGTTATTTGCTGACCGGCGGCGTAGACCCGCTCGTTTTGTGCGAAAAATATGGTTGTCCGCTGTATGTATACGACAGCGCCATCATTGAACGCCAATATCAGCGCATTTTGGATGCTTTTAATGTTCCGAAGCTGAAGATTAATTACGCATGTAAAGCTTCAAGCAACCT
>JBJXFD010000532.1:0-17857 GCA_046153985.1 Saprospiraceae bacterium
ACGAAGTGCGCGAGCTTGCCTACTGCGACATCGCAAGCGGCAGCGGCCTGCCGTGGAAATTGGCTACGTGGGGTTCGGGACTGGATGCGTCGTTGCTTGGGAGACTGCGGAGGAAGTGAAATTATGGATTTGCAAATTGGAAGATCTGTATGGTACGGATGTATTGCTTTAGTATAGAGCGGTAAGCTTCTGAAAAGCCCGATGGAGAAAAGTACCCATCGGGCTTAATCAGAAGATAATTCACGATTATTCAAACCACTTAAATATTTCTATTGGAGCCGGGCATAGCCAAAAGGCACATTGGCAGATCCGCACCACAAGATGACATGGGTGAATTTGGTGGCAGCAGCAGGAGCTAAGCGAAAGTAATTTTCACCGGCTTTAGACACCGGGCCTACAAGCCGCAACTCGGGGTTGCCATTGGCCGGGTCTGGGGTAAATGTCATTGAAGTACTCAGGTATACGGAGACAGTACCCGTAGCAAAATTGGTATTAAAGTCGCCGCCAAACTTAAGAAACTGTACCCCGTCTTCATCTGTACCAAGCTGTGCTGCGCCTTTAGAGCCGGTGCCATTTTGTTCTACGAATGCGCCACTTTTAGCAACAGTAAATGCGCCCTGGGGTAGGTTTGGATCAACAATAACCTCTACTTCTTTTTCACAGGAAGTGAAAACCATAGCGGAAGTTAAAGTAAGGATAGCGAAAAAGAGAATCTGGAATTTCATGTCCGATCAACTTTTGTGTGAGTGAAAAAATTAATTTCCACAAAGTTGCGCTACACTTATCACGAAAGTATCACAGTGAAAATTGGGGCAAGGTGAACCGGAAGGTCGTCAATGCATCATTAGATTCTGCCCAAACGCGTTCGTTATGCAGTTCTATTACTTTTTTTACGATGGTTAACCCTAAACCGGTGCTGTCTTTTTTGCGGTTAGCGGATTTAAAATAGCGGTCAAATACCCGGGTGAGGTGCGCTTCCGGAATCGGGTCGCCACTGTTGCACACTTTAAAGTGCAGCTTGGAAGATGCTTCAAAAATAGTGAACATGACAAACCCGCCGTCCTGAACGTATCGCAATGCATTGTCCATCAGGTTTTGGAGTACGCGATCTATCCAGCGCACATCTGCCAGGGCCAGGGGTAGATTCTCCGAAAAGTCAGTTAGTAATTTAACGTGCTTAGCCTCTGCCTGCAACTGGTATTTTTGAAGGGTATCCTGCGCCAGTTCTGCAATATTAAATGGCTCCGGCTCTATCTGGATTTGGCCGGATTCCAACTTCGACAAATCAAATAAATCAGCAACCAAGCGATTGAGGCGATTGGCTTCGGAAAGCGCAACGTTTAGAAATTTTTCTTGTTCTTCCCTCGAGAGTTGCGTTTTTTTCAAAAGTATGGTTTCCAAATAACCGAGAATGCTGGCCATTGGTGTACGAAGATCATGCGAAAGATTGGCGATCATTTCTTTTCGGAAGGTATCAAGTGCAGTTATTTGCTCCAGGCTGTTTGTGAGTTGTTCGTTGATGTTTGTATTTTCGATGTTAGCTGCTTCAAGCGCTTCTTTGGTCATGCGTTCTTTTCGCAAGATGGGTTGTAATATCCGAATCAGCAGGACTAAAAAAAAAACACAGACCAGTAAGCTGATGAACAAGTTACGGAATACATTCGTCCATGCATGTTCCATAAATTCGTCAAATTTTTGGTCTACCTGTACCAATGCTACCATTTCTCCTTTACTGTTGCGGATAGCGGAAAAAGCCGACAACCACATGCCAAATTCGTCTTCATACCTCGGAATCATTGCTCCCTCTGCGTGCCTTTCCATGAGCAGAGCAGGCGCGGAGTGGTAAGGATGCCTGAAATAAGGTTTCCCGGCTGAGGTGACGCCAAAATAACAGGTGTTTGTGCTGTCCAGTACAATGGTGTAGATAGGCGTATTCAGCATGTTGGCATCATGAATTCGCCTCAGTAATTGGTGTATTTGCAGGTAGTTAGGGTCTTCTTCCGTGGTTGTAATGGCATCCTTTTTTAAGTGTGTTTCCATCAATTGCTGGTGGACATCGCCATCAATTTGCATGGCAAGGGTGTAAGCAATGCCATTCAGGCGCATCAAACTGGCTTTTTCAGCTTCTGCAAGGCCATTGAAGTAAGACCAGGTAATAAAATACCCCGTCAGCAGAACAAATGCTACAATAACCGTTGCCATCACCCGACGCAGGCTGGATTTTGTTGAAAACTCCTTGTCTTTTTTGTCCACCTGGCGGCCAAACCATCCGTTTCTCATTGCTTATAGTGCTTCATTGAATTTATATCCTATGCCCCACGCAGTCAAAATATAGGAGGGTTTGGCCAAATCGTCCTCAATTTTTGCCCGAAGCCGGTTGATGTGTGAGTTAACCGTATGTTCTAATCCTTCGAACTGTTCGCCCCAAACTTCATCCAAAATTTCCTGCCGCGTGAAGCTACGCCCAGGATTTTGCATAAACAACTGTAATAACTCATATTCTTTTGTCGTCAATTCTATGCGGTTCGCTCCTTTGCTGACACGCTTCATTTCCATATCCATGAGTAAATCTCCGCGTTCTATGCGTAGCAATTGTTTTTCCATTTGCCTGCTTTCATGTCGGGTGCGCCGGAGAATCGTTTTGACCCTGGCCAGCAATTCGCCGGGGCTGAAAGGTTTGGTCAGATAATCGTCTGCGCCGATCTCCAATCCTGCAATTTTATCCTGTTCTTCCGATCGGGCAGTAAGCATCAGGATCGGAATGTATTGTTTTCGTTGGCGAAGCTGACGGCAAATTTCCATGCCTCCGAGCCCCGGCAGCATAAGGTCGAGTACCAAAAAATCATATTTCCCGCTTAAGGCTGCGTCAAGTCCCTGCCACCCTTGGTGCATCAGGGTTACCATAGCAGGCAAATCCCGCAAGTGAATGGCGATGAGCTGGGCAATGTTCGGGTCGTCTTCTACAATCAGGATATTCAGCATATTACCGGGATTTTCGAGAACGGAAAAAACCAAATCTCTGTGTAAAAATGCATTAAAATTATCACGAGTGTATCACGGAAGAAAGAAACACTCCCCTCCTTAATCCGATAAGCCGACGGCGTCATCCCAATCTCCCGCTTAAAATACCGGTTGAAAAAACCGTATTTTTTTGTAACTTTGTTTCAACAAAAGGAACCTGACATGGGTCAAATTATCATTCCTGGCAATTTATTTGAACACAGCGGCAAAACAGAAGCAGAGTTGCGCCTTGCACTCGCTATCTTTCTTTATAGAGAATTGAAACTCCCTGCGGGCAAAGCCGGTGAATTTGCTGGTTTATCAAGGATTGAATTTTGGGAAGAGTTGGGAAAAAGAGACATCCCTCTAAATTATGACGTGAAGGAATTTGATCAAGATGTTGAAAATATTCGCAGGTTCAGATCGAAATCCCTCTAAACTCAAAATGGAGAATAAGCGGCTCACTCAGGAGGAAGCACTATCCTCCTTAATCCGATAAGCCGAAGGCGTCATCCCTATCTCCCGCTTAAAATACCGGTTAAACGAAGCCTTGTTGTTGAACCCCGCCTCATAAGCAATCTGAATGACCGTATAATGTTTGAAGTTGGGATCCGCCAGCAGGCGCTTGACGTGCTCCACCCTATAGGTGTTAATCAGTTCAAAAAAATTGACCCCGTAATGCTCGTTAATCACTTGCGACAATTGGTGGCGACTGATGTCCAGGTAGGTCGCCAGGTCGGCTAAGCGCAGTTCATTTTCCAAAAAAAGGATATCCTGCGGCCAGGCTAAGTGGTCAGAGATGAAAACCTGGCCATTTGCGCCATTTTCATCAAACTTGAATATCTTCCAGGGTGGATTTTGAAACCCTGCGGCGTCGCTGATGTAAACATGGAAGTTTTGGGCTGAAAGCGGCGCCAAAAAACAGGCAGCCATAAAAGAGAGGAGCAGTAAGGTTTTCTTTGCCATGGTGATTGTTTTTGATCAAATAATGGCAAAGCACGGCTGTTCCTGCTTTTTTGTCGTTTCACTTTATCAAGAATTACCTTTTTGTTTGAAATTCAACAATTATGGACAACCACTTCACCGCCCAACGCATTGCGGATGTGCTTACCGCAAAAAAAGTCGCCTTCGAACAAAAAAGGATGTTCGGCGGCGACTGCTTCATGGTAGACGACAAAATGTGCATCGGCACTTACAAAAACGGCCTGATGGCCCGAATTGACCCTGCCGAAACTACCGAACTGACCAAACGCCCCGGCGCCAGCGGCATGATCCACGGCGGCAGACCCATGACCGGCTATCTTTTCATCGAAGCCGATGCCTTTGACCTGGAGGCAGACCTCGCTTTTTGGGTAGACAAATGTTTGGCGTTTAACCCGAAGGCGAAGTCGAGTAAGAAGAAGTGAGGTGCTATTTTGTATTGGAGAGGAAAGCAATACTTGTCAGTTACGGTTTAGGGCTAATATAAGTGTTACTCATTTTGGCTACATTTTTATTGCCAAATGCTTTTGACCATAGAATTATTGTCAAAAGCTTATAACAACAACTTTGTTGTCAAGTTTTTTAGGAACAGATCAATAAGCGTTGCTTACCTACCCGAATCTCGAATGTAATTGCCTGAAAATTTTCAATGATTGGAGTGTAATAGTCTTTAGTAGTCTTTACTTGGATAACACCATGTTCAGCGTCATCAGGTAGCCATTCTAATTTTTCCCCGTCTTTAGACAAGTGAATTCCAATGTCATTGCCGTTGAACAGTCGTGTTATTTTGCCTGAATTATGAATAGTAAATTTGAGCGCACCATCAACTATTTCTGTTTGAATGTGAAGTGAATTCCACTTTTTAGGTTCTCCAATACTAACCCATTCAATCTCATTATCATCCTCATCGAGCATTCGCTTGACTAATTCATCTACATTGGTGTAAGGGTTTGTCAAATATGGCTCTGATCGATTATACTGGACTTTATGTCGTAACCAAGCTGCATTTTCATACGCGGTAGTTCTGTGTTCAGGTATGATCAGGCTGTTTAAAAATGTATAAAAGGCGTTATCACGTTTTTTTGTAGAGCAATCTATATACTGATTAACACGCATCAGCCCAGATACACAGCGCGAGCCCCAACAGTCATCTTTATGCTCTCCTGTTCCGCAGCATAAATAACTCTGATGCTGTTTGCACTCTGATTTGGCAAAAGCAGTCATGTTTTTTTCGAAATGGAGAAGCATCCAAAACTCAAACGCAATACTGGAAAATGCAATGTTGACTTTTTTCCCATTGATTAATTCGTCGGCAAGGCTAAATGCATCGGGATGTGCCGGGTGGCCATTGCGATCGAAAACAGCCCAAACTTCAACAAAAGTGTCATCTTTTAGGCCTGACCGTGCCTCTTTAACATAATTGACAGGAGTTTGCTGCCAGGAATAAAGTTGCTCAGTTTTATCCGCTTCATCTGGGATTTGAACCTTTTTTAACTGACGCTTAGGGCGTAATGATTTATGGGGTGAAGGCTGTTTAACCTTATCTTTCTCCTGGTCTTCACTTCGTGGTTTAGGCTTAATTTCTATTTCATCCCAGATAGCATTATCCAAAGCTATTTTTTTCAATCGTGCGAAATATTCAGGTTCAGTAACATGCCCCTCGCAAACAATGAGCATATTTCTTCGAAGTGCCCGGGCTTTTTTACTCATGATCAAAAATAGATTCTATGTCCTCAATTTTGGGCAATCCACCAAACTTTCCAGCCAGATACCATTTGTCAAATGGTACATCTTCGCGCACGCCATCAAAGTCCTGAGCAGAATATAGCTCTGTTTCTCCGTATTGATTCTTCTCAGCGAACCATATTTGATCAGTTCGGAACATATCGCGATCAAGTAAAGTCACCTCATGTGTAGCGAAAATAAGTTGAGCATTTTTTGGGTTGGAGAGAGGGTGAGAGAATAGCTTGAGTAAAAATTTCACTAATTTAGGATGAAGGCTGTTATCTAATTCGTCAAAGACAAGAATACCACCCTGTTCCAATTTCTCTAAAATTAGTCCACCTCGCCAAAAAAGTGCCTTTGTGCCTTCTGATTCTTTTTCAAACTCTAGTCTAGCGAGATGGGTTTCTTTGCCTTCATTGAATACTTTATGTAAGCCATAGAGTTTAGTGCTTTCATTATTTCCCAGTGGAAAACTTTCAATGACTTGTCTAACTATTTCTCCATTTCTTCTAATTACCTGCGTAGCAGGTTCCTTCGACTGTAATATTTCGAGACCGTCAATTTTTGTATCAGCAACTTGAATCAATTTTTCCAGACGTTTAAGCAAGAATTGTTGTTCAGGAATGGAAAAAATCTGGGAAGTTCTGTATATATTTTCAGTATTAGAATCGGATCGATATGCATTTTGAATTTCAATAGCATCAAAATAAACGTATAGCTTAGTAAGCAATTCATGGGGTGTTTCAGTGCCAAATTTATTCAAAATCAATTGATTACTGAATACTTCGATTTCTTTATTTCCAAAGTCCTTTCCTAATTTCACTTTGTGTGATAAATCATCGGATGCACCTAATCGCTTAAATATTCTATTGGGCTGGCCTTTGGGATAGAAATTCAATTCTTCTTCTACAATATGAGAAAAGGTATACGCAACTTTGTACCAGAATTTAATACCTTCAAATACAAACGTAATCTCAAAAATGGTTGGTAATCCTGCAATTTCTGTAGAAAAAAGAAAAGGATCGTAACTTCGAATTGGCCTGCCTGCGACTGAAATTCTTCGAGTTACTATATAAATGAGAGTACTTAGTGCCTTAATGAGGTTGCTTTTGCCAGAAGCATTGGCACCATAAATCATAGCCGTTTTTAACAATCGAACGGAAGTGCCATTGGGCAGAGTTACTTCAAAAACATTCTCGCCTTTTATTTTGGAAGGTTCTGCCACTAATGAAAAAACCTGACGGTTTTTTATGGAACGGAAATTTTCAACTGCAAACTCAAGTATCATATCCGAATTGCATTTGTTTTTGCAAATATTTTACAAATATATGCGCAATTTAGATCAATGTAAAGCTTTTAATTTGAAAAGTTGTAGAACTTTAATTTTTTGAGTGAGCTTTCAATATAGACCTTTAAAATATTTTTAACCTAATCTAAATTTTTTTTAAAATACACCTTATATTTGCATCAAACCTGTAAAGATGCAAAGCTTAAAACTCATTCCCATCACCTTCTTTGTCTGCTGCGTGCTTGTTGCCTGCGAAAAAACAGCTCCACCAGCGCCGAATGAATCTGACTTGCTAGACGGCCCGATTGAAGGCCTGACCACGGATCAGCAAAAGCGCTTTTTAAACGGCGACATCGCATTCAACGACGAAGTATTTACGGCAGCCACCGGCCTGGGCCCGGTGTTCGTCGCCACAAGTTGCGGAACTTGCCACGCCGGAGACGGAAAAGGCCACCCGTTCACTTCCCTCACTCGCTTTGGCCAACGGGACGAAACGGGCAACCAGTTTCTCCACCTCGGCGGTCCTCAGCTCCAGCACCGCGCACTGCCTGGCTTTTCGCCCGAGCAACTTCCCACCGGGGCGACTTCCAGCACATTATTGCCGCCTGCGAATACAGGACTGGGGCTGTTGGAAATCGTACCCGATGCGACGCTACTCGCCTTGTCCGACCCGGATGATGCAGATGGCGACGGTATCAGCGGCCGACCAAACTGGGTAGTCCTGCCCAATTACCTCAGTCCCCGCCCGGATGCCATTTCACAGGACGGCAAATACATCGGCCGGTTTGGCAAAAAAGCCGCCGTATATGACCTGCTGCAACAAACCGTCAACGCCTATAATCAGGACATCGGCATCACTTCCACATTCGAACCGTTTGATACCTATTCTGGCGAAGCAATAGACCCCGAAGTGAGCAACCAAACCATACACGATGTGGTATTTTACCTGCGCACCCTAAAAGCCCCAATTGCCCGTGAGGTGGATCGGGTGGCAGTCGGCGCCGGGAAAATGCTGTTTGAACAAATCGGTTGTGCCAAATGCCACGTGCCTGCGCTGACAACCAGCTCCTCTCCCATCGCGCCATTGGCTTTCCGCGGGTTTTATCCTTACTCCGACCTGCTGCTGCACGATATGGGCCCTGAACTCGACGACGGCTACACGGAAGGTTCAGCCAAAACCTACGAATGGCGCACCCCACCTTTATGGGGTCTCGGGTTGTCCAAAAACTCGCAGGGCGGGCAGTATTTCCTGCTCCACGACGGGCGCGCACACAGCATCGAAGCCGCAATTTTACTACACGGTGGCGAAGGCAGCCAAAGCCGGGAAGCTTACGGACAACTATCCGCTGACGAAAAAAATCAACTCATCACCTTTTTAGAATCGCTTTAATCCTATGAAAAAGCATACTTCACCCTCACTGGCAACCAGTTTCGTCATCTCGACGCTCTACTTTCTACTCTCTACCTTCTACTTTAATCTTATCCAATCATGAAAAGAAGAGACTTTGTCGTTACCGGCAGCCAGGCAGGACTAGGGCTTTGCCTCGCGGCTGTACTGGGCCAGGGTTGTGCCAGCGCCGCTTATTTCGCGCAAGCGACCGTGGAAGCAAACAAGGTCAGCGTGCGTAAATCTGAGTTTCAATACATAAAAAAAGGAGAGGTAAAAACCCGCGACTACCTGCTGGTGAAACCTGCGGGGGCGGAATTCCCGGTTTGCTTGTTTAAAAAAGACGATGGCTATACCGCCTCTCTGATGCGCTGCACCCACCAGGGCTGCGAAGTGGAAGTGCAGGGCGCGCGGTATGTATGTCCTTGCCACGGAAGCGAATTTGCTACCGATGGCGCCCTGCTCAACGGCCCCGCTGATCAACCACTCAAAACATTCAAAACGACACAAGATGAATCGAGTATTTATATCTGGCTTGCTTAGTGGAGCCTTACTGCTGTGTTTTCAAATGGTGCATGCGCAAACCGAAAACGGCTGGTTACAGCGCGTTGAACCAGCCGCCGACTCTGTACCCAAAAAACTGAACATGGACGCTGTGTATGACCGCCCTTTCCTGCAATTGGGGAAAACGCCCGTTGCGCTCGGCGGTTACGTGGAGGCAAACACCGCATGGTTTTCCGAAGACGGGATTTCGGAAGGGCTTTCTTTTCAATTGCCCCGTTTGACGATGTTCATCTCTTCAACCATCACCCGGCAAATCAAATTTTTGACCGAAATTGAATTTGAAGAAGGCGGGCGCGAAATCAACATTGAATTCGCTGCTTTAGACGTTCAGTTTCACCCGGCGTTCAACCTGCGCGGCGGAATCCTGATGAACCCAATCGGTGCCTTTAACCAAAACCACGACGGCCCGAAATGGGATTTCATTTCCCGACCGGTGTCGGCCACCCAAATGCTGCCCGCTACCTGGTCGAACGTGGGCTTTGGGTTTTACGGCAAGTTCTATTCCGGCGAATGGACGTTGGGCTACGAAGCTTACCTGAGCAACGGCTTCGACGACAGCATCATTGACAATACCGAAAACCGCACCTTCCTGCCCGCTGCCAAAGCCAACCGGGAACGCTTTGAAGAAAGTTCCAACGGGCAACCGCTCAGCACCGTCAAATTGAGTATTCGACAGCAGAACATTGGCGAAATTGGCTTCTCCTACATGGGCGGCGTTTTCAATAAATTTCAGGAAGATGGCTTAGTTTTCGACAAAAAACGCAGCGTACACACCTGGGCAGTGGACTGGAATGCGACCATACCAAATCTTGGAACCAAAATCACCGGCGAATGGGCCTGGGTGAGCGTGGATGTTCCGGAAAGCTTTAGTCAGCAATTTGGAAATCACGAATACGGCGGATTTGTGGATGTTGTGCAGCCTGTTTTGCAAAGAAAAATCCTGGCTTGGGAAAAAGCGGTCTTCAGCATTGCCTGCCGATTGGAATATGTGGACTGGAACGTGGGCGCTTTCCGCGAAACGGGCGGCAACATCGCCGATGATTTCAAAGCCATCGTGCCGGGGCTTAGTTTTCGCCCAAGCGCACAAACGGTGCTGCGCCTGAACTATCGCTACCATTGGCAGCGGGATATTTTGGGCAACCCACCCGCACGGACGGCGGGCTGGCAGTTTGGGGTGAGTTCTTATTTTTAGGAACAATTTAAGGCACAATTGGCAAAACCCGCTTAAACGTCACCGTCAACGTTCTCGGGCCGCCGCCTTGAAAAAACGTCATTTTCCCATACTTCAAATGACCGTCAACCGGCGGTTCTGCATCCACAAAAATAATGCCGTCCGGTGTTGCCACGTAAGCCCTCACCCGAACGCCGTCAAACAAGACTATGGGCATGGGCAGCTTTGTTTTTGGCTTGTCTTTGTTAGGAGCAAAATGTCCGGCCACCTCGCCTTTTTCAATCCGGATAAAATGGATAAAACCTTCCTGCACCGCTTCAGATCCTTCGCAGGCTTCAAAATGGTAATCGCCCAGCACGGAATCCGGCAGCAGCACAAAAGCTTGTGTATCATCGAAATAATCAGCCAAAGCCATCGTCACCGTTTCAATATGTACCGGCGTATTGCCTGTATTCGACAACATGGAAACGATCAGATTCTGCTCCGGGTACAACGCCAGCATGGCGCGAGCACCAGTCTGGCTGCCGCTGTGAAAATCGTGGCGGCGCCCTCGAATATCTTTGGACAGAAACCACCCCAACCCGGCAGGATTCCAATTCCCGCTAAGGGACACGGTCGGTGTACAAAGTGCCTTTTGCCCTTTGTCGGTAAAAAAAACCGCCGGCGGTCGCAGGTGTACACGCCCGAAATTCAGCAGATCGGTCACATTTGATAAGTAGCCGCCACCGGCCCACTTATAAGAAGGGCGGGAGTTTTTCACTGGTTCGAGATTCCCTTTTTTGTTGAGCTGGTATGTCAGGGTCATATTGGTGATGTTGCTGTCAGGGTGGTTGGGGATGGTATTGTACATGCCCAGCGGGGTAAAAACCTCCTTTTGCATCATCGTCAGGAAATTTTGACCTCCGGCAACTTCCATCACGGCACTCAGCAAAGTGAACCCAAACGTGCTGTACTGGAAATTCGTACCCGGTGCAAAAGCCAGCGGGTCGCGGATGAAGATGGGCAGCGCATCCCGGATGGTCGGGTAGCTTCTGAAATCAATCAGGGTTTTTGAAAAATCCGAGTCAATATAATGCCGAACGCCGGAAGTATGGCCTGCCAATTGCCGGGCCGTGACGCCTGCAAAAGCCGGGGGCAAATCGGGCAGGTATTTCATAATTGAGGTGTCCAAATCAATCCGATCTTCCTGATACAGCCGTGCAAGGCCCGCCGCCGTCAGCACTTTGGACAAGCTCGCGATCCGGAACTTCTTCGACGGATCCATGGGGATGCGTTTTTCGACATCTGCATACCCGTATCCGGCCTCCCACAAGATGCATTCGGGCTTGGCCACGCCAGCCGTGATTCCGGCCACCTTGCTGGTCGTCCGGACGGCTTCCAGCAGGCGATTCGACAAGTTTATGGCTCGTTCTAAGCTGTAATACTGGATGCTATCTTGTGCAGACATGGCGGTAAAGAGCAAAAGCGCCGCAACAGCGCATAGGTACCTGAACATAGGGATAGATGATTTTCAAATTTGGGACTGGTGCATTGGGTTGTTTAAACGTAAACACAACCCTGACAAGGCGCAAAATTAAACAAAAATAGCCCTAATTCGTGCCCGTCTTCAAAGTCAAAGCGGAATATGATTCAGGTTTTTCCAGCTAAGCACTTGTGCCAGGCTTCTCTGTTGCACCTCATCCCCGCCATAAACTAAAAAGCTTTCCTCCGGCAAAGCCCCTGCCAGCGTTTGAAAATATTTTAAACCATCAAAAAAATTTGACGCGATGGTTCTTCCTGATTTAATTTCAATAGGAAAAAGCCTGCCCCCCTGATCAAGCAGCAGATCAATTTCATGTGCGCCGGCAGCATTCCAGAAATAATGCTTGGGAGGCAGGTTCCTGTTGAGACGGTTTTTCAAAATTTCATTGATGACAAAATTTTCAAATAAAGCGCCTTTTGCAAAATGGCGATTGAGGTCTTCCTTCGTTCGAAGGTTTAGCAAGGCACAGGCAAGCCCCGTATCATAAAAGTAAAGCTTTGGTGTTTTGACGATGCGCTTATTGAAATTTTGGTAATAGGGTCTAAGCGTGTAGATTATAAAACTTGTTTGCAGCACGCTAAGCCATTTGCTTATGGTATGATACGTGACCCCGATGATGTTACCTATCTCAGAAAAATTGACTAATTGTCCAATACGTCCGGCGCAAATTTCAAGAAACTGCCTGAAAGCGCCCAGGTCACTGACATTCAAAATTTGCCGAAGATCCCGTTCTACATAAGTTTGAATGTAATCGAGCAGCCAGTTCGTGGGGTTAAGGTCAAAGTCGTAAATGCGGGGATAGAAGCCTTTGAGGATATAATCTTCATAGTTGGGAAGGGCAAATGGGGTATCTTGTAGTTCCTCCAGCGAAAAAGGAAGCAGGTTAAATATTGCTACCCGGCCTGCAAGACTTTGAGAAATGCTTTCCATGAGCAGCAGGTTTTGCGAACCTGATATAATGAATTGCCCCGGCACTTTTTCTTTGTCAACCCCTACCTGGATATAAGAAAGTAAATCAGGTGCGTTTTGTACTTCGTCAATAATTGCTTTTCTACCCAGATTTTGCAGAAACCCCTTAGGATCATCCAGGGCAAATTTGCGTTGTTCGATGTCTTCCAGATTGATGTAAACGTGTTGAGGAAACTGTTGCTTTACAAGTGTGGACTTGCCGCTTTGCCGGGGACCTGTCACGGCTATCACAGGCATTTTTTCTGCCGCTTCAATGATTTGGGAACTTAGAACACGTGGAATCATTTCTTGCAAATTAGAAATTGAACTTCTAATCTACAAATTTAATGAAACTCAAGTGAATCTCCTAACAAATAAGAAAATTTGTGCCCTGGAAGTCACCCGGTCCCTACAATCCTTCAAAAAGCCCATAAACCCGATGATTACCTTCAGTTACCCGAACACTGATATTTTTAATAAAAACCTTTTCTTTTTCCCGGTTCCAATAGTAAACTTTCAGGGTCGCGTTTTCCATGGCGCTTCTTTTTTTAAAAAGGTGCGTAAGGCGCATCGCATAGTAATTTCTTTGCCAGCTATCCATTGGCAGCGACGCATCCATCTTGGGAACCACCCCGGCCCAGTTGATGATTTTGCCATCCACCACAACCTCACAAACCAATACGCCACAAGGATCGCATCCGCCTTGCATTTCCAAACTAATCTCTACAAAATCGTGCCTTGAACGCGTGACGGAGGTAAGCAGCACGCTCAAGGTTGGGCCCCACTCCAGCGTGCTGTCCATCGCGAAATAAGCGCCTGTTGCAGGCGCCTTTCCAACGAAGGCCGGATTGTAGGTCCAATATGGGGTGGCGGCCTGACTGAAATCCGGTTCGCTGTAAAAATACTCGTTTTCGAGGTTGCGGTCTCCTTTGTTTTTGGAAAAAATATAATACTCGTATGTAAATCCGAAATCCTGAAAACAGGTAATCGGATAAAATTCCCTGATGATGGGCAGGAAGTCCGGCGGCACATTGCCCGCGACCAAGTAGTCGCTGTTCAGACTGGCAATGGTATCCCTGAACTGAACAGCACTGATACCGCCATTGAACAGGGAAAGGTAGTCCAGACCAGGATTCATCGGGCTGAAATAGTGGTTGATGTATTTGGGATTGTCATTAAAAACGACGGCGACTTCCCCAGGCTGCCGGTTTTTCAAAAAAGCCTGGGTGTGTATGGCAAATTGTTTGAATGGTTGTTTATAAAATACCGTATAGTGGTCCCGAGTCCAGACCAAAGTGGCGATATTCACCAGCAAGATAACGGCTGTGATTCCGATGGTTTTGAGTTTTACAGGCGCGGGCCGGTGAACCGAAAACACGAGGAAAAGCAAAAAAGGGAAAGAAAAAATCAAAACCGGATGCTGCAATACAGGCTTCACCCAGTGAGAATAGGAAAAGCCGATGGCGATGGGAAGCAGAAACCAGATCAGAGCAATGATTTGGAATTTGTAAACCCGCATGATCGCTCCTTTGGCACTGATTATTCCCAACAAAAACAAAATGACCATCAACAAGTAAACCACCAGGCTGTGGTGAAAAATGAAGGCTACATGCTCCAGAAAAAAAGTGTTTTCCTGCTTCCCCAGCCATGCCAAACCTTTGAGTTGAAGTTGTGCATAAAAAATGGGCAGGTGCGGCAGGTACAAGATTAAAATCAGCACCCCCGAAAGCAGGTAGGGTTTAACTTGCTCTTTTTTAAGAAAAAACAACCCCGTAACGCCCACCATCGCTGCAAAAAGCAGGCTAAAATGGTGGTTGTAGCAACAAAGGGCTGCTGCCACTATGAAGCCTGCTAAATTGCCCTTGCTTTTTTCCTGGTTTCCAAACAAAAAATTGGTCCAACACAACACCATCCACAAGCTAAAAAAAAGGCCACTGCTGTATGGCCGGGCGATCTGACTGTACATCACCGGGAACTGCAAACTGGCTACTGATGCTGCGACAAACAGTCCGGCGGTGTTGCTAAACCATTTTTTGGCAACCGCATAAGCGAGGTAAATTGCGCCGGTTCCAAACAACAAAAAAGGGATTTTGAGCACGAAGTCTGAATGGCCGAACAGCCCTGTCCAATAGTACATAAACACCTGAATGCCCGCCGGGTGGCCATCTGGTTTTATGCCTTTTTCCACCAATTCAGAGAACGAACCGAACTGAAGCCGGTAAAAAGCGCTCAGTTCGTCGTGCATCAGGGGCATGTCTGCAAAGTTCCAAAAACGGAGCAGGGCGCCAACAAGCAGGATGGCAGCCAACAGGAATCGCTCATTTTGGGTGGTGTCCGGACTTTGCATCATAAAATGGGCAGGGTGTTGTTTTTTGCGCAAGCTAATGCGAGTTTTTGATTTTTCGATGGTTTGATTATTCTAAAGAGGTCTCTTGAGGTATAAACTTGCTATGGCTAAACAAGATTCAAAACTTTTATTGAAAACTATCGTTTTAAAATGTACATTTGACGATATTTCTTCAATAACGCAACTAAATCGGCATGTTACTCGATTTTAGTGTAGAAAACTACCGATCTTTTCGGGATAGACAAACTTTTACCATGATCCCTGATGATGGTAAAAATGAGATTTTTAGCAATAGCAAAAGAATCAACGATAAGTACACTTTGCTTAAGGCAGGAGTGGTATACGGTGCTAACGCTTCGGGTAAAAGTAATCTGGTTCGCGCTATTGATGCAATGCGGAACCTAATAGTTCATTCTTCTGAACTTGATCCGAATGAAAGCTTCAAAGAATATGATCCTTTTGCATTTAATTCCAGAACATCCCAGGCTCCTGTAGTTTTTGGAATAAACTTTCTTATCAAAGGGATTCGCTATTCCTATGAATTCTCTCTATTGGCCCATAAAGTGCTTGAGGAAAAGCTTTTCTTCTACCCGGAAGGTCGTGAATCCAAATTATTCAAACGTATAGGTCAAGAGTATGATTTTGGCGATTATCTGAAAGGCCAAAAAGTAATAGTTTCTAAACTAACGAATGAAAATCAATTATTTATAGCTAAGGCGGCTTTGAATAACATCCCACAATTGAAAGAGGTTTATTCTTTTTTTTCCAGAAATTTGAATACACTTTCTGCTTCCGAATTTTCAAAGAGAAAGCATATATTCTCAGCCAGGAGTTATTATACAAATGAGATTGCGAGTACTTTGCATAAAGCAGGGCGTAACCATACTTTTACAAAGCAATTTAAAGCGCTTTTAAATAGTTTTGATACGGGTATTGAAGAAATTGAGATTGAGAAAACATTACCTTTTGATGAATATGAGATCACTGTAAAACATAGTTTATACGATGATTCACAGGTAAAAACAGGCAGCATTGACCGCGACTTTAATGAAGAATCAACCGGAACACAGAAATTGTTTGCAATAGGCGGCTTAATTCTTCAAGGATTGATGAATGGGCAAACGGTCATCATTGATGAATTTGAACAAAGCCTGCATCCGTTGATCAGCTCATACTTGTTACAATTATTTCACGATCCAAAAATAAATACCAAAGGAGCACAATTAATTGTAGCTACCCACGATACAAACCTTCTAACTCAAACTGATTTGAGGCGGGATCAGATATGGATTGTTGAGAAAGACAAGACCGGCTCTTCTGAATTATTTTCTTTAGCTGACATGTCAGGAATTCCTAAAGGAGCTCCTTATGAAAAGTGGTATTTGTCAGGGCGAATTGGCGGGATTCCTTCTATTAAATCACTTGAATTTGAACTGGGCTACGTTGGGGATGAAAAGGGATAAACGCAAAGAAAGAAAGGTCAGAAGCCGTATCTTAATTCTTTGCGAAGGAGAGACGGAAAAGAACTATTTTCAGGCAATCAAAGAAGCAGAGGAGTACCAACAAATATTATCTGCTTTAACGGTCAAAGTTGCAGTCGCAAAACATCCGGCAGCTGAACACTTGGTAGAAGAAGCAATACAATTAGCAGGGAAAGCAGTCAAGGAGAATAACGCATACGATCAGATTTGGGTTGTATTCGACCATGACAATGAGGCTCATCGAAAAAAAGCATACGACAAAGCATTGGCAGAAAATTATTCTATTGCTTTTTCAGCAATTGCTTTTGAAGTATGGTATTTACTACATTTCATCCGAACGTCCCGATCATTCAAAGATGGAAAAGAACTTATTTCAGAATTGAAAAAACATTACCCTGTTTACGAAAAAGCAAGACAAAATGATTTTGTCTATTTAAAGGATAAGCTTCAAAATGCCTTCAACAATAGTATCTGGCTGCGGAACCAGCTTCAGGAAAAAACCCACATAACGGATCAAACCGTTTGGACAGATGTAGACCTGCTAGTTACCAATCTCATCAACCAAAATACGAATGACTAATACATGATCTTTTAATCTATGCGACACGAACTTTTCCCGGCAGAAACAGCCCTGCTCACAGCACGGGCAGTAGTGCGCCGCTTTCGCGAAGGCGACGGCGCGGCTTTATACGAATTGGTGGACAACAACCGCAGCTATTTGTCCGATTATTTTTCCCATGTGTTGCATGCAACGCCGGATAAAGAAACCGCCGAGCAATACGTGCGGCAAAAAATGGCAGCCTGGTTGCTCCAGCAGGAATATTGTTTTGGAATTTGGGAAAACCGCAGCGCCCAACTCATCGGCCAGGTTCAATTGACTAACATAGATTGGGGTATTCCCCGCGCCGAACTGAGTTTTTTCCTCGATCAGTCTTTCCAGGGCAAAGGCATGATGACCGAAGCGCTCCAGGCCGTCATCCGGTTTGCGTTCACCCAGCTTTTTATTGAAAAACTATCGCTGCCCACCTCTATGGAGAACTACGACATGCACCGCATCGCGCGCAAATGCGGGTTTCGCCGCGAAGGCGACCTGCGCTCGGAAATGCGCAAAGGCGGCGGCGATTATATAGACGTTATGCTATTTGGATTGACCAGAACGGAATCTGGCTTGTAGGCGTGATCGAAAAGAGCGCGATTTGTTTCATGACAATTGGTTTTGAGTAATTGAAAACCAAAAATATAAGATTATACCAACCCAATCGGGAAACAACCCCGTCTTAACAGAAAATTGCAGCTCTTTTCTAACCTTCAAACTACATCACCATGAAAGTTTCCAAGTCCCTGTTACAAGCAATTGCCGTAGGCATCACCCTCAGTGCCTCTGCTTCCGCTTGTTCCCTGTTCAAAGATGAAGACGGCCTCCACCTGCAAACGTGTGAGGAA
>JBJXFD010000152.1:0-3487 GCA_046153985.1 Saprospiraceae bacterium
AAAAGCTCTTGCAGCTTTTGGATGAAGACATTTTTGCTACGGATGAAATTGCCTCTACCCGGATCAAAGAATTAGAGCATAATGGCATCAATAAGTTTTTCATCCGCAGGCTGAAAGAGGACATGAAGGATTGGGAAGGCAAACCTTTGTACAAAGACCGGTACACGAAAACAGTCGCCTATGAGCTTACCCCGGAAGAAAAAGAATTATACGATGCTGTTACAAAATACCTCTCCAAAAGAAAAGAAGAAGCTTCAGAATCGAAGAACATCCATGTTTCACTGGCACTAACGGTCATGCAGCGCAGGCTCGTCAGTTCCATCTTTGCCATCCGGAATACCCTGGAACGGCGGTGGAAAGCACTGCAGGGGATCGTAGATGAGGTCAATAAAAACCCCAACCTGTGGAGCCAACGACATAAATTGGAAGGCTTTGATGTAGAAAACATTGAAGATTTTGAAGAACTGGAAGACGACGAAAGGGATGCCTTAGAAAATATTCTTTCGGATCCGCGCAAATTCAGGTTGTTCACAACCGCCAGGAGCTTACAGGAAATACAGCAGGAAGCCGGTGAAGTGAAGAAACTATTTGAATTGGCGCAAACGCTGTACAATCGCCAGCAAGAGGAAAAGAAATTTCAGGAATTGCAACTATTACTCAAGTCCAATGGCGTACTCGATAAAGGCGAAAAATTGGTCATATTCACCGAGCACAAGGATACCTTATTGTACCTTGAAGAACGCCTCACCAAAAGCGGCGGCTACAAGGTCGCAACCATTCACGGCGGTAAATTAGTGGACGAACGCAGGCAGGCGCAATGGGATTTCGCACGACCCGAAACGCAACTTTTAATCGCCACAGATGCCGCCGGCGAAGGCATCAATTTACAGTTCTGCCGCTTATTGATCAACTGGGATATTCCCTGGAATCCCAACCGCTTAGAGCAAAGGATGGGGCGCATTCACCGCTATGGCCAGAAGCAGGATGTGCTGGTTTTTAACATGGTTGCCAGCAATACCAAAGAAGGCAAAGTCCTGGAAAGATTGCTTACCAAATTGGACATCATCCGAAAAGGCATCGGCGATGACCGGGTGTACGACGTGATTCAGGATGTATTGGAGAATATAAACCTCGACGCCATCATCAATTCTGTTTTTAATGGCAAAGTAACGGCGTTGGATGAGTTCCTGGCGCAGGACGACGCACAATTACAAATCAAATTCGAACAAAAGATTCAGGAGCAGAAGGACAAACTGGCTCACAGCACCGTTGATTTTAAAGACGCCCGGATTTGAAGGAAAACTCTGACGAAAAAAGGCTCCAGCCCATCTATGTCCGGTTGTTCTTTGAAAAAGCGTTCAAACAAATCGGCGGCGCATTCACGGAGTTGCGGCCATCCATTTTTTGCATTGACAAACTGCCGGATGAAGTGGCTCAAACGCTTAAAACCGACTACAACATCTTTGCCGATGTCATTCGCCAGATTCAATTCTGCTTCGACAAACAAGTCTTTCTCGAATACCAGCATATAGGTGACCTTGGAAAAGTCCACTACATCAATCCCGGAAACCCGATATTCGATAGCCTTGTCAAAGTGGTCAGACATAAATACCGGGAAGACATGCTTAAAGGCACCGTGCTCATCTCTCCGGACGACAAAGAAGCTTATTTCGCTTTCTTTGTGAAGTCGCAGATCGTTGACAACCGGGAAAGCAAAAAAGACGACAGTGTTGCCGATGAACGCTTGGTGATAGTGTGCCAAACAAAAGACGGCCAATTCCAACTCACTTCACCAGCCAAGTTTATTGACCTGCATCCGCCTACTCAGTTCACCAAGCCCATTGAACCGCCTGCCGCCATCCGCCATGACGAAGTTGTGGAGTGGAGTTTTGGAAATATTACGCTGCAACAATTTGAAGATACCCGTAACCACGTAGAAAAGGATGCTGCCGACCGCAAATCCTACCTCGAATCTGCTTTTCAGCAAGTGATTACAGACTTGCAGGTGCAAATTCAGGAGCTTCAGGGTAAAATTTTGCTGGGCGACACGAAGGTGAACGAGAAGATGATGAAGAAACAGGAAAGAATTACCGGGCTGATCCATAAAAAAGAAAGCCGCTTGGAAAGCCTGGAACGCATGGTGCAATTGAATCCCAAAGCGCCTGAAATCCTGGGCTGCGCTTATGTAATCCCGTTAACGCAGGTAGAATATCAGGGCCACTACGGCATGAGCCGGGATGATGAGGCTGAGGCCATTGCCATGAAAGTAGCCATGGATTACGAAATCAGCGTTGGGTGGACGCCAGCCGATGTTAGCGCCAACAATGAAGGCTACGATATTCGCAGCATCAGCGCAGAAGGCTTAAAACGATACCTCGAAGTGAAAGGCCGCAGCGGATCGGACGGGAGCGTCATGCTCAGCGAAAATGAAATGAACCGCTTGGGCCAGTTGGGCAATGCGGCCTGGTTGTACATTGTAGTAAATTGCAAGAGCACTCCCGAGCTCTACCGCATCCAAAACCCGGCTAAGGCACTAATTTTTGAACAGCGATCTAAAGGTGTGCAGTACTTTTTGCCCATGAAGGAGTGGAAATCTAAAATTAATTAAGTTTACGAAAAAAAGGAATCGAAGAAATACTGCCATGACGCAACCAAAAAAACTCATAGAAGTCGCCATGCCGATCAAGGAAATATCCTCAGAAAGCGTGCGCGATAAGTCCATCCGGCACGGCCACATCTCTACCCTCCACCTGTGGTAGGCGCGCCGCCCGCTGCCGGTTTGCAGGGCAGTGGTCTTCGCCAGCCTCGTGCCCGACCCGCTCGACGAGCATTGCCCGCCCGCTTTTCAGGAAGCCGTCGAACTGCTGCTGGGGAAAGCCAACAACAACCCGGATTTCTACAAACCCTACGCCGATATCCCCTGGACGCGCATCTACGACCCCATGGAGGACAACCTCCGCAACCGCCTGCAAATGTTCATCGGCATGTTTTCGCCGCCGATGCAGGAGCACTTGCTGAAACACGCCCCAAAACCGGCGTCCGGCAAACAACTCGCCGACTCCAGCCTCATCAAATGGGACAACAAAAACAACGAAACCATCATCGGCAAAGCCCGGAAACTGATCTGGGTGGCCCATAATGCCGCCCGCGACAACCACAGCGGCGCCGAACTGATCGCCGACTTCGAGCAACATGACCAGGCTATCAAAGCCGCAGAAGAAGCCCTGTACAGCACCCCCGACCGCCACCAGCCCACCGACGCCATCCGCGCCAAGGAAACTGCCCTGCACCAGTCTATCGAAGCTTTTTTGGACAAAATGCCCAAGGTATTCGACCCCTTTGCCGGCGGCGGCGCCATCCCGTTGGAAGCGGCCCGCCTCGGCTGCCGCAGCTTCGGCAACGACATCAATCCCGTGGCCCACATCATCCAGAAAGGCAGCCTCGAGTTTCCGCAAAAGTACGGCAAACCCATCACCTACACCAAAGC
>JBJXFD010000565.1:0-27663 GCA_046153985.1 Saprospiraceae bacterium
CCTCAGTAACATCCTGGGCGCTGATGTTTTTGCTGTCGAGTTTTTTGGCGCTGGCCGAAATTTTGTTGAGGAGCGTATCGAATTTACCCGCCGGAATCCGCAGCACGAGCTGGTGCTGGATTCTGTCGTATTCGTTGTAGGCGTTGTCCTGCGCCAGATAGCCGCCGCTTTCTGCCACTGCGGTTAGGATGAGCTGGCGGGTTGCCAGAAGGTCATCGGTTTCAAAGGTAATGGATCCTTCTTTGATGATTTTGCGCTCGACAGGCTCTGATGAGTTTTGGGATTCTTCTTCTGGCTGTGGTGGCGGCGGCGGATCTTGTCGGCTCCTTTCATTGCCAGACTGATCCATTTCCGTTTCCATTAAGCTTAAGGCTGATCCGTTGTCTTGTTTTGCATTGCTGCACGCAAACGCCATGATTAAAGACAGGAGCGTCAAAAATTGAAGGAGTTTTTTCATAGTGAATGAGGGATATGGTGGTGATAAGATTGTGTTGAATGGAAGATGCGGTTTTGGAAATTCTTGATGTGATGACTAAGTTGTGGTTAAGTTCATCATTTTAAGTGCCAAATTGATGCCTGGCAAAAGCATTTTGCACAAAATAAGGGTAATTTTCTTCAATTTTTAACACAAAGTAAGGGTCATTTATCTGTGGCTTGTCAAATCTGAGCACCTTCGTACACGAGAGTAGACTGTGTCTACGCCAGCGTGCCACAACATTTTTTATACTTTTTCCCGGAGCCACAAGGGCAAGGTTCGTTTCTGCCAATTTTTGGGCCATCCCTGACAGGCACATTTTTTTGCAAGCGGGTGTTTTGCTGTTCGCGCGCAAGGTGATCTTGTTCCAAGCTCCATTGATTCAATCCCTCCTCTAAACGACGCTTTTCGGCTTCAAGCGCATATTGTTTATTTTGTTCGATCATGCTGCGCCAATCTTCTCCCCGCGTATCCAACCACTCCCGATAGGTTTCCCAAAGCGGGCGCTTCGAATCATAGACATCGCCGAATTCAGCCAAATACAATTCCCAGTCGCCCCGAACAAATTCGTCCACCCGGCCTTTTTTATACAATGCTTCAATGGCCGGTAAATAGGCTCTTGCTTCCAGATCGGCCAGAGCATCTGTTACCGACGTAGCAGGATTGAAATCCTTTTCAATAAATGTTTCCAAATCATGGAAATACGACAGCAGATCTCCGAGCGTTTTCACTATTTCGTCCCGGCGTTCGGGGAAATGGAAGGCAATTTGTTCCAGCACCTCAACCGCCAATCCGCGCATAAAATCGTCCGGTACAGCCTGGTCTTTGCTGAATTCCACGAGGTCAGATGTTCGGTTTAGCCCGCACCAGAGCAGGATGGCCCAGAATTCTTCCAGGATCATATCGCCAAACCAAAATCCCAGTACCTCATCTGGTAATCGCAGGACTTCCAGCACTAAAGGCAAGCTCTCTTCCGCCCGCAATTCACCCAACAACATCAGAGCATGAAAGAAAAACCAGGGATCATCGGTTTCTTCCAAGGGTTCGGTGTCCATCTCCATCGCATACCGAATTAACACCTCCAGATCAGCATGAAGGGATTCGCGGGGCAAGGCGAGGATCGGGCTCAGTACGCTGTCTGGAATATCCAGCCGGTATTCAAAAAGCGCGTAAAGTTCCGGGTGTTGGATGGAAGGGCGTGCGATCGGCATGGTGGTGGATGTTTTGGAGCAAAAATAGTATTTTATACCACCCCTAAAGCTTAATCCGCTTCCCACTTTTCGCACTCCGCTTCGCCGCATCCAAAATTTCCATCACCGTCACATTCAGCGGCAATGCCGACAGGTCGTTGTCGTCAAGCTTAATTTCTTTCCTGACGACTGCTTTGAAAAAAGAAAACGGATCCTGAAATGGCGGTTTTCGCTCCGGAAGCGTGACCTCGGTTTCTTTATTTTTTTCCTGAAAGCGGTAGCTCAGGTTGTTCCGGTCTTTGGCGGTGATGAGGCCGCTGCGGCAGTAGATTTCCATATCTTTTCGGGAAAACGGCCAGTTCCAGGAAGCCTGAATGATGGTTTGAGATTCGGGATAGGTGAGTACGATGGTGGCTTCGTCGTCCACCTTGGGGTAGATATCGGGTTTGATTTGCTGGGTGACCGCCATTACCGACACCGGTTTTTGGCCGTTCATCAGCCAGGTGGACAGGTCGGCGCCGTAGCAGCCAAAATCGGTGAGCGCGCCGGCGCCGTTTTGGATGGGGTCGGTGAGCCAGTCCAAAAATTCTTTGTTCACGCCGATTTCTTTCGGGCCTTGATGCCCGTCGTGGACCACAATTTTCCGGATTGGCCCGATGGCGGAAGAATCCAGCATCAACTGCCGGGCGTGATGCACCGTGGGGTACCAGGTCGTTTCGTAATTTGTGAGCAGGAAAATGCCGTGCCGGTTGGCCAATTGCTCCATTTTTCGGGCGTGTTTCAGGCTGACTGCCAATGGTTTTTCCACCATTACGTGGATGCCTTTGGGCGCGCAGATTTCCACCACTTCCAGGTGTTCGTAAATGGAATTAAACGCCGCCACCGCTTCCGGTTTTTCTGCTGCGATCAGCTCTTCCAGGGTTTTGTAAATCCGGTTTTTAGGATAGTTGTATTGGTCGGCATAGCGCTCGGCCAATTCCCGGTTGGGTTCTGCAATGCCTGCGATTTCAATGTCCCCGTTTTTGACGCTGTTGAAAATCCAGTGTACGTGGGTGTGGGTGAGGCCGGCTACGCCGATGCGGAGGGGGGGGGTGTTTTGGGCGGACAAGGAAGAACTTAGCATGGCTATGCATAAGCAGACTAAGGTTGTTGTTCGTGTTTGCAACCTTCGGGCAATAGCCCGAAAAATAGTAGACACGAGGCCGGAGCCTCGCGCCAGCAGGACAACAAAACGCGGTATCATATTACTCAATTTTAATTCCATAAATATGGTTGTCCAGTTCCTCCTCCAGCATCATTAAATGGAGAAATGCGCCGTCACACAAGAGCGGATCCGTTTGTAAATATAGAGCCCGTTGTAGAAAGAACAACCTGATAACAGGTAAAGCAGCGCAACAACTGCAATGATCTTATTTTTTTCATTTTATCCAGGTTTTCAAAGCTTCAATAAATTGAGCTTGCTGATCAATAAAGGCATTATGAGAGCAATGGTCAAAATATTTGAGGTTTTCGTTGCCGATCAGGCTTTGTAGCGCCACGACCTGTTCGGGCGCATAAAGCCCGTCGTCTTTGCCATACAGACCATAAATTTTCATTTTTTTAGCTTTTAATTTTTTCAGATCAAGGGTCAGATCAAGGGTGGTGTAGTGTTCGTTTTTCCAAAAATCTTGCGGCGGCTGGACGGTCATTTGTGAAGCATATTTCATCAGCAAGGTATCGGTTCTAAACTGGGCATATATATTTTTGGCCGCTTCCGTGGGCTGTTTTGGGGAATAGAAACGATTTTGCATGGCATGCGCAAAACAGTAGGTGCTGTATTCGAGAGAGGCGGTATCCATCTTTTCCAGTATGGTAATGTAATTGAGGTTGAAGCTGTCTTTTTTGGTTTGATAAATGCTTTTTGTCGTTTTCAAAATGGTTTTAAACGTTTCCTGCAAGGATATCGGCGCTCCCGTAAGCACAATCCCACGCACATTTTTCGGATATTGTCTGGCGTATAAAGTCGCCACAATCCCGCCAAAACTATGCCCGATCAGGGTGGCTTTTTTAAGACCCAATTTTTTGTAAAGGCCATTCAGATCGTCGAAGGTTTGCTGAAACGTAAATTTCGCCTGTTTGTCCAGGGATCTGCCTTCTCCACGCCGGTCATAAACCACGACAAAAAAACCTTCGTCGGCGAGTTTTTGTGCCGTCGTAGCTTCAAAACTAACGCAATTGTAGCCCGGGCCACCGTGGAGGTAGATGAGCGGTTGGCCTTTGGAATCTCCAAAAGTTTTGGTGTAAAGGGTTTGGCTGTTGACCCCCATTGCAGTGGAAAGCAGGAGTAGCACCAGGATTGCTTTGCTCATTTGTTGGAATTTCATCTGCTAAAAGTAGTTTCTTCTTTTGATTAGTGTCTGTCTTTATCGTCCAAAAATAAAGTATGCTCCTGGAATATAAAGCTCAGACACCGGCTAAATAGACACACCTGTTATGGTTCTTATTGCGCCACAACCGTTCCATTTCCTATCCGTTTCCCATTCCCATTCACAACTAAAAAATGATAAACACCCTGTGGCAGGTTGCCTCTTGGAATATTGACCGACCGATCGTTGAAAGCTTGCTCCGATATCATTTTACCATGATTGTCCATTAACAACACGCGCAGCTCCTGGTCAGGGATTGCGTGCAACAAGGTTATGGTAAAAGACTCCGTGAACGGATTGGGCATGGCCCGCACAATTGTTTGCCGCCCTTGCGATGCCGGTTCCTTGATATTGGTGATCACAGGGATGCCTACCGTATGCAGGGTCTGGTTGGTGATGACCGGTGCGTTGAAATCAAAATAAATGCCTGCCTTGTTTTGAATGACCATTCCTGTGGGTATATCCGGCTTCTGTTGTACAGAAAACTGGACAAAACCATGAGAAGCCGCTTCGTTGATATTGGAATCGGGCAACATAATGCGCTCGAAAACGAACAACAGCGAGCCATTAGGCATCATGCGCAACTCGCACTCATGGCTGGCGTTCAGCAATTTGACTGAAGCAGGATCCAGGGCTTCGGGCAGGGTGTCGCGGATGCTGACGTTCATGGCGGTGTCGGTGCCGGTATTTTGAAAACGGATGAGGTACGTGAGCATTTGCCCGCGTTCGATGTAGCCATTTTCGGTAAGACCGGCGGGCGAACCTTGCTTGTCATTGGGGTCGAAGGCGCCGATATTGGGTAGGCAAAGGATGTCGGTAAAAGGCCCTTCCTCGTCGTCGCTGAAGACGTTGAGCTGATCTCCACCGGGCGAAGCAGCGCAGTCCCGTACCGCAGTTTTAGAAAGGACGTTGAACGGGTATTCGGGCACTTGCTGGGCATAAAAGTCAAATCCGCCAAAACCGGATTCAAGGATTGTGGTGAAGGTCGCTCCGGCATCCAGTAAAAACATTCCTTCCGCTACGGTTGCAAAAACGGGCAAAGTCGCATCATTCGGATAGGTCACAAACCAGGAAAGAGGACTGGTCATGTCCATAGCTCCGATGTTGTCTATGCGGAACAAAACAGAATCGCCCAGGCAGGTGGCATTCGTTACGATGTGCGGTGTATTCGGTTCGGGGCAAAGTTCGTCGGGGAAAATATGCGCTTCGATGCAATGGGTAAAACCCAGCGCCGCATCGCAGTAAGGCGTTACGGTGATGGTGAAAACACCGGAAGCGCCAACCGCTAAGTCGCCGATCAGGAAGGTATAGGTATTTCCGTTTTGAGCGGCTACAGGCAGGGAAGCCCCGTTAAATTCCAGCAAATCGTCTAAGGTTAAGGTCAGATAAGCATCGGGAGCAGGTAGGGTTCCCTGGTTTTCATAACGCACATACACGGTACTTTCAAAGCAGCGACGCAGGAATGGCGCGCTGACCGACACGGTTGCCAACGGGCATAACATGAGTACGCGAAGTCCAATGTCAACGGATTCTACGATGCCGGTCTGGTTATCGTTGGGAACAAGAATTGCCGCATTGCAGGACAGCCAATAATCGTTGGGCTGTACCACCGAAATCTGGTAATTGCCACTGGCTACCGGCGCAAGGTAATTACCTAATGCATTTGAATACCCATAGGAAGTTTCATTGGCGCCACTCAATTTGACCAACCGGCCGGACATCAGGGTGTCTGGTTGGAGATAAGCGCAGTCCAAATCCACATCGCTCCAAACACTGCCAGTGAGCAGTTTGAGCGAGGAGGTTGGTTCGGTAGAGCGATAGAGGCCCCCTCCTTCCAAAGTCAGGTATAAATGTTGGGAAGCGTCTATACTCATGGCGTTCCCGGAATAATAATAGGTAACGTTGCCGGGCCCTTGAATGAGGTTGAACGTAAGCCCGCCGTCTACGGAGCGCCGTATTATATTTTCAGTAAAATCGTATAAAAAAATATGTCCCTGATTATTCACAGCGAGGTCTAAAACCGGGGCTTCACTGTCAATGCCAATTGAATCCCAGGTAAGTCCGCCATCAGGGGAAACAAATACGGACGGCTCAAATTTTGTGCCGTAAAGCAAGCCGTTTGACCCCGTGTATGCCCGTGCATTCCAAAAACCAAGGTCTGAGATGATCGCCCAGTTTTGGCCATTGTCAGTGGATCTGTAAACGGCCTCCGTATCAAACGTCAACAGGTTGCCATCGGGTAAAATAATCACGGACAACGGGATAAAAGCAGCTGATTGCAGCGTCCAGGTTTGTCCTTCATTGGCCGAACTGTAAAATCCGGTCTGCGTGGAGCAAAAAACCAGCGGTGAAACCAGACTACACCACAAGCCTTTGAAAGAACCGGGCCCTGCCAACCCCGGAACCTGTAGAAATTCGTGTGTTTGTCCTTCATTTGTCAATCTGACGATATGCTCGTTGCCATCCCAGAGGTACCAGCTTCCATCGGGCGCTGCCGGCTGCATATAATCGGGTGTTGTATACACATTTTCACTAATGATTTTATCCCAAGTCAATTCCCAGGAGGCGCCGCCGTCATTGCTGTAAAACAACCCGTCGCGGGTAAAAGCTAAAATTCGTTCGGCATCTAAGTGTCCGACTTCTCTGATGCTGGAATTCAGGATATTATTGGCTGCAAACTGCCAGTTTGCCCCATCGTCTTCCGTAACATATACACTGCCGGCAACGCGCTGGGCAAAAATCCTGCCTTCCAGGTTCCTGCTGAAAAAGGTGAAAGAATTTCCTGCCTCATCGGTTAATGGATACCAGGTATCGCCATTGTCATCGGAGTAAATGGAAGTAGCGGCCCAATCATGAGCAAACAATCGCCCGGTAGAAGTCACCGTAATGAATATTCCGAAAGGTGAATTAAAACCGTCTAAGGTTGCCCAGGTGGCGCCGTTGTCCAAAGACCTCCAGATGTATTCTTCCGCGCTAATAAAAATGGCTCCATTGGGCGAAAAGGCGACCTGAAAAGGGTCTAATGCAAGGTCTTCCAGAATGGTTTGCCAGGTTTGCCCCTGGTCGGAGGAGCGCCATACCTTGCCGGTTTCCCCGGTTGAGGTATTGTCATCCCAGGCATAGACATCTCCGGTATAGGGATTATAGGCAAACTCCCGCCCGATTTGAAGGTTGCTGGCTACCACCTGCCAGGTAAGGCCATTGTCCACGGAACGTTTGATTTGATTGTTAAAAGTTCCAACGAGTAGTTCACCGTCCGGCAATGCAAAAACACTGTAATTGGCAATATTATCGCTCAACAAAGCCCAGGTTAAACCATTATCCGAAGACCGGTGAATTTTGTCGCTGTCTCCAACGTATAAATTTTGGTCCGCTCCGACAACAAACGAAAACCCCGGTGGAATTGGGGGCATTTGCTCCCATGATTGTCCGCCGTTATTGGAGCGGTATATGCGTCCGTTTTGTGCCCTCAGGATAAGAAAACCGTCTTTCCCCTGATAGACCTGACCTGTTGTACCAGACGGCCCGTTTAGTTTTTCCCAGGTAATATTTTGGGCATTCAGGCAAAAAGGGAGCGTAAATAAAGAAAGGAACACACAGAGAAAGTACAGTTTTTTCATGGCTATATGGTTTGGTTTTGAAAAGCTATTGAGGGTAATTGCTTGATAATTCCAAAGATAGTTGTTTTTTTTGTTGGTAAAGGATTGTGTTAAATCATAGGCAAACAAAAAGCGCAAGGCAGAAACCTTGCGCTCAGAAGTAAAGTATGAATGTGATTACTCAATTACTTACCGGCATAGAAATAGTAGGTAGCCGTATAAGGCACGCGAACGACTTTACCAGCGTTTGCTTTGTCGCAGCCATCCGCAGGCGCCTTGCCGCCTTTGGTGCTTACCCGATGAATTTTGGTTACGCCGCGTAGAACACCATAACCATTGGATTTGACGTTTTCGAGCAACAGCCAGGGGATGTCGTCAGCCCGTTCGACGCCGTCTTTTTTGACCATTTTGGGGTCACCCACGACTTTGCTGCCGTCAGCCGCCAGTTCCCAGAAAGGGCCGCTGCCGTGCGTGCCGATCGGATTGCCTTTTTCATCTCTCAATTCCGCTTCGGGACCCAGAAACTTCCATTCCAATTGCCCTTTTTCATTCGTCTGGCATTCGTAAATCTGAACGCCTTCTGCGTAAACCGTAAAAACGAGTACATCCTCGGCAAGCACCTTAATGGCTTCCGGAATTTCCGGTACAATGGACGCCACTACGGCGTTTCCTTCTGCGGGCTGTAGCGTTGTTGCTTCCGGTGTTTCCGCAGTCTGGGAGGCATTGCCATTGCAGGCGGTCAGAAAAATTGCCAGGCATAAGCAGGCGAAACCTGTTTGAACGTGATTTTTCATGATTGTTTTTTAGTGATTTTATCAGTTACTTCCAGTCCAGCCGATCCAGGATCATTCGTACTTCGCCTTTCCGGAGGGTAGTTACCGCTTGGGTTTGCTGGATCAATTGGTCCATGTCTTTTCCGGGATGGACTTTTTTGAAATAATCGTTAAACCAGGGCGCCAGGTATTCCTTCATATCGGTATATACATCTGCGGTGGCCATGTTGTAAGGCATGTCAGCGCCGAAGGGGAACTCCATCTCGTAGAGGATCCAGGCTTTCATTTTTCCATCCTTTACCCTTGCCGCGTGAATGGGTTTCCAGATGTCCTGTTCCACTTTCACATGATCTGCGCGGGTTGCATCGGCGGGGGAAGAGAAATAATTAAAGACCAGCACTTTACCTTTTTTCCAGTCGGCCGGAAAAATTCCGTCTGCTACGGACCAGACCTCTTGTTTTACTAAAGTTCGGATTTCGTCGGTCCGGTTGACGAGGGCAATTTCTTCCTTCGTCAGCAGGGATTGCCAATTGCCACCGGGGCTGCCTTCGTAAAAGCGGGCGAGTTGCTCACTGCCTCTTAATACATTGCTTGCGACATAGTTGTATTCACAGTTGGCGCCATAAGGCGATACGATCCTCGCCAGCGCCCAGTCGGCCAAATTCCCCGCCTTTTGCGCAGCGGTGTGAAGCTTTTTGTAGGCTTTTTCCATTTTCAGGTATTCGGCTTCCTTGCCAGGCTTTACTTTCATGTAGGCATAAGCAATGTAGAGGGTGGTATCCGCGCTTTGGGCGCCGGCGTTGGTAGAAAACAGGAAGCAAAATCCTGCCAGGGCCAGGGCTTTAATTGCCCGACCCAACAAATTAATGTTGTTCATTGTGTAATTTATTTTAAAGTTTAGAAAGTGATATTCGGTGATAACATGATGGAAGGCTTATTCCGTTTGCCCGCAATTTTTACCAGGCGCTTCATTTTGTAGTACATAATTTGGGCTACTCCAATCAGGCAGTCCTTGCGGGGGCCTGTGAAAATGAAGGTGTGTTTTTGATTCAGGAAGTCGGCGTGCAGCAGGCGGCATTTTGGCGTGGCGCTGTAAAGGGCGGCTAAGCGAACGGAGTTGGTGCCAAAAATCAACTGCGGTGTGCCGCAAGCCCACAACGCGTAAGCCACACACAACCAGACGAAAAAATTGAGCCTGGTTTTTTTGCGAATATCGGAGGCCATCCAGAAGCAGCACATTTCGGTGTGGGTCTGTGCTTCCTGTACTTGCAGGTACAGGTTGTCGCGGTGTTCGTTGCCTGCAAAAACCTCCAGGGTACGCAGGGTTTTACCGGCGCCGAGTACAAACCCGCCAACCATATTCCCCTGATAATAAATGGCAAAAACCTGGTTGGTTTCAAAATAATCCCGGTTGACCTTGAAGCCAGAGCATTGAAAATAGCAGTTTGCAAAAACATCAATTTCGCTGGAGTTATTGATCCGTGTGAATTTTGGAAAGTGTAGCATCGCAAAGTTTTTTTGTAAGGATTTAATTTTCTTGTTGACCTTACAAAGGTGCGGCGGGCAGAGGAGCAGCGCATCCACATGTTGATGTGGAAGGGATAGGCGTTTGTTCGGGCAAGAGCCCGAATAATAGAAGACGCGAGGCGGAGCCTCAGCGCCAGCAGCCTGAATAATAGAAGACGCGAGGCGGAACTTCGACTTACTTCGACTTCGCTCAGTACAAGTCGCTCAGTTACCGTCGTCGCGCCAGCGAGGAATTAAATTTAAGGCGGCCTAAAGACCGCGAAACGAAGCACACCTTACCCTTAGGCAAATCGTTGAACCTGAACGACAATCAGGAAGCCATTGGAAGTGTCTATATGGAAAGCAGCGCCGATCTGCTCCGCCCGCATGCGCATGTTGGATAAGCCCAGCCCCGTAGTTTTGTAGTCTTTTTGCTTTACTTCACCGTTGTCGTGGATGCTCATTTCCAAGCCGTTGCTGCCAAACTTCTGGAGTTTGACGGCGACCTTATCGGCATTGGAATGTTTGGCAATGTTGGTCAGCGCTTCTTTGTAGATGAGGTAGAGATTCTGCCGGATATGGGCGGGCATGTTTTTGGTCAAAGCCAATTGGTCAATTTGTAAATCAAACGCAATGTCTTTGGGCGTGAGGGTTTCTTCGGCGTGCTCCCGCATGCGGTCGAGCAGGTTTTCGAGTTTATCCTTGCGGGCGTCAATTGCCCAAACAGTGTCCCGCATGTGCGACATGGCGGTTCGGCTCAACTCGCTGATGCGTTTGAGTTTAGGCTTGTTTTTTTCCTCGGCGTTCAATTCCAGGATTTCCGATTGCATGGCCAATCCGGAAAGAATTGTGCCAACATCGTCGTGCAGGTCGCTGGAAATTTTCACCCGCATGCGCTCGATTTTCAAAACCTGCTGCAAACGATACCTGAAAATGCCATAGACGATCCCGGAAATAGCCAGTGTACAGAACGCATAAAACCACCCTGTGCGCCACCAGGGCGGCGGCAGGTAAAAGGATAATTTTTTGGCATCAGCTTCCGGCATCCAAACGCCATCGGCATTGGTGGCCAGCAACTCCAGGGTATACGAGCCTGGCTGCAATTTGGAAAACCGAACAAAACCCGGGTTTTTCGATTCAATCCATGCCGTATCCTGCCCGACTAAGCGGTAACGGAACCGGATGGATTCGGGGTCGTTGTATTCCAGCGCCAGAAAATTAAAAGAAAGGGTATTTTGGTGATATTGGAGCTTAGGCAATTGATCCATCCAGTGCACATTTTCCGGGGTGGGATAGTGAACATCGTTGATGTTGATGTTTTCAAAAACAATGGGTGGAAAAGTCGCCTGGTTTTTAATGGAATCCGGATGAAAAACATTCAACCCATTGGGGCCGCCCAGCCAAATTTCACCGCTGGAAGCCCGAAGCCAGGTCCGCTGGTTAAATTCCTGCCCCTGCAAACCATCCGCTTGCGAAAACCGGTGCCCTTGTTGTTGTTTTGGGTCGTAGCGCATCAGGCCACTGCTGCCGCTGAGCCATAAATTGCCATTTCTGTCTGGCAGGATCGCATAAAATGCTTCTTCGGGAAGCGCCTTCTCCCACTGAACTTCCAGCGTTTTTACGCCGGCTATGTCTGAAATTTTGGCCTGCTCCAGACTAAATAACCCTTTTGAAGTGGCTACCCAGAGTTTGCCGGTTGCCGGGGCTTCATAAAAAGCGCTGCATTCGCCGACGTTGGTAAACTCCCGGAGTTTTTTCAACCGGCCTTGGTCTTCCTGAAGCACCAGCAAGCGATGATAATTATCTGCAACATAATAAATCCCCTGGGCATCCTGATAAAAAACCGTAATCTCCTGAACCGAAAAAGGCGTTAAATCCATAAATACACGTCGGGTGAAGTAATTGCCTTCAAAATTCAACTCGTAAATACTATTGCCAATGGCGACTAAGGATTTTCCGGTTTTGGTTTGAAAATAATAATTGATGCTGTTGAATAATTTCAGATAGTATTTTGCTTCAAAATGGAATTGTTTTTTCGGAATATCCCAGCGAAGCAGGTTGTTGACATAAACCGCCCACAACGTGCCATCGGGGTCCTCAAAAAAAGCAGATAAAGGAGGTATAGTTGGTTCAGTTGGGTTGGCTGAATTGTTAAATTTTTTGGTGTGAAAAAGCAATTCCCGCGCAGAATTGAAAATAAATAACCCCGAATCCAACGTGCTGCACCAAATATTTTTTTGACCATCTTCGTAAAGCGCGGTTATGTATTTTCCGGCCATTTCCGGAATGCGTTCAAATTGTTGATTGAACAAATTGGTAAAAGCCAGGCCCCTCCCAATTTCAGTTACCCAAAGGTTATCAGAGCGATCCCGGTACAATTCTTTAATCGAATTGCTTCTAAGGCTATATGGGGCATTCGGATCGGATAAAAATTGCTTCGTGAATTTTAAGGTGTATTTGTCAAAAAGCAACAACCCCGCCTCTTCCCCTGACACCAATAAATACCGCTCATTGTAAGGCACGATGTCCCAAATTTCTCCCATCGAATTGCCTTCTACCCGAACCTGCTTATCGCGATCGATGATTACCCAGGCGGTGTCTTTTTTGGGATAATACACCCCGATGCCTCCATAAACGGCCAGCCAAATTACGCTGTCGCCATCCGGATAAGCGCTGTTCGTATAAAATGCCTCGTTTGATTTTTTTCCATTGGAAAAATAATGGAACTCCTTTTTTTGTTGATTGCCGGTTTTTACTTCCGTAATCAGAAATCCAGAGTCGTTGGCGAGGTTCGCAGACACGATTTGCGCGGCATTTCCAGCTTCATCTGCAAGGAGATAACAGCGCCCGCCATCGAGCGGAAACCTGGGTTTTATGGAGGCATCATGGATGCTGAATAAATAAAGATGCCCTTTTGGGCCCGTTCCAACGCGCACCCACAAATAGCCATCCCGGTCTAAATGAAACGCATAATAATCCTGACCGAGGAGCGTCCCTCCGGTATTTTTCAGTTGAAAAACCTTTAAATCATCCGATTTGCGTCGGTAACATTGAATAGAGCCGGAAGTGGTGAACCACAAATTCCCGTTCAGGTCTTCGAAGCAGCGGCTCGTGACCGTCTGATCGCCCGGAATTGCGTATGCTTTTACTGTTTGACCATTATAGGTGCTCAATCCTTTGCGCGAACCGATCCAGACCAACCCATGTGAATCCTGAAAAATGAAGGTGTTTTCTCCCTGCGTAAACCCATCCTCTTTGGAAAGGTGCCGAAAATGAAATTGGGTGCGATGCTGACCAAAACCTGGCAGCATCGTACCCAATAACAAAACCGTAAACAGGCATCGAAGGTTAACCATTAACTGAGGTTGCTTGAATCTCAGCAAGGTAAGGAGAATCACCGGAAAGCAACAACGATTTTGAAGCCCTACTCTCTACCCTCTACTTTCTACTCTCTACTTTCTTCCCTCTACTTTCTACTCCCAACTAATCAGATACCTCCTCGACAGGCTGTTTTCTATAACTGGAGCTGGAACAGCCCCTCCTGCCACTGAATCTGTTAATTCGCCGGCAGCTGAAGGATCAGGAACCGGATCTTTCGCGCAGCGCGAGGGGCAGGGATCCGGGCAAACGATGAATCTCCCTGTTTCTCCCAATCGGGTGATGCTGTTTTCGTCTTTTGAATGCTTTACCGCCACGGCTAAGTGCGAAAAAGGAAATTTTCCGGGGGTCTCCAACCCAACGACGTAAAAACAAATGCCATTACAATCCTCCGGCTGCAACAGCGTACGAATTGCAAGGGCACTAAAAAACGAAGCAAAAGAAATTTTCAGGTCGGTTTTGCCGGTTTCGACGTAAGAAGCGAGTACCCGTTGGGCTGCAACCTCCCTGCTGATGTGGTTGATTACCAGCTCCGTCAGGTTGGTTTCCTGCTCATCGCTGAATTTTAGTCTGTTGACAAAATAACCTGAATCGCCCTCGCGGGTTTGTTCGATTTCACCGCCGTCTTCCGTGACCGCAACGACAATCATTTTGCTTTGGATGTCTTTTCTAAAAGCGTTGTAAAACCGGATGCCGACACAGCCGGGTTCTTCCAACAGCGACTCCAGCAAGGTTTTGGAGGCAAAGCCCCAATACAATTTTGATTCCAAAGTTCCTGCTTCGGCATCGCCAATGAGCAAAAAACTTGCCGCAATTTTTGCCTCGGCTTCCGGGCTGGTGATGGGTTTTCCGGGTTCGGTGTTGGTGTAAAAAGCCATAGGTTTATTTTTTTTTTGTAGTTAAATTTCTCCTTCCAGGGATTTCCGGATCACCTCAGCCTTGCTGTTCACCTCCAATGCCCGGTAGATGCGCTTAATATGGTCCCGAACGGTGTCTAAGGAGATATTGAGTTTGTCTGCGATCATTTTGTAACTCAGCCCGTCCACAATGCCCTGTACAATTTCTTTTTGCCGGGGCGATAATACTTCGCCTTCCCGTTGGGCTTTGGGGTTAAAATGCAGCGCGATTTTTCTGGCAATGGTGGGTGACATGTAGGAGCCGCCGCGGAAAACGGTGAAAATTGCATCGCGGATGGTCACCAGCGAAGTTCGTTTGGTGATGTAGGAACAGGCGCCGGCACAGAGGGCATCAAAAATTTTGTCGTCTTCCTCAAAGGTGGTCAACATCACAATATCGGTGTCCGGGTATTTCTGACGGATGTGGTAAATACCCTGGATACCCGAAATTCCGGGCAAACCAATGTCGAGCAACAAGACGTTGATGGCCGGGCGGGCGCTGTCCTTCACGGCAGCCAAAAACTCCTCCATGCTTTTGGAGATGAGCGTAATTTCAAAAGCCGGGCTTTCCCCGAGGAACTGTTCGAGGCTTTCCCGGATTACCGGGTCGTCTTCAACGATGGCGATTTTGATGTTTTCCATGCAACAAAGGTAACAGATGTGAAATGGGAAAGTGACCACATGTTGATGTGGAGGCGCACACACATACCAACAAACTACTATCTTGTCCCCAAATAAAACGGGTATGAAAAAGCAAAACGGCCTGCTATGGCTGTTCCTCCTCTTCTTTTGGATGACCCCGCTCCTGCTCCCCGCCCAGGAAACGCCCGCCATCCTGAAGAACCGCGAAGTCAATTTCCGGGGTGTCGTGAAGTCTAAAGACGAAAACCAGCCGCTCACCGGCGCCAATGTGCTCGTTCGCGAAACCAAAGATGGCGCCTACACCGACATCAATGGTTTTTTTAGTTTTCGCCTGCCGCAAGGCAATTATACCATCGTCGTCAGCTACATTGGGTATGAAAGCACGAAATTTCAATTGGCATTGGTTAAAGACACGGTGCAATTGCTTTATCTGGAGCCGTTAACCAATTTTTTGGAAGAAATCGAAGTCAGCGGAGCATCGCAGGATCGCAATATCGCAACGCCCAACCTTGGCGCTGCGCGGCTTAGTTCCACTGCCATCAAAGCACTGCCATCCCTGTTGGGCGAAGCCGACGTACTCAAGGGATTGCAACTGCTGCCCGGAGTCACCTCGGTTGGCGAAGGGGCAACCGGCCTGAATGTACGCGGGGGCAATATTGACCAGAACCTCATCCTGATGGACGATATTCCCGTGTTTTATTCCAGCCACCTGCTTGGTTTTTTTTCCGTTTTTAACCCGGATGTTATGCGCGACGTTACGTTTTACCGGGGCGGCATACCGGCGGGTTATGGCGGCAGAACCGCTTCGGTGTTGGATATCCGGCTGAAAGATCCGGCAATGGACAAATGGCAGTACCAGGGCGGCATCGGATTGATCTCCAGTCGCTTCATGGCAGAAGGGCCTGTCATACCGAAAAAACTTTCTGTGTTCGTAGCTGCACGAGGTTCCGCGCCCAACTATATCTTCAAAGTTTTGCCGGATCCATCACTCCGGGAGATTGACGCCAATTTTTACGAATTCACCGCCAAACTCCGCTACCGCTTCAGCGATTACGACCAATTGGCTTTTTCTGCATTTTTCAGCGAAGACGCCTTTCGCATCCCCGGCGATTCGCTCACCGCACTGGAAGTCAACGCCACCTCTACCCTGTTCACCTGGCGCAATTTGGGTGCGAGCGGCCGGTGGAACCATTTTTTTAACGACGAATTGTCCTTCCAGGTAGCTGGCGCTGTGGGGGCCTACCAACCCGGGTTTTCCATCCCGGACGAAGCCTATGCCGCCAAATTTACTTCCGGCGTAGAGCAGCGCTATGTGAAAGCAAGCCTGAAGCAATTCAACGCGAAACACAACGCGGAAGTGGGCGCCATGATCTCCGGCTACCGCATCCAACCCGGCGGTTTACAGCCCGATTCGGATCTTTCAGCCATCAATGCCAAGATCCTGCCACCGGAGCGCTCAACTGAAGCGGCAGCTTTTATCAACGACGAATGGACGATTTCCGACAACATCAGCGTCATGGCAGGGCTGCGCTATTCGTGGTACAGTTTCAACGGCCCGGGGCGCGTTTTTCAATACGAATCGGGCGAACCCCGCGAGTTGTCGGGCATCAGCGATACGGTTTTTTACAACAAAGGCCACCGCATCAGCACCTACAGCGGATTTGAACCCCGCTTAGCCATCAAAATCAGCACCGGTGCTTCCAGCTCGGTCAAATTCGGCTACAACCGCGTGATTCAATACCTCCAATTGGTGTCGAATACCACTTCTGCACTACCCACAGACCGCTGGAAAAGCAGCGATCCCTACACCAAACCCCAAATTGCCGACCAGGTATCGGCAGGCATTTTTCGGAATTTTAAAAACAACGAATACGAAGTAGGGCTGGAGGGCTATTATAAGTTGGTGGAAAACATGCCCGACTACCGCAGCGGCGTGAGCTTGTTGCTACTGGAAGCGACCGAAACGGCTATTTTGCAGGGCAAAGGGCGGGCTTACGGCGTCGAATTATTGGTGCGCAAAACCAAAGGCCGGCTCACCGGGTGGCTCAGCTATACCTGGTCGAGTACGCAATTGCGCATCGAAAGTCCGTATGAAGAAGACCGCGCTTTCAGCGGTAAATACTATCCGGCGAATTTTGATCGCCCGCATGTTGGCAATTTTTCAGCGACTTACCGCCAGAACCGGCGCGTCAGTTTTTCCGCTAATTTCACATTCAGCGCAGGCCGCCCGGTTACGTTTCCGGAAAGCAAATACACGGTGGACGGGATTTTCATTCCCAATTACATCAACCGCAACGAAGACCGGACGCCGTCGTATCACCGGCTCGATTTGGGGATGAAAATTGATCCGGATCCGCGCAATACCAAACGTTGGAAAAGCTACTGGAGCTTCTCGCTGTACAATGTATATGCTCGTCGCAATCCGTATTCTCTGTTTTTTAGAACCAAAAACAACACGGCCTACCGGGCGCTGAACAAGGTGGAAGCTTACCGCTTAGCTACCATCGGCACCATCGTGCCGGCAATTACTTACGAATTCAAATTTTAATTGAAAAAAAGCCGAAACTCATGAAATATACGTGTGTCCTTCTTCTGACAATCGCCCTTTTTATCGGCCTGACTGCTTGTATAGACCCCATTGATACGGGCGCAGAAGACATCGTGCCAAAATTAGTGGTGGACGGCCAGATTACCAACCTGCCAGGACCTTATCGGGTAAAACTTGGGCAAAGCGAACCTTACGACAATGCTTCCATTACCCGTGCCGTCGCCAACGCAACTGTATACGTGATGGACGACCTCGGCAACCGGTACGACCTCACCGAAGGAACACGGGGAACTTACCTCACCGACTCGATCAGTTTTCAGGGCGAACCGGGGCGGACTTACACCCTGCATATCCAGACGGATACGGGCCAGGAATACCAGTCGCAGCCCCAGTTTCTACAGGCTTCCCCGCCCATTGACACCATTTTTACTCGTTTTGTGGAAGAAATTACCGCTAACGGCATTGCAAACGACTATTTTGAAGTTTATTTAAAATCGCAGGATGTTGCGGACGAAAAGAACTTCTATCGCTGGAAATGGACACATTATGAGTCGCTGACCTATTGCAAGCAGACATTTGCCCCTGATACTGAAAACGGCGTCAATTACCGCCTTTACAGTTTTTGTTGTGAACCTTGCTGGAGCATTGAGCGCTGCAACAACTGCATTGACTTAGCCAACGACCAGTACACCGATGGCAATGTGCTCGAACGCCTGATCACGACGATTCCCTACGACTCAAAAGATGACTATTTTATGGTCATCGAGCAGTACGCCCTGTCTGAAAAAGCCTACCGGTTCTGGAACAGCGTGGTGAGCCAAACGAACAATACCGGTGGGATTTTTGACAACCCGCCTGCTTCTATCCCGGGAAATATTTCAAATATAAACGACCCGCAAGAACTGGTACTCGGTCTTTTTACAGCGTCCGGGGTCTCCCGGAAAAGCGTATATTTGAAACGCGATTACGTGCCGAAACCACCGCCGCCGGACAACAGCGGAGTCGGGGTTCAAATCCTGATTGCGCCTTTGTGTGAGCCTTGCCGGGAAGGGATTGTGCGAACGGGGATTAAGCCGCCGGGGTGGTAAAATAACACAAAATAACACGACAACCTGATTGGGGCATGGCTATCTTTCGGAAAAAATCGGAGATGAAATCCATGCCATTTTCCTCTGTCCTTTCTAACCTCGCCGACGTGTTTCGGTTCACTGCGGGAGGCTGGGTCAATGATCGGATCAGGCTAAAACAAACGTTTTCGCTTGGGTTGGTCTATCTGTTGGGGTTATTTGCTTATCAGTTGTTTGCACTCCTTTTGGCTGACGAAACCGGCGTATTTAAAACATTGTATGGTAGCGCTTCAAGGCCTAAAGAACAAATTACCCTGGCCCTGCACTCAGGCATGCTGCTTGGCGCAATATTTTGGAGTTGGCAATTGCTTCGCAAGGGAGCTACGCTGAATCAAGTCTTGAATAAGTCGTTGATATTGAGCGCTCTTGTGATGGCATTCAAAGGAGGGCTTGTGATTTACTACGACGGGAACATCCTTTCTTCTTCTCAATTAGGTTACAGCCTTGCCATTGCCCGCTTTTTTTATGGATTCGGGTTTAGCGCCGGTTTGGGCATCGGGCTGACGTTGATTGTCGAGCGCTTTCCAGCTTACCTGCGCACCTGGAGCGCTGCAGTGGTGTGCGCCATGGGTATGTTAGGCCCGTTTTTGGCCATTGGTATGCTGGGGATTTTTTTGGAAATATTTCCCAGAGGGCTTCCTGATCCGGTTGCCGCAGGGTTGTTGTTCATGGCAGGAATTCTGTTGCTGCTGCCACTGTGGATGACGATGCCGGAAGATGTCGGTTTTTCTGAAAAAAAAGAAGAAAACCAGCCAGGCCGCCAACGTGGAAATCCGGGCCGGCAGATTATCCAATTTGTATTTAAGGACAAACACACACCCCGCATTTTTTGGGCATGTGTGTCCATGGGCCTGAGCATTTCCATTTTCAGCGATTTGATGAATATGTTGCCGGCTCTGACCAAAAGCTGGGATTTGGAGTTGCCCTTGTTCCGTTCGCTCCCGGGTCTGGCAACCATTTACTTCCTGCGGTATACGGGCATGGCCGTCGGAACTTTGCATGCTGCCTGGGAAAGCTCCAGGAAGCGCTCCCGCAAAAAGGTTATTCGCAAGCTGCTTTGGTTGCAACTTGTTGCGCTCTTGTTGTTGCTGTCCCCCATCTTTAAAGGGCTTTTTTCCTGGCTGCCTCTTCCTTCAACATGGCTTTATGCTCTGTTTATTATTTTCAGCGGATACGCCAACGGCTTTTGGATCATCGTGCTTTTGCATAGCGCAGAACAATTTGCCCGGCCACATCGTCGCGTCGCCAACCTGCTGGTATTGAACCTAACCCGATTTGGGGCTTTTTTCATCATCCTGCTCAATAATTTTGCGCAGCCTGAATGGTTTAAGGAGTTTCCCGTTATGTTGCTTTTTTACGGGGCTGTTTTCATCAGCATTGGGCTGGTTGCCTGGCCTTTTTTACCCGATAATTTTCATGGAAATGCCGTGGAGGCAGATTATGACGCTCAAGCCAGGGTGTTTGACAACCAGGAGGTTCGAAAAAAAATGTTGAATATTCCTTACGAAACCTGGCGTTCGGAGGAGCCGTCTCCGTTTTTGAACGAGGTTAAAAAGCTCATGTTCACGCATTTGTCAGAAAAGCTCAAAGAGAATTTTTATAATAACGGACTCTTTTTTTCTCCCAAAGGAAACCGCTACCTCATCATTAATAAAGCTGTTTTAAAAATCGCAGGCTACCAGGAAAACGAGTGGGAAGTACGTCAGGAAACCTATGATTATCGCAATGCCCGGTTTTCTGACGGCCATAAGGCGCTGGCTTTTCAGGAAGATATGCAACGCATTATATTAGACCAAGACACTCGTTGTTACGGCCTCACGCTCTGGATGATGTCAGATAATCAAATTGGCAGCTTATTGTTGTGGTTTGGTGGCCCGGAACAGGAGTTAAATGAAGCAGAACGCGACGTGGAAGGGCTGCGCGCATTCAATTTATCGAAAATCAGCTTTCATGATTCCGTTGATCTTTATGACTATTCGCGGTTGGTAAGCGACCTGGAAATGACAATGCCGGAGCGTTATGAACGACTTGGAGAACTCTTTGCAAAGGCGCGTTTTGACGAAGTGGAATGGGCGCAGTTCTTCCGGCAAAAACCAAATCCCTCTGATCAGGAAACGGCGATAGAAAATGGAATCCGCTACAATGTGCTGCTGCATCGCCTCAATGCCGAATTTTATCAACTTGGCACATACTACGCATACTACCTCAAATCTTATAATATTTTAAACGACCTCAAAGGCGTGTTTTCCCTGAAAATGGCAACGGCATTGCGCGAACGCTACATCCGTGAATTGCGGAACATCCTCACTTTTGTGCTATTGCAACGTTCGGCGGCCATGCTCCAACGGTCCAACGAAATCATTGTACACCAGGAACGGCACGCCAATAAACATGAATTGGATGCACTCGTCAGGCGGCTTGAAGAGCTAAAGGGATGGCTCAGCCGTACCCGTAAAAAGGCAGAAAAAGAAGGTTTTGGGAACCTCGCCGCGGGTGAATTTGAAAATAATTTTTTGCCCGCTTTCCACGCAGCTTTTCACATGCGCGACCTCACCGACTTCAACACCCTCCTGATGCGGATGGAAGACCTGAATGAAGAAGAAGCGTACGTTGGAGAAAAAACAAGCCTTTTTGGCCGTTTCAGGAAAGTGATGGCTCAGGAAAATATATGTCTGGAAACCTTTCTGTTGGAGCGCATTGCCGAACTGTCGCACATGCCCAACGCCATTACGCTGCATTCCGATTTCAGCGATGCAGAACAGGATTCCCTGCGTGCGATCTGTCTTGGAAAACTTGAAAAATCAATTCGGGAAACTTTTGCAGGAAAAGCCGCACCCTACGTGCGGGTTAACCCGATTGGATTGCGGGTGGTGCTGCACGAACTCCTCAAAAACGCCGGACAACACGCGGATCTTCGCAACCCGGAAATTAAAGTGCGCATTGAAAACTGCGATGATGGCAGCCTTAAATTGCACCTGATTAACAATTGGTATGAAACTTTCCGGAAACAAACCAAAGCGCGAAAAGAGCTTTTCGAAGCCATTCAATACCGGATTGAACACGAGCGCAGTTATGGCCTTCGCACCGTGCAGCGTTTTTTAGATTGCCCGTGGTTCAGTTGCAAAGGTGATGCATTTTCAGAACCGGGAAGCAAACTTGTCTGGCGCCTGGATTGTGCGGATATGACCCACCCGGAAGCCGCAGAGACAGATATTTTTCTCGTCATTCCCGCAGGTGCTGTGAAAAGTAAAATAACAGAGAATAACCACGGAAACAACTGAAGATTGCCGGAAATTTGAAACAGGATAAGCGTGGGCTGGGATGCACTTATTCTGTCGCTCAACTAATTAGTGTCCGTCCATTTAGTCTCGTGTCTGCTCTTTAGAGTTCGAGAGCAAGGCGTATTTTGCCCCAAAAACGGGAGTTTATTCGTGTAAATGACCGATTTTGTTTCGACTTCGCTCAACAACCGGTCATTGAGCGAAGTCGAAATGAACGCAGCTATCGGACTATAAAGACAGACACTAATCAGGATTTTATGAACCCGTCTGGAAAATTAAAGGTATTGCTTGCCGATGACCGCCGCGCTGACCTCGCGGCGGCACAAAGTGCTTTGCTTGCACGAAGCGCCGGGGAGGAGCTTTCTCCCGGGATGATGGCGGCATTGGCTTTCGAAAACCTCGACATTCGTTGTTTCGCTACAGCGCCGGCTGCCATTCAATACATCAGGGACAACGGTGCGCCTGATTTTTCAGTCATAGATATTGACTTTTCGGAATCGAAGGGTGAAGCGCCGGAGCAGGGTGAAGCGCGGGAAGAAGGCCTCGGTATACTCGCCGTGTTGCACGAGGTTGCACCCGATGCGCCATTTGTTTGTTTTTCCAACTTTGTAGCAAGCTTGCACCATCGCCTTGCCGAAGCCCGCGTACTTGAACATGCTATCGGAAAAAGCAACCGGGAAGCGCTTACCGTGGAGGCAATCGCCGGCTTTCGTGTGGCTGCCTTGCGCCATCTGCAACATTTGGATGCGTCGAAAAAAGCACATTTGCTTGATGCGCTGGAAAAGACGCCGGTAGCAGCTATTCCGGATATTGAATTAAAAATAAACGGCCAAATTTTTCTTGTTAGGCATTTGCTCATTGGTTGGGCAGAGGCATACTGGGACGACGATGCAGAGGCCATCGCGCTTCGGTTCCCTGAAAACATTGGGGTGATTATTAAAACCTTAATTCAAAGCACATGAAAAAATTGCGCATTCTGATTGCTGACGACCGCCGGGAATCTGCCGAAGCCGTGTTACTCAGCGTTTTGCCATGTCCGGCGGAGCATGATTTTTCTAAAGAAGAACGCCTTAAAGCCACCCGTGAATTGCTCGATATCCACGAATTTCGCACGGTAGCTGCCGCAGAGAAATACCTTGCCGAACATCCCAAAGAGCCATTCCACCTCGCTTTCGTGGACATTAATTTCGATCTGACCGCAGCGGAAGACGATGCGCCTAATCCGGAACTAAGGGGATTGGAGCTTGTCTCGTTTTTACGCAACCGTTTTCCTGACACCAGGGTCAAAATACACACCCAATATCCCAGTGTGAAAATAATTCAGCGACTGCTTGGTCAACAAGGCATAGGCGTGGAAGACCTCTATGATGTTGTTGGCGATGAAGACCTTTTAATTCTGAGAGATGCAGGGCCTCTTGCTTCAGACTTTCCCAATCTTTTGCGCGCAGAAGCGCGTCGCATTTATTCCCGAATGAGCGAGCGTGCCAACAAGCATGGTACTGCCGGGCAAGAATTAATAAAAGCCATAGCGTTCGGCAATTGGGAAATGCCAATTCCCAGCCTGAGCGGGTTTACCCCTATGCACCTGTTGCCAGGCTGGATTACATTGCAAGATGATAAGGATGAAAATCTCGGGTTTTGTTACCCCGAAGCTGCCGGTGCAATACTGGAATACTTAAACGATAGCCAGGGGGATTTTGAACTTTCAGGGAATTTTAGGTCAGTAGATGGCAATGGTCAGATGGGGCTTGCATTTAAGCGGCTGCAGGAACTCAGGCAAAACAAAATTCAGTACGAAGAGGTATTGAAAAATATTGAAAAGATTACGATTGAATTAGTAACCGAGTTTTGGGAAAATTGGAAAAACTTCCAAATCGAGCCATTCTTTTCAGATAGAGAAAATAAAACGGGGATCCCCGCCCGAATTACCGGCATGGAGGTTGATTTAGACCATGAATACGATGCCGTTTTGCGAGAAAATGCTCCGGCATCTGTAATTCAGGATACCTTGACACGCATTCTGGTTTCCAGAAGGATCATTGTTTCCCTGGCGGCTTTATATGAGGAGAAAGCCCCCGGCATTGGAGGCGTACCTTCTATTATTGATATAGCTGTACTCGGGGCGGTCAGAAATAATCCCATAGAAGCCATACTTCACTGGGTCAGCTACCAGAAAGCTAAAGATAGCGGTTACCAAAAATTGCATCATTACGATAATAAAAATGCGACCATAAGGCAGGTGAGGTTTCAACTGGGGCTTCGCAAATTAAGTGACCACAAGATTTTAAGGTATTGTTTATTGCCCGAAGAGCATATCTGGGTAAAAGAAATTAAAAAATATTTTTCCCATATTACCGGAAGCTTTTGTTCGATTTAAATTTCATCCTGATTGTTAAGAGCTTGTTCAAGTTTCCATGAATATGCTCTAAAAGTGTTCGGTAGCATACAGCATACATTCTCCCGTTCAAATAACTGCGGATAACAGCTGTAAATTTGTCCTTTTAGACAAAGGCACATATTTTTGTATCATCAGTTAATCAATAAAAAACAAGGCTGATTACTCCAAAATATCAAACCCTTCCGCGCCTGTGTTGCGCAGGATGCGGGAGGGCTTTTTATGTAAAAAAATCAAGAAAATGAGCCGAATATTGAGGTTTTTAATAAAAGAGATTGCTAAAAATATAGGAATCCGGATTTTGATCGAATATGCGAAGCGTATTTGGAAATGGAGTTGCGATAATCCTTCTGTAATCATTTTAGGCGCTGCGGCAATTGGATTGCTGCTTTTAACGATTAATTTATTTTTTAAAAATAAACAAAAAAAATAATAAATTTTTATAACAATTAAAACTTTCAATCATGAAAAACAAAATTATTTTTTTTACAGGCTGGCTGCTCATTTTTACGATGACGACCGGAATACAAAGTTGTAAAAATGAAACGGATAAAACTCCTCATGTTTCCGCTACAGCATCTCAGATGCCCAATCTGAAACCGTTGCTACCCGGAAAATACCGCGCAACGAAAATCTGGTTGGAAGTCAAAGAGTCATTGAACCAAAATCAGGAGGATATGCTAAATACCGCAAATGAGCATATTCTGGAATCGGAGATGTTCGAATTATTGAAGCGAATGGAATTTAATCTTAGAAATGACGGGCGGTTTATCATAAAGATAGAGGGCTCTGAGGAAGAAACCGGAGGGAGTTGGGAACTGGTAGCCGGTAATTTGCTGAAAACTACAGATGATGAAACTGGAAAAGTTGAACACGATACCATCAGGATTAATGATGGGAACATCGAATTGCATGGCGCTTTGAATATGAATGAAATAGATGCAGAATCGAATGCTGAAATTACAAAAAATCTTGGGGTTTCTGATATTTTTCTTGAAATTACCATGAAAAAAGAATAACCGGATTTTATCACCAGCTAAACTTTCCAACCATGAAAACAATGATTTTTTTTATTTCAGTATGCCTGCTTGGAACCTGTTTTAAAGCGCAGGCGCAAAATTTTATAACCGCTTCAAAACCTGATAAGAACATGGTCGAACGCATCCAAAAATTGGCAGAAACTTACTACCCGTGGGTCGTGGAAATACGCCGACACCTCCACATGCACCCCGAATTGAGTGGCCAGGAGAAAAAAACGATGGAGTACATTGCCTCAAAACTTGACAGCCTGGGAATTTCCTACAAAACTAAAGTTGGAGGCCTTTATGCTGTTGTTGCAGAAATCCCGGGGAAAAACCCAAAAAAACGGCGTATCGTATTGCGGGCTGATACAGACGCGTTGCCCATTTTTGAAATAAACGACGTGCCTTATAAGTCTAAAAATAAGGGAGTTTCGCATAAATGTGGTCACGACAGCCATTCAGGCAACCTGCTTGGCACAGCCCGCATTTTAAATGATTTACGCGATGAATTTGAAGGCACAATCGTATTGATTTGGCAGCCGCATGAAGAAAAATTACCGGGTGGCGCGCCTGCGCTCATTGAGGCAGGAGTACTGGATGGTGCTGATGCTTGTATTGGGCTCCATGTTGACCCCAATTTGGACGCCGGAACAATAGGGGTTCGGGCAGGGGAATTTATGGCTTCCATTGATGAGCTTGAAGTGGCCATCCTGGGAAAAGGCGCCCATGGCGGCTCCGGCGTTCACCTTTCGGTGGATCCAATCCTCGCTGCGGCTCATTTACTCGTTGGACTGGAGCAGATCAAATCGCACAACTGCCCTGCGACTACGCCGATGGCGCTATCTTTTGGAAAAATCCGCGCAGGCGAAGCCCCTAACGTTATTCCTGATACTTGTTTCCTGAACGGGACGTTTCGGACGCTTTCGGATGAATGGCGCCCCATGGCGCAACGGCGCATGCTCGAAATAGCCGAAGGCGTGAGCAAAAGTACCGGGGCAGCCATCCAGTTTCACATTAAAAAAGGGCATCCGGTTCTGGTGAACGACCCCAAAATTACAACCCTCGTTGAAAACGCTGCAATCCGCGTTCTTGGCAAAAACAAAGTGCTGCAACTCAATGTGTGGCTCGCTTCAGAAGATTTTGCCCACTATAGCAAAGTCGTTCCGTCCTGTTTTTTTCGTCTTGGAGTCCGCAATGAGGCGCGGGGCATTACCGCCGGCTTGCATACCAATAATTTCGATATTGACGAATCGGCGCTAAAAACGGGTATGGAAGTGATGAGTTGGATTGCCCTCCAGGCGCTGGGCACGAATTGATCAGGCAACTGAATTCTATCCGCTTTTCACGTTATTCAGATCGTCAAATGCTCCCCCGACCGCGCGGTCGGGGGAATCTTCAAATCATTTCCTGCCCTTCTATGGTTAAAAACGCGCCAGGGTGAATAGCTTTGCGCAAACATTAAACTGCAACTCATGCCGCCAAAGCTTTCCGTTGTTGTAACGGTCTATAATGAAGCATCCAATATCCATCCGTTGATGGAACGCATCACCCAGGCGCTGGAAGGAATAGACTATGAAATCCTGTACGTAGACGACGGCTCTACCGATGACACGCTCAAGGAATTGTACAGCATCACGCATCCCCGGCTCCGTGTGGTGGAATTTCGCAAAAACTACGGTCAGAGCTTAGCCCTGATGGCCGGAATAGACTACGCCCGGGGGGAATACATCGCCACTCTTGACGGCGACCTTCAAAACGACCCATCCGATATTCCGGCCATGATGGCTTTAGCGGAAAGCGGCGGATGGGACCTCGTTGCCGGGGAGCGCGTCAACCGCCAGGATGGGTTTGTGCTGCGTAAAATTCCCAGCCGCATTGCCAATTTCATCATCCGGAATGCTGCCGGCGTGAACCTGCGCGACTACGGTTGCGCGCTGCGCGTTTTTCGGGGTGATCTGGCGAAAGAAATGGGCCTTTACGGCGAATTGCACCGCTTCATCCCCGTGCTGGCACACCTCGAAGGCGCCCGCATTACCCAGGTGCCCGTGAAACACCACGCCCGGCAGTTCGGGACCTCGAAGTATGGCCTGGGGCGCACCTTCAAGGTTATGAGCGACCTGCTGCTGATGCTGTTTTTTAAGCGCTACATGCAAAAGCCCATGCATTTGTTTGGGAATGTGGGCGTACTGCTGTTCGGCGCTGGCGCACTCATCAATTTATACCTCATTGTTTTGAAAATACTGGGGCACGACATTTGGGGCAAACCCCTCATGATTCTGGGACTGATGCTGATCATCGCAGGCATTCAGCTGGTCACCGTCGGCATCGTCATTGAAATCCAAATGCGCACCTATTTTGAATCGCAGCAGAAACGGCCGTATAAGGTTCGGAAAGTGACGGAAGGATAGGAATAGGAGGTTGACGTG
>JBJXFD010000568.1:0-7966 GCA_046153985.1 Saprospiraceae bacterium
GACGTATTACATTCAACCCCATTCGGGGTTGCCCGTTACAATTCCTTTATGACCTACCCCCGATTGCATCGGGGGCTATTCACCTTCAACCACTTCGTGGTTATTGTTCGCTAAGTTGACGACATTACACTTAGAGTGACGCCCTCACTTCAGAGACTTGAGCCAGCCGCCGGTCATGCGGCCAATTTCATCAAGGCGTTCGGCAAAGTCTTTATATTTGAGGGAATTGTACAAACCGATGTCATAGCAAAGCCGAAAGTAGTGGCGAAGGATTTCCAACCGGACGTTGATGTTTTGCAGTTTTTCTTTTTTTATGGACATGGGCGCGTAATAGGCCCGGATAAGTTCTTCCAGCAATTCGGAAAGCGCGTCCTGTATTCGGTCGGCAAGCGTAAACTTCTGGTTTCTTGGAAATTTTTCTAATACAGGAATTGTGTATTTCAGGAGGTCATAAGCCTTCTGAATGATTGTTTCGTTACTTGTTGCCATCTTTTTACGGCGATTGAACGCCGAAAAGGACTGCCTATTGGCAACCTCACGAGCCAGTTTTGGGCAAATGTATACCTCAACCGCTTCGACCATTTTGTAAAGGAAGTTTTGAAAGCCCCGGGGTACGTACGTTATGTGGATGACTTCGTGTTGTTCAGCAACGACAAGCGCCAATTGTTGGCCTGGAAGTCGGAGTTAGAAACAAAGCTTGCCCAATTACGCCTTATCTTACACCCGTCTAAAACCCAGGCACACCTGACCCGTGAAGGGGTACCTTTCCTGGGATTTCGGGCGTTCCCGAATCATCGCTACGTGCGTAGGGAAAAGACGGGGCGGTATCGCCGGTATCTCAAAAAAACGCTGAAGGAGCTTCGGAAGCGCCGGTTGCAACCCCAAACGTTGGAGGATCGCCTGAACAGTTGGCTCGGACACATTCGATTTGGCGCTAATATTCGTTTGGAAAACAATACATTTCGCTACATTTGTGAGCATGGGGTGAACCTGCGCAAGAGCTTGTTCGGGATTTCGTGATTGAGCGAGGTCGAGGAAATTTTGTTTTAGACAAGGCGAATTTTGCAGACATAGCTGGCAGCTATGTTGAAAAAATTCAACGCAGTATAAAAAAAAATTTGCCGACCGTAGCCAATTGACGAAACCCCGAACAAGCTCTAAGCATCCGCGTGGTTCGTGGCGGGTCCTGGAACAACAATACAGACAACTGTCGGGTCGCGAATCGCAACAGGAACAATCAGGATAACCGAAACAACAATATCGGTTTCCGGCTTGCCCGGTACTCGCCAGGGTCAGTGAGGGCGTCACTCTAAGTGACACCCTCACTTGGGGCACTTGGCTCGACCCGGTCTTTTCTTTTGCCAGAGTTGCTGCGCCTTCGTTGTCGCCGCAAGCGTGTAAAGGGTGAGTACGAGGTTTCATCCTGTCCCGGCTTTGGGCAATAGTGAGGGTGTGACTTCAAGTCACGCCCTCACTTAACCCAGCGTCGGGGCAAATACATCGAAACTGAAAGCGGCAAGTACCTTTTTCGGGAAAGCTGCTTTCTTTTTGAATTCAAATAAGGAGCAATATTTTATAACCTGCTACATGAACCCGGACGACAAAATACCAATTCCTTTACCCGATCTCGACCTCGTCTTCATACAAGGCGGCGCCTTCCAAATGGGCGACGAGCACGGCGACTTATGGGAAGCCTGCCGCCCGGTGCATGAAGTGACGGTCAAAGATTTTTACCTGAGCAAATATCCGGTGACGCAAGCGCTTTGGCGGGCAATCATGGGCGAAGACCCGCCGACGCTGGCGTTCAAAGGCAGTGGCAACCGCCCGGTAGAGCGGGTTTCCTGGGACGATGCGCAAGAATTTATACAAAAACTCAACGAACTGACCGGGGAAAAATACCGGTTGCCCACAGAAGCGGAATGGGAGTTTGCAGCACGCGGTGGGGTTTATCGTAATGGATACAAATATGCTGGCAGCAACAAGCTAAAGGAGGTAGGCTGGTACAATGAAAACAGCCACAGGGAGACAAAACCCGTTGGGCTGAAATTTCCAAATGAATTGGGCTTGTATGACATGAGCGGGAATGTTGATGAATGGTGTCAGGACGTCTGGCACGAGAACTATGAGGGCGCTCCAGGTGATGGTAGCGCGTGGCTGGAAGGTGACAATCAGGGCATCCGCGTGGTTCGTGGCGGGGCCTGGGACGACTTTTCAGGCTACTGTCGGGTCGCGTATCGCTACCGGAACCTTCTGGTTAACCGGTACGACCGTTTCGGTTTCCGGCTTGCCCGGTAGTTATCACCCTTTATCACTTTTACGCTTTTACCCTTTATCTTTTTTTTCTTTTATTCTTTTTATTCCGCCGAAGGCGGCGATTTTTTTTGAAAAGGCTTATCGGGGAGTAGTGAGGGCGTCACTCTAAGTGACACCCTCACTTCAACCTCCGACAAAAAACAAAACCAAAATGGCCACCAAACCCGCCATCATTCAGCAAATCGAAGCGCAATGCGGCTTTCCCCTGACCCGCCTTGAAAACCTGCCCGAACCTTCCGACGCAGTGCGGTTTCAGCACAACAACAGCTATCATTGGGCGCAGGGTGCGCTGCGGGCGATCAACGTCAGCGAGTCGGAAACACTGCACAATGTGGTGTTGACGGAGGAATGCACCGGGCTGCAATACCTGAACCTGAGCGAAAATAAAAACTTAGCGGAGGTGGAGTTTGAGGTTCCGCTAAAGCAATTGATCTATTTAGATTTGAGCGAATGTGCATTGGCGGAGCTGGATTTTCCGGCAGGATTTGATGCGCTGGAGAAGGCGTATTTGCAAAAGAATCAACTGAAACAAGCGCGTTTTCAGGGTGGTTGTAACGCGTTGTTGTTGCTGGATTTGAGCGGGAATCAATTGGCTGCCTTCAGCCTGCCCGCCGGGTTTGACAGCTTAGCTTATCTGTATTTGAATAAAAATCAGCTTTCGGCGCTTGAGTTCCCGACGCGTCTGCCTTCCCTCGACACGCTTCATTTGCGCGACAATCAATTGAAGAATTTTTCAGAAATCATTCTTTTGAGCGCTCCGGCGTTAAAAAGCCTGTATTTGTCAGGCAATCCGCTGCCCGACGCCATGCGTGGAACGATTGAAGAAAGTTCCGGCAACGGCAGCATCGCTTTTTTGGAGCGCTACTTCAAAGACCTGGCGAAAGGCGGCACCCCCGATAACGAATGCAAGGTACTGCTCATCGGAAATGGAAATGTAGGAAAAAGTTGTCTGGTGACGCGGATAACAGAAGGCAAATTTCGCGAAAAGTGGGAAACCACACACGCCATTGACCTGAAGCAATATTTGTTGGGCGAATACCTGCTCAATCTTTGGGATTTTGCCGGGCAGGACATTTACCATGCCACACATCGGCTCTTTTTTCAATCGGGCGCCGTTTATTTAGTCTTGTGGGATTTTGAAACGGAACATAAGCGCCAAACCCCGTATGAGCACAAAGGTGAGGTGCGGCAGTTCGACAACCATGAATTGCCCTACTGGCTGGATTATACGCTTCACCTTGGGCATGGAAGCCCTGTGATCGTTGTGCAAACAAAAACAGGCAAACACGGAAAAAAAGACCTTCCCCACATTAGAGAGACGTATCAGGCGAAATTGCCCTTTCTTGATTTTCAGCATGTGGAGTCCGAAGAAAATGACCAGGACGAAAACGGGTTGAGCCAGTTGTTGCCCGTCATCCGGAGAGCGGTTAAACGCATCAAAAACACTGCCGAAATTCCTGAAAACTGGGTGCATTTGCGGCAAGCGCTTCGCGACAAGCTGCTGGCTGGCGACAAACGGCTTTCCATAACGGATTATTTAGCCATGCCGGAATTAGAAAGCATAGCAGACCAGCCGATGAATGTGCTGGAAAACTGGTTGGTCAAAACCGGCGTCGTTTTTTACCGGAAAGGCTTGTTTCAAGATGAGATCATCCTCGACCAGGCTTGGGCTATTCGGGCCATTTATACCCTTTTTGACCGCGATGAGCTATTCTACGAGGTTTGGAAAGCCAGAAAAGGCAGGTTTTCTGGCAAGGATCTTGCGAAAATCTGGGCTGCAAATAGCGAAGGAGAGCGGGAGCTATTCGTCAGTTTCATGCTCGCCTGCGAGATGTGCTTTGAAACGACCGCCCGGGAAAATGACAACCCGCAACACTTGCCGTTTGAAGAAAAACAGTTTGTAGCGCCGCAGTTGCTCGATGTATCCAAACCCGATAGCTTATCAGATGTCTGGATGGGCAGAAAAGGGCTATACCTTCGTTACCAGCACGAATTTCTTCACTACGGCGTCATCCAGAGCTTCATTGTGCGCACCCAGTCGCTTGCCGAGATGCGCGACATCTGGCGGTATGGGATTTCCCTTAAAGAGGCCGACAAATTAGCTTTAGTAGAAACCTTTGAAAAAGAAAAAACGGTTCAGGTGGTGGTGACGGAAAACGGGAAACCCCTTTTGGACAAAATCTGGAACCTGTTGGAAAAACTTCAGGATGGTAAAGGCGTAGCAAGCGTTAGTGTGGATGGTGAAAATTTTGTTTTGCTTGAAAAATTGAAGCACCATCCAGCCGATGTTTCAAAAATTGAAACAGAAACCCCAAATGTATGGGTGGACGCCAAACCCTTGTCTGTGTTTTTAAGCAGAGATGAAAAAGCAAGTTTCAACAATGGCCCGGCAGATGAAAAGCCGGAAGCTGATCCGCATAATTTTTTAAAATTGACCAGATCATCAGGTACCATGAAAAATCAAATTCAAAAACTCATTGCCCAGGCGAGATTAAGCGATGCACTCGAACTACTCGCCTCCTCCGTGCCCACGCACCTTCACAACGAGGTCATCCAGTTGCAAGGCAAGTTAGCAAAACTGGAAGGAAAGGAAAGGATTGGGGTGCTTAGCTTCCAGGAAGCTGGTTTGGAGCGCGCTAAAATCACCGATGCTGTACTTGAATTGTGCGATACATTAGATGCGCCAACGCAGCCCGAACCTCGCCCTGTTCCTGATCGGGAAAAACAGGAAATTGTCGAGCCTGAAGGCAAAACCAAAATTTTATTCATTTCTGCCAATCCTGGCGATCAACCCAGATTGCAAACGGATGAGGAGCATCGTAAACTCAAAGCTCAATTGGAACGTGGCAGAGCAAGAGCGCAATTTGTTTTTCTTCAACCACAGCTGGCTGTTACAGATACGGAACTGATACGAGCCCTGAATGACAAACCCAATATCATCCATTTTTCCGGGCATGGGACGCCGGAAGGGATCATCATTACAAAAGAAGACAACTCAACGCAACCGATTCCGACTCCGGCGCTTCAATTTATGTTCAAACGGCTCAAAGGCATCGCTCAGATCGTCATTTTAAACGCCTGCTATTCTGCTGAACAAGCCAGAGTGATTTCCGAATTTGGGATGTATGTGGTTGGTACGAGCCTCCCGATTACTGACCCGGCTGCTATCAGTTTTTCGGAAGGATTTTACCTCGGCCTGGGAGAAGGCAAAGACTTTGAAGGCGCATTTATTGATGCTATGACAATCATTTTAACCCGACATCCTGAGATTGCTGCGATTATCGAGGTCTGGAAGGATGGGAAGAAATTGGATATTTAAAGTTAGGGCTTTATTTTTTTGTCTGAAGCAGAATTTTCAGAATTTCGGAATTTCCAGAATTCTGACGCCCCATTCTGAGAATTCTATAATTCTGAGAATTTGGATGAAGACAATGTCGCTTCGCCAATTTGCACATTTGCCCTCCCGCTGGGCTGGTGCAGGACAGGCTTCGCTTCTTAGGAAACGCCCCCAACCCTTCCCCCCCTTCCCCCCGTCTTCCCAATAAACCAATCCGTATGAAAAAATCCTTTACCCTCCTCCTCTTCGCCCTTTTTGGAGGTTTGGCGAAAAGCCATGCCTGCGACTGCCTTTTTATTGGCACTTTTTGCGAAAGCATTACCTACGAAAACAATGGCCAAATCCAGGATGGGCTTCATATCTATTTGGGAACCGTTTCCGAAAAAACCGCAGTTGGCGTCAACCTGCTGGTTGAAAAAACGTATTTTGGAGAGGTGAATACCGGCGAAAATCTGAGCCTTATCAGCGGCAGCGGAGCTAATTGTGTGGTCATATTAAATGATTTTCAGGTAGGAGAACAATACATCATTGCCGTCAACAAAAGCAGCAACAATACCTGGTGGCTGTTTGAATGTGGCGTGTACTACCTTCGCGTGCAAAACGGAACGGTCACCGGCGGGATCGCGCCCGGCGTTTCTGAGGTTCCGCTGGCTGAGTTTGCGAATATGGCCAATTGTGGCACGTTAGAAGCTGGAAATGAATTGGATTTCCTCCTCCGCATCGCGCCGACGCTGACCTCCAATGAGGTGAACATCACCACGCGGCTGTTGTCGCCAACTTCAATCCAGATCACGGTTTTCGACGCGGCCGGTCGGTTGGTTTATCAAACCAAAGAACCGGCATTTGACCAGAACAAAACCATCGTTTTGGACATGGAGGCGTGGGCCGCCGGGGTGTATTTTGTGCGTTTGAACCTGCTGGGCCGGCGAAAAACGGTGAAGGTTGTGAAGGTGGGGGCTCGGTAAATTGATGATTGATGATTGATAAATGATGATTGATGAATGTGACTGAGCGATCCCGAAGGGTGAATGCCCGGTGGGCATTCAAGCGAAGGAACGCGTCAGCGGTGTTTAGCCCATTCTTACCCGTGATGTTTTGTCCATCAACAATCATCAATCATGTAATCATCAATCATCAATAAAAAAGGTTTTTGGGTCGTGTCGCGTCCATCAACAATCATCAATCATGTAATCATCAATCATCAATACTTTCCTAAACACAATCCGTATGAAAAAATCCTTTACAATCCTGCTCTTTGCACTGGCTGGCCTTTCGGGTAAAAGCTTTGCCTGCTCCTGTGTTGGCATCTCTACCTTCTGCGAAGGCATGGCGCTGATCAGCAACGCACCGGAGCCACTGGAGAACGTCCATATTTACCTGGGAACGGTCTCCGCAATCAATCCTACCAGTGTGACGATGCTGATTGAAAAAACATACCTCGGTGAGGACCAAACCTTGCAAACACTGACGATTGAAAGAGGAAGCAGCGCCGTTTGCCTTTTAGAGCTCGGTAATTTTCAACCTGGAGAAACCTTTATCATTGTCCCGGATAAAGGAGTTGATGACGTATGGAGGTTGGGGTCATGTGGCGTTTCGGTGCTGGAGGTCGTAAACGGGGAAGTCAGAGGCCCGATTGCGCCGGGCGTTACAAGGGTTCAATTGGACAAATTTTCAACCATAGCCGACTGTGGCGATCTGATCGGCGAATCTTTTTTTCCAGTCAATGTGAACCCAACTTTGACCTCCAGTGAGGTGAACATTACGACGAAACTTCCGTCGCCCGGTCCAATCCACATCACGGTTTTCGACGCGGCAGGGCGCTTGGTTTATCAAACCAAAGAACCGGCGTTTGACCAGGACAAAACCATCGTTTTGGATACGCAAACCTGGGCTTCCGGGGTGTATTTTGTGCGGTTGGATATGCTGAGCCGACGGAAAACAGTGAAAATTGTGAAGGTTGGGAGGTGATGGATTTTTTTTATTGATGATTGATGATAGACGGTGGACGGTAGATGGTGGACGGTTGACGGTTCCACATCATCATTCATCAATCAATCATCAATAATACCGTTTCCCCCCCGCCGTGGCCCGTCCACCGTCTCCCGTCCACCGTTCTACAAAAAATCCCATTTCCATTTCGCAATTCCATCACAATGATTATCTTTGCGCCCGCTTTGCGCAGTTCGGAACTGTTCTGAAACGTTGGAAACAGCAACTACGCAGGTATTTTTATCAATAACTATGTCTGATTAATGAGAAATTACGAAGTGACTTTCATCGTAGACCCAGTGCTGTCGGGCGATGAAATTAAAGCGA
>JBJXFD010000569.1:0-28117 GCA_046153985.1 Saprospiraceae bacterium
ACGGATACGGTATTTATTGAAGAAAACAAATTTCCGCCCAATATTGACCTTGCCGGCTTTCCCGACCTTGAACTGACCTGTTTGGAAGACACGATAACCTTCGATGCTTCCAATTCTACTTCAGCTACAGGAATGCCGCTTTCGTTTCAATGGAACGCAATTGCCCTGGGCAACCTCATCGGCGACCCGACGGCGTCTGTGATTCAGGCAGACCGGGTGGGTACTTACCGCTTGATTATTACCGATGTCAACAATACTTGCCGCGATACCCTCATTATTCCGCTTGGCGCCAGCATTACTGACCCAATTGCGGTGGTAGCAACCCCATTGCCTTTGGGGTGCCTGAACAATCAAACGACCCTCGATGGAACCGGCTCTTCTTTCGGGCCGGAATTCAGGTATGAATGGCGGGATCCAAACGGCCTGCTATTGCCGGAAACCGGCATTAGTATTCAGGTTTCTGTTGCAGGCGACTATACGTTTACAGTCATCAACACGACTACAGGTTGTGATAGCGAGGTTATAGAAACGGTTATCGAAAACCTAACCTTGCCGATTGCCATTGCAGAAGTGGAAGGCCTGTTAGATTGTGAGACCCAGGAAGTTATGCTGGACGGCTCAAACTCCTCTTCCGGCCCCCGGTATACCTACACCTGGTCAACGGACAACGGTCTGTTGCTTTCTGCTGTGGACGCAGTTTCAGTATTGGCAGGCGCTGCCGGCGCTTACGTGCTCACGGTGCGCGACATCGTCAACGGGTGCGAAGCAAAGGATACCGTGCTTGCCGAAGCGGTGGGCAATTTCATTGAAGGCGCTATGCTATCGCTCCTGCCACAGGCCTGCGATGGACAAAACGGTGGAACCATCATCGTTGAATCGGTACAAGGCGGAACAGGGCCTTTCCTTTTTGCGCTGAATGGCACCATTTACACCGCTACACAAACCTTCCGTTTCCTGTTGCCGGGCGAATATTTACTTCAAGTACAGGACGCCAACGGTTGCGAATGGGACACCTTGCTCACCATGCCCGAATTGTTGCCGCCTGTGGTGGATTTGGGGCCGGATATCTTCATGGAACTGGGCGATACCATCCGGTTGGAAGCCCTCGTCAATGGGCCTTATGAAAGCTTGTTGTGGTCGCCTGCAACAGCATTTTCCGATCCAACTTTACCGGTGCAACGGGTCAGTCCGTCAGAAACAATGGCTTTCACGGTGGTGGTACGCGACGAATTCGGTTGCCAGGGTTCTGACAATATCCTGATCACTGTAGCGAAGCCGATACCAGTCTTCATTCCGGATGCATTTTCACCCAATGGCGACGGGCAAAACGACGTGATGATGATTTTTGCCGGCGATGGCGTGCGTTCGATTGCAGTGTTCAATATTTTTGACCGCTGGGGGAACCTGGTTTTTGGACATAAGCAATTTCAGCCCAACGACCCTGCTTTTGGTTGGGACGGGAATTTTGAGGGCAGGCCGATGAATGCTGCGGTGTATGTGTATTATGTGGAGGTGGAATTGGAGGATGGGGTGGTGATCCAATTGAAAGGGGATATTGTTTTAATGAGGTAAGCTAATCGCTATCGCTGTCTGCTCAATTTCTCCATTAGCCCCTCCTTTAAATTTTCGCTGATGGGCAGTCTTTCCTTCCCAATTTTCACCAAATTGCCCTCGATGAATTCGATGGCGGACAAGGCAATCACATACGATCTGTGTATGCGAAAAAACTGTTTTGGCGGCAATTGTTGCTCTACTGCGCTGAGGCGCTCTTTTGTGAGCAGCATTTTATCTTTCAAAAAAATCTTCACATAATCGCCGTAGGCTTCCAGGTAAATAATATCCTGAAAATCAATTTTGAATAGCTTTTTATCAACCTTGGCCATGAGAAAATTAAGGCTCTCGTCTGCTGGTATGCCGGGTGTGGCCAATCGGTCCGCCGCCCGGTTCACCGCTTTGATGAAGCGTTCCTGAGAAAAAGGTTTCAGCAGGTAATCCACGGCTTCCAATTCGAAGCCTTCCACTGCAAATTCAGGGTAGGCAGTCGTAAAAATGACCAACGGTTGTTTGTCCAAAGACTTCAGCAGGCTGATGCCCGATAGTTTAGGCATGTTGATGTCGAGGAACATCAAATCCACCCGCATGTGCCGCAGGGTTTCCATTGCTTCGAATGCGTTGCTGCAAGTGGCCAGCAGGTCGAGTTGCGGCAGGTCGGCGACATACTTTTCGATGATTTTGAGCGACAGTGGCTCGTCGTCCACAGCAATGCAGCGGATAGTCGTCATGCCAGTTCGATTTTTAATACCGCCGTGAACGTACTGATTCCATCCGTAATGACAAGCTGGTGTTTGCCGGGGTAGAGCAGGTTCAGTCGCCGGCGGAGATTCTCCAGCCCCACGCCGCCGTTGTATTGCCCTTTTTCCACATCGTCCACAGCGCCTTTGTTGTTTTCTGTTTTAAAAATCAATTGATTTTCAGTAACGTGCAATTCGACATAGATGAATGTGCCTTGGGTATCGCCCTTGATGCCGTGTTTAAAACCGTTCTCTACCAACAGCAGGAACAGCAGCGGCGCAACCTGTTTGCCGGCGGGTTCGCCCGTTACTTCAAAGTTGATTTTCACTTGTTCGCCCACCCTTAGTTTCTGCATTTCCACGTAGTTGTGGAGGTGCCCGATTTCTTTTTCTAACGGCACGAAGTTGGCGTTGGATTCATAAAGCAGGTAGCGCATCATCTCCGAGAGCCTGAGGATGATGCCGGGTGTGCGTTCGTCTTTGTCGAGGGCGAGGGAATACAGGTTGTTCAGGCTGTTGAATAAAAAATGAGGATTGACCTGAGATTTCAGCGCGTCTAATTCGGCAGTGGCTTTTTCGCTTTCCAATTGTCGAAGTTTGTCTTGTATTTCCCGGTATTTAAACCAACTTTTTGACAGTTTTATCAATGAAGTTATGACGATGTAGGCGACAATAAACTGCGCGATTTCCCAAAATTCATAATAAGCGATAAAGTAATAGCCGGGGAATAAAAAATCAGATAAATAATTAAATATCAACAAGTTTAAACCAATAGATGTCAAAACGTTTATGACGATCAGCAAAAAATAAATTCCGTATTTCCCTTTTTGCAGCCAGGCAGGAATCAGCCAGGATAAATTCAAATACACCGCTGGCCAAATACTCAGGTGAAATAAAAAAGTATAGATGACGTCAACTTCGGAGATGTCTTCGGAGTAGGCGAAAAGCCGCATGAGCACAAAAAATGAAAATACCCAGAACAGGCTGTGCAGAAGCAGCCTGTTCCGGGTGATGTTTTTTATGATTTGCAGGATCTGCATGATTATTTTTTACTCAGCACAATGGGTTCATCCAAAAAAGCTTCTTTTACGTGGGCATATTTCTCCGCAAATTTCTGCAATTCCTGAGGCGATGCGGTCAAAATATAGCCATCATTCGTTTTTTCGTGCTTGATGCGGATTTGTTGGCGTTCCATCAGTTTTTTCAAAAAATCCGGTTCAAACATACTGATTTTCATTTCTTTTTGGTTGACTTCCAATTTGGCGAAGATATGCACCGGAAAAAACTGAAGCTCCTGAAGGTCGTTTAACTTGCCTGTCCCTTCCAAAACCCCGCCAATGCCTTTATCTCCTTCCGGCAAATCGCCAGGATAAAAATCCATGAAGAGGTTGTCGCCGAGCTTCACCACATGGATGTCAAAAGCCGCGGTTCTGCCTTCCTTGTCGGTATGAACAAGCAGGTATTTTTTATCTTCCTGCGCAATAAATTTCCAGATTTCCGGGCGGTCTTCTTCCTGCTGGTGAATCGTCACCTGCATGTCTTTTTCCTGCCCTCCGATTTTTTGCTTTTTGTTGAAACTAATGTCGCCGGGAGCATCCGACCAGGTGCCGGTTAATTCCTTCACGGTTACCAACTTATCTTTGGTGTAAATCGGATGGATGGACGGGATGCAGCCGTTGATCAGAATCAGGAACACCCCCGTTAGGGCAATGGCAAATCTTTGATGCTTATTCATGTTGTCAGGTTTTTAATGGTAATGGTAATGGATTGATTTGATGCAGTAAAACTGCGCTCAAACCGGCCGTTTTCCAATTTTCATCGTTGAAACCCTTCAAAGTGAAGTTGAAACCGCCTAAAATTGATATCAGTAAAGTCCCATTTGGCCAATAGCCATCAATCGAATGAAAAATAGTGTTACTTAGGCATGCGTATGCAAGCTCCTTTTTCATTTGGATAAAGACCTGGAGAACTCTACAAATGCTTCAAGAGAAGAAAAACGATATAGCTCTTTACCATTATTATCTAAAACACAATACGGTGGCCCTGGAAGATGTATAAAATTAAAAATCCCTTCTAATGCTTTGACTTTGTCTTCGGAGCGAAGCTTCTCTAATTTTTCAAGTTGCTCTTTATCAAGACCAAGTTTCAAATAATTCAATAACTGATCACTCATACCCGTAGCCTGGACGTTCATTCCATTCATTTTTAACCTTGCTGTAGCAATTTCAAATTTTTCAATATTCTTTTTTTCTTCTTCTGTTTTTTGTTTTCTTTTCCGGTCATACGTTATTTTGCTTGGGGCTGTAAAAAAACCAATAGCCATAGAAATTATCCCGGAAACAACTATTGTTTTTTTATTCAACCAAAATGGCAAGAAATCCATTGCAATAAAGTCCTCGGTAAAATAATAACTTGCAGCAAAGCCAATAATGCCTCCTAGTATAACTGAAAACTCCTCACTAATATCGAGATAAGTAAATCCATAACCTGCGATTGCCCCAGCCAATATAGATGAGATGACTAGAATTATGTATTCAGAAACCTGAAAGTAATCAAGTGACCAAAATATAATCAAGCCAATCAATACTCCTATAACTAACTTGCTTATCCCTCCAATGATCACCCTGGTTAAATAATTTATACCTGATATTGGCGAAACATTATTGCTTTTTGATTCAGAAGCCTCTGAAGAAAAAGTCAATAATATACTCAAAATAATCAAGCCAATACCTACGTACAAGACTTCCTTTTTGTAATCTTGATAGAATGAAATCATTTTTTCATCACTTGTAACAAGATTAGTAACCAAGGACAAGCCAGTCCCTGAAATAAAGAGGATAATACTAAAGAAATTACTCTTTTTCATCTTATGCATTATTATTTTAGAGCTTGTTTCGTTTTCATGACTCATCAAGCGTAAAAAAATCACTTTGTATATTGCTTCAAAGCATTTTTGCAAAAAAACGAATTTCGGAGCAGTTATTTATTAGAAATTATTTTTTTGCTTTCCAAAGCACTTTCCACCAACCCCTCATCCGCCAGATACGGAATGGTAATCTGCAACATCGGATTCGCCTCCATTGCTCTTTTGGCTGCAAATACAGCGCCTTCGTTCCGCGCCCAGGAACGGCGTGCAATGCCGTTGTTCACATCCCAATGCAGCATAGATTCCAACCGGCGCTGCGCAGCGGGCGTACCGTCGAGTACCATGCCGAAACCACCGTTGATGACTTCGCCCCAGCCTACGCCGCCGCCGTTGTGGATCGAAACCCAGGTTGCGCCACGGAAAGCATCGCCGATCACGTTTTGCACGGCCATATCGGCGGTAAAGCGCGAACCATCGTAGATATTGGCCGTTTCCCGATAAGGGGAATCCGTGCCGGAAACGTCGTGGTGGTCGCGACCCAGCACGACGGGAGCCGTAAGTTCTCCCCGGGCAATGGCGTCATTAAAAGCCCGTGCAATGCGGATGCGCCCCTCAGCATCGGCATATAGAATGCGCGAGCGGGAGCCGACTACCGGGATATTATCCTGCGCCGAAACAATCCAGTTCACATTGTCCCGGAGCTGCGGCTTGATGGCTTCTGGGGCGTATTCCAGCATTTCCATCAGCACCTCCGTAGCAATAAGGTCTGTTTTGTGCAAATCCGCGTCGAGGCCGGAGGTGCATACCCAGCGGAATGGCCCGAAACCGTAATCAAAACACATCGGCCCCATAATGTCCTCTACATAAGACGGGTATTTGTACAAATCCTCTTCCTGGCTTCGCCAGACGTCGGCGCCGGCGTTGCCTGCTTCTTTGAGGAAAGCGTTGCCGTAATCCCAGAAATACATGCCGCGTTGGGCCATCGTGTTGATGGCGCGCACGTGGCGGCGCAAGGTGTCCCTGACTTCCGTCATAAACCGCAGAGAATCCCGCATCAACAGGCGTTTGGCTTCCGCAAAAGTGTACCCCGCCGGGCAATACCCCAGGTCGTGGATGTTGTGCAGGGAGGTTTGGTCAGAACCCAGTTCAATCTTCACGTTGTCTTTCACCAGGCGCTCCCACAAATCCACAATATTGCCGTGGTAGATGAGTGCTATGCCTTCTTCTTTTCTGCGGCACGACTCTATCCGGGTGATCAATTGCCCCAGGTCGGTGTAAACGTTTTCGGGTTTCACATATCCGTCGGCCACCCGTTGCCGTACCGCATCGTCGTCTACTTCGGCGATGACGCCAACCGCGCCCGTGATGACTGCTGCAAGCGACTGCGCGCCCGACATGCCGCCCAAGCCGGAGGTCACATAAATCTTTCCTTTGAGGTCGTTATCGCCCAATCCCATTTTTCGGCCTGCATTCAACAGGGTGATGGTCGTGCCGTGCACAATGCCTTGCGGCCCGATGTACATAAAGGAGCCGGCGGTCATTTGGCCGTATTGCGTGACGCCCAGCGCGTTGTATTTGTTCCAGTCTTCTTTTTTGGAATAATTCGGGATCATCATGCCGTTGGTGACCACCACGCGCGGCGCATCTTTGTGCGATGGAAACAAGCCCAGCGGGTGGCCGGAATATAGCACCAGCGTTTGCTTGTCGGTCATTTCCGCCAAATATTTCATGGTCAGGCGATATTGCGCCCAGTTTTGAAAAACCGCGCCGTTTCCGCCGTACGTGATGAGTTCGTGCGGGTATTTGGCCACTTTGGGGTCGAGGTTGTTTTGCACCATCAGCATGATGGCAGCCGCTTGTTTGGAGCGGTGCGGATATTCCTGAATCGGGCGTGCGTGCATGGGGTAGGTTGGCCGGAAGCGGTGCATGTAAATGCGGCCATACTGGTTTAGTTCTGCCGCAAATTCAGAGGCCAGCACGGCGTGGTGTTTGGGGTGGAAATAGCGCAGGGCATTCTGAATGGCCAGCACTTTTTCTTTTTCGGACAACACCCCTTCGATGAAGCGCTGCGGCGCATGGGCGACTGAATGGTCGTAGAACAGGGCGTTGGGCAACTCAGATGGAATGCCTTCGAGTATTGCTTGCTGGAATGGCGTCATGATGGATTTATTTGATCAGGGGGGCAAAAATAGTGATTTTTAGCAAGCGCCAACAGATATTCAGGGCCAATCCAGTTGTCCGGGTTCAGCCTGTTTTTCCTTTGCATTCCAATAGGTTACTTCAGGGTTTAATGATGAGCACCGATGGAATATTATTCAACCAAACGCTTTGAGTAACGAGCAGTTTTTTCCAACTATCCAAACTGATGATCATAAGATCCTGCTGAAGCAAAAAGTCTTTTTCTATTTTCTTTTCGTTCAAAAAGTTGATGGCTCCGTGAGCGGTTTGTCCCAACTCCAAAAGTCTTTCTTTTGCAGGATCATCCGTCATCGCGTCCAGGATGGAGATTTGGATACCTGGTGTTTGGATGATTTTTTTTACAAACTCCAGGAGGAAAATATCGGAAGCTTTAAAAACCGGCAAAAAGATCTGTTTCACTTCGCTTAACTGCTTGTCCACCAACACGCCAACCGGTATTTTTGAATTTGCCAGAATCTGGCGGGTACGATCGTCAAACGGCGACTCTTCAAACAGTTTTTCTTTTCCGGTCAACTTATCAATCAAGCGATCGGGGTTCATGATGCGGGAGGTGAAGCCCAGAACCCGGCCCAGCACGCTCCCTTCAAAAATGGATTGCCCCATGCCCACCAACAGCAACTCGTAGTCGCCGTTATTGGCTGTTTCCAGGATGTCGGCATCAATGTCATTGCTGGCTTTGAACAGGGGGACAACCTGTTGATCAAGCTGTTTCGACACGGTCAGAATTGGCTCAAAACTATCTTTTTCGTATTCCTCCACATTAAAATGGTGCAATTCAGCGCTTGGCGAAAGGTGCAGCGCCGTCACCTCAACCGGACTCTTTCCTTTGCCCGCAAAACTGTTGGCAATTTTGAGCAGGTTCTTCCCAGTTTCAGGGTTCCCAAACGAAATGAGCACCTTGTATCCGGCGAGCTTTCCGGCAAGCTTTGTGGCCAGAATCGCTTTTTTATGATAAAACCAGTTGATCAAATCTAATGCAGGGCCGGTCATAAACGTCGTCACCAAAGCCATGATGACCATCATCGCAAAGATTTCGGGTGTCAGTACGCCCAGGTCGTAGCCGATGTTCAGCACCACCAATTCCATCAATCCCCTCGTATTCATCAACGCGCCGATGGAAAGGCTGTCCTGCCAGTTTTGGCCTACAAATTTAGCCGCCAGCGCGCTGCCCAGAAATTTTCCGACAATCGCGACCAAAATTACCAGGCCACAGAGTTGCCAGAGACTGGGGGCGTTGAGCAGTCCGATCTGCGTTCTCAAACCCGTGAAAACAAAAAAGAGCGGCAACAGCAAAACCAAGGCAACGTCTTCTACTTTTTCAATAAAAATGTTCCTGAATTTGGCATTATCCGGCATGATGACGCCCGCCATAAACGCTCCAAACAAAGCATGAATGCCAATGATTTCGGTTGCGTAAGCAGAAAGCAGGAGCGTTAGAAAAAATATGGCGACAATGGGTTTGCTGAGGTTTTCCCGCGAAACGTGCAAATCCCCTACCCTTTTTAGGAACGGTTTCACTACTTTCAGCATCGCCAACACGTATAAACCAGCCAACAGGATGATGTACAACGAACTGAGGAAAGACCCTGCTTTGACGATGGCAATGACCGCTGCCAAAATGCACCAGGCCGTGATGTCGTCGGCAGCGGCGCAGGTGATGACGAGGGCGCCAAGCCGGGTTTTGTTGATCCCGCGTTCCTGTACGATGCGGGCTAAAACCGGGAATGCCGTAATACTCATGGCGATCCCCAGAAACAGGCTGAACGACAGGAAATTGATGCCTTCCGGCGCAAAAGCCGAATAGATAAAATAGGCCAGTCCAATGCCCAACGTGAATGGGAAAACAATGCTGACGTGGCTGATGACCACTGCATCCTGAGCTTTGTTTTGCAAAGCTCTTAAATCCAGTTCCATACCCACGACAAACATGAACAGAATCAGGCCAATCTGGCTCAAAAACTGAAGGTTGCCAAGCGAGGCTGTGGGAAAAAGACTCGCGGAAAATTCAGGAAAATAGTGTCCGACCAAAGAAGGGCCGAGTACAATCCCGGCAATAATTTCGCCAATGACGGACGGCTGACCGATTTTTCGGAAAACCCAGCCAAAGAGCCGCGCAACCAGAATAATGGCAATAATTTGTACCAAAAGAATGGCTAAGGGGTGCCCCCAATTGTGCGCTAATGAATCCACAAAAGCCTGCCATTCGCTTATGCCGGCATCCGGAACAACGATGGTTTTACCGTCTTCCAACCGCTGCCCCATGACGATGATCCAGTACATGAGCGCCAAAAAACCGCCGGTTAGTGCGATGTAAAAAAACAGGTTTCTGAAATTTTTCATATTGATGTTGAACGCATTGGATATGGAACAGGAATGTTTATAAGGTTACTAGCCTCGGTTAGTCACATTTTCGGCTGGCTAAAGGTAAATATAATTGACAAATGTGATGTTATATCCATCATGGTGTATTGTTCGTTTAGGAGCGTTTTGATCAGCGACGAGCATTGATTCCTGGGTGGGGTAGTGTCTTTTTAAAGACAAAACACAGGATCTTTTTCTTGGAGTTCAAACTGCATAGACAATTGAAAATCATTATCGTATTTTTGAGTTACCCCAATAAAACAAAAATATGTTTCATCAATTTATAGCAACCAAAAAAATACAGCCATGAAAAAAATCGCTTTACTCTGTTTTGCAGTTATGGGCTTTATTAACACAAACGCACAATTGGAATGGGCGCCGGTGGGGGCGAAGTATTATTATAAATCGTATACATTTACGGCGGTTGGTGTGTCTGAAATTGAAGTCATTAAAGACACCATCGTTTTGGGTAAAAATTGTCGTGTTTTTCAGGATGTATCGCAACAAACGCTCTCTGGTCTGTGGGGTACAGGTTGCGAAGGCGATCAGATTATGTATGAAGAAAATGGCCGTGTCTATTTTTTTAGAGCGGTTGATCAGGAATTTAACCTGCTCTTTGACTTTACGAAAGGCCCCGGAGAAACCTGGGATGTGCCGTTGTGTGAAGAATGGCAATGTTACCGCGACACCCTGAGGGTACATGTAGATTCTGTTACTTATTCAGAATTGAATGGCGTGATGCTCAAAAGGCAACACATAGGCTATGAGCGAATAGGGCAGGGGTTCACTTTTCCTTACTTCGGAACGGTAGAATTGATTTATGAAGGGATCGGGAGTATTGGACGACCATTCCTGCTCGGTATTACCTGTCCTGTTATAGACCTCGATATATCTGGCCTCAATTGCTACGAATCCCCCACGCTTGGTACCTTCAACTTCAGGGGCGATGTCCCTTGCAACCAATACCTTAGCACCTCAACTGAAGAACCGACGCCTGTTACGCCTCAACTAAAGCTTTCCCCCAACCCAGTTTCAAACGAATTGGAGCTTCGTTTCACACCACAGTTGTCTGGCCGGGTTCAGGTGCGCGTATTCGATGCACGGGGGCGAGTGGTGGAGGACATTCAAAAAGAATTGAGCGGAGGTTCGCTTTCTTTGCGTGTAACAGCGTGGCAGGAAGGTTTGTATGTTTTGCAATGCATGAAAGATTGCAAGGTATTGGGCGCGGAAAAATTTGTAAAACAGTAGGTATATTCTTTAGCCAGGACTACTGATCATTGGTGATAAATGTTACTTTTGTACCTGTTATGAATACTTTACGGCTCACTCGAACACTATTTTGGGACACGGACTATGAGACATTAGATCCGGTAAAAAATGCTCCGTTTATTGTAGAGCGTGTAATGCAACGTGGTAACGTTCAGGACTTCAAGACCATTGTAGAACATTATGGGAAAGAGAAGCTCCGTGAGATTATTCGTAATTTGCGATACCTTGATAAAAAGGTTCTGCATTTTGCCAGTGTCTATTTTGCAATTCCTCTTCACGAAATGCGATGTTACACGATCAGACAATCCACCCCGATACATTGGGATTATTAAAATCCTTAATGAAACAATCTTACTTAGATCAGTTTGTACTGGTTGGCGGTACAGCATTAGCGCTACAGATAGGTCATCGGAGTTCCATTGATCTTGATTTATTCTCTTCCATTCCCTTTTCTGCCGCAACATTGTATGAGCAACTGTGTGAAGACTTTCAAGCTGGAGAACCAGTTGTAAAAGATCGTAGTAAAAAGTGTTGATTGGGAAAATGTAAAAAACACCATTCGTGCTGCTGTAATGGAACTTTGACAGGACACTTCATTTCACCCACTACTACCATCCATCAGTATGAAATGATTGATAATTTCCCACGTCTTTCTGCGTTACTAACTATGTTTATCTGAACCACAAGATCACAAAAACGCTTCCTTTTGCACACATTACCAAACCAACGCATGAAAAATTTTGGTTTCCTGGCCCTTTGCATCGCAGCCTTGCTGCTCCCCCTGTCGGCGTTGCACGCTCAACGTTTAGAACAATTTTCCGAAAAACCAGCTGAATTTCTGACGCAACTCGGTGGCATTATGACCGCCAGCAAGCAAAAAAACCTGGAAACGACCTTCAAAGACTTTGAGGCCATTTTCCAGCGCGGAACCTTTACGGAAGCCGAGCAGCAACAAATTATAAAAACCGGCAACGGCCTGCTCCATCGGCGCATGAGCGCCAGCCCGCACTTCAGAGACTACCTCGGGGCGCTGGTGCTGGTGAAAAAAATCCCCAACGGCGAGCGCCATTTTAAAGATTGGAACGCGGTGCTGGAAACGCTGCTGACCAACGCCGCTTATAAAAATACGGCCTGCGAAGACTTCATGGAGTTTTCAATTCCGTTTTTTGAAAAAAAGGCCATCCGATCGGCGCCAACGGGTACCTCCTGGTATGCGTTGACCGATAATTTTCAGATCCGATTTGAAGATACAAGGCCTGCGGTTCAGTTCGATGCCCTCGACCTGATGGCTGGCCGAAAAGAAGACTCCATCTATATCCGGAAAACTTCGGGGATTTACCTCCCGATTGAGCAGCGCTGGAAAGGCAACAAAGGCACCGTGAGCTGGTCAGAGCGCTTTGGCCCGGAAACGGGCGCTTTTGCAGAGTTGGATGAGTATGAATTTGAATTAAAAAAGAGCCTTTACGAATTGCCAAAGGTGCGGTTTTATTACCCGCTCTATTTTGGCAACAACGCCATTACCGGAAGCTTTTCGGATAAATTAGTGACCGCATCCAGTGAAGAATCCGCTTCTTTTCCGCGTTTTGAATCCGACAATAAAGTTTTGAAAATCAATAACCTTGGGGAGGGATTGAAATACGAAGGCGGCTTTCGCCTGCACGGCAGAACCCTGTATGGTTATGGCAGTAAAGATGCCAAAGCGAAACTGGAAATTTCCAACCTGCAAAAAGAGCGCGTCTTTTACGGCGAAGCCTTACTCTTCACGATCCGCCGGGAAGAGCGCATCTCCAGTAACAAAGTGGACGGGGCGCTTTATTTCGGCAAAGACTCCATTTACCACCCTTCCATTGACTTGCGCTACGACATCAAATCGCGGCAATTGCAATTGACCCGGGGACAAAGCGCCACCGACCGGAACCCGTTTTTTGACTCTTACCACAAAGTAAATATTGATTCTGAGAACATTGTGGCTTATATGGATTCCGACTCCATCGTCATTGGCAAGCGCACGATCAGCATATCCAATAAAGGCGATGTCGTCTTTGAATCCATGGAGTTTTTTAAGCGATCGGAGTACCACCGCATCCAGAACCTCGCCGACAACAACCCCATTGCCATCATGAAAGTGACGGCAGAACGGGAGGGCAGCAATTTCATTGACGCCAACCTGCTGGCCACGCGCATCAACCCCAAATTTACAGTCGAAAACATCCAGAGTTTGCTGTACGACCTTGTTTCCAAAGGTTTTGTCAATTACGACAGCGACAAACAATTGGTAGAGGTAAAAGAAAAGGTTTTCCACTATGCCAATGCCGATCAGAACAAGGTGGATTACGACGTGCTGGCCGTAAAATCCCTGACCGACAACACCAATGCCGTCCTCAATACCCGAAACGGTTATATGATGGTTGACGGGGTTGAAAACATTGAATTGAGCAGTAAACAGCGGGTCGCACTGAAGCCGTTGGGCAAACAGGTCGTCATGCGCAAAAACCGCAACATAGATATGGATGGGCGCGTATTTGCCGGCTTCAGCATGTTGGAAGGGAGAGACATCCATTTTGAATACGATAAATTTCAATTAAGAAGCGATTCGATCCGCTATTTTGACCTTTACGTGCCAACCGGCCAATTGGACAGCAAACAGCAACCCATTGCGCATTCGATCGCTTCGCGCATCGAACACCTGAAAGGCGTGTTGCTCATTGATGCGCCATCCAATAAATCGAGCCGAGAAGACATTGAGATGTTCCCCTCGCTACAAAGCAAAGATTTGTCGTATGTCTACTACGACTACGACAGCACCCAAAACCGGGCTTACAAGCGGGATTCTTTCTATTTTGCGTTGGACCCATTCAGTTTCAACCATATAGATAAGTATACCGCTGCCGATGTGAAGTTCAATGGCAATCTGGTTTCCGCCAATATTTTTCCAAAATTTAAGGAAACCATCGTTTTGAGAGAAGACCAGTCGCTGGGATTTGTTACCAAAACACCAGTGAAAGGGCACCCTGCCTATACCGGAAAAGGCAGTTATATCGGAGAAATTGACCTGAGTAACAAGGGCCTTTTAGGCAAAGGCGACATCAAATACCTTGGAGCTTCCATCAACTCGGAAGACATTGTTTTTAAACCCAAACAAGCCTTGGCCAGCGCCGAAAAATTTAACTTAGAAGAAAACCGGAACAAGGCCGAAGAAGTACCACAGGTGCGCGGTATTGACGTGCGTATTGACTGGCGGCCCTATCAGGACAGCATGTACGTGCGCTCGAAAGAAGCGCCTTTTGCACTTTACAAAAGCAACGACCACACCCTGAAAGGAACGCTGATTCTGACACCCGGCGGTTTGAAAGGCAATGGCCTTTTTGAATGGAGCAAGGCTGAAATGAATTCCAAACTGATGGCTTTTGGCGCCTTTTCGGCAAAAGCAGATACCACTTCCATTAGCATCAAATCGGTTGACCCGAAAAAAATGGCGCTTCAGACGCAGAACGTCAATGGTTATGTAGATTTTGATGAAAAAATTGGCGAGTTTGAAGCCAACGGGGATTATGTCCTCACCACCCTGCCTTACAACCAGTACGAGACGTCTTTCCACGATTTTACGTGGGATATGAAAACCGAGGAGATCAAGTTTCAGGAAGACACGACCCAACTCGCGACTTTCCTTTCCATTCACCCTGGACAGGATTCCCTGAAATTTGAAGGGGGAAGCGCACGTTATGATTTAAAAAACAGCCTTTTACAAATCAGCCACGTTCCGCATATTGTTGCAGCTGACGCCTTTATTTACCCCGACAGCAACTACGTTGAAATTGGCCCCGAGGGCGTGATGAAAAAATTTGAAGACGCAAAAATCGTAGCCGATACGCTCAATAAGCAGCACGTCATCAACAAAGCCAAAGTAGAAATTCTGGGCAGGAAGCTGTACAAAGCCAGCGGCTACTATGAATATAACATCGCCGGTCGGGACCAGGAAATTCTGTTTCAGGAAATCATTGGCCAGCGAATCGGCAAAGGGCAAATGGACGAAAAGCGCGTCGAAACCCGTGCTTCGGGTACAGTGGAAGTTAAAGACAGCTTCTATATTGACCACAAAACGACTTTTCAGGGTAAAATCAGTTTGAACGCACAGTCTAAAAACCTGACTTTTGATGGTTTTGCCCATTTGGAAGCAGAAAAATTGCCGCTCAAGCCCTGGTTCACCGTTAGCAGTGAAGGGGATAAAACCGACTTGCACATTGCTTTCAATTCGCCCAAAAGCATCGAAGGAGAACCTTTGTTTACTGGTTTGTTCCTGAGCAAAGAAACAGCCCGCATCTATCCCCGCGCCATGATGCCGCTGTCTTTCCGCAAAGACCGCCCGATTCTGCCGGTGAAAGGGGTTTTCAAATACGATGAAAAATTGGATCATTTCATTTTCGGCGACTCTTCCAAAATTGTTCGCAATGAACTGAAAGGCAATGTTTTTACTTTCAAAAACAAAGACGGAAAAGTTGAAGCCGAAGGCCGTTTCAATATTGGCTCCGGACTAAAATACATCAAAGTGGATGCGGCTGGGTTTGCACAAACCGCTTTCCCCGAACCGGCGCCGGAACCAGAACCAGGAGCGGAAGACCAAATCATGTCGGCAGAACCCGAACAGACCATGTCAGCGGAACCGGACAGCGTGGCCATGCCTAAGCCCAAAGCGCCGGCAATAGAAATTCCGATGACGGCAGAATTGATGAGTGGTGTAAAAATGATCGTACCAGAAAAGCTGATGAGTATTATGATCAACGACTTTAAATCCGCCGGCTTCGATGCGCGCATCATTACCTATTTGACCGACATTAATTTTTACAAAAAAGCAGCTAACGAACTTTTTCCGCAGGATAAGGAAGCGCAGGACGCCATCAATGGCATCAGCTCGGGCTATCTCGATATTCCAAAAAAATACAACGACTACACCTTTCTGTTCAGCCGCCTGAAAATGCGCTGGGATGGAGATTTACAATCCTTTGTGACCACAGACAACAACTTAGGTTTGGTAAGCATGAACGGGGAATCCTTCAATAAGGTCGTGACCGGCTACGTTGAATTCAAAATGCCTACTGCTGACGACGACGACCGGGTATACGTTCACCTGAAATCGCCGAGCCAATTGTTTTATTTCTTTGGATACAAGCAAGGCATTTTAAGTGTGACCTCCAATAATCCGGCATTTATGGAAGCCCTTCAGGCCATGAAAGCAAAGGATCTGGTTATGAAAATGCCGGATGGAGAAACTTATGAAATCCAGGCAGTTGACCTGACGACAGCGAATCAGTTTGTGCGGCGCGTTGAAGCCGCTGGTAAATAGGTTTTAGGGTTTGATAGCTGCGTTATGCCAGGCAAAACATGTGAAAGATGTAACACATTTCTGTAATTATGTAATACTAAACTGCGTTAATGCCATGACCTTTGTCCTATGATCTATGAAGCATTAATACTCCATCTTACAGAGGCGCCAAAAGCGCTGCATTTTTTAATCAAAACATTGAAAATGAACACTCAACAGGTTATTAAATCATTCGCATTGGCGATAGCGGTTTTATTTGTGGGCACAACTGCCTGGGGCCAGATCGGCATCAAGGCCGGCATAAACGTTGCCAGTCTTTCACAGGATCCCGACGAAGCGAACTACGAAGACTACAAGGCCGTCTCCATTCTTGGTTTTCAGGGTGGACTGACTTTTGAGCTACCGATTGCAGGGCCGCTTGCCATCCAGCCGGAACTTCTTTTTATTCAAAAAGGGGGCAAATCCGAATACATCATCAACGAAAGCAATAAGTTAATCAACACGGTAACGTACAACTACGTAGAAGTACCGGTGTTATTGAAACTTAAACTCGGCAACACGGATGGCGAAGGCCTTGGTTTTTATATCCTTGGCGGCCCGTTTGCAGGTTATTCCCTCGGCGGCAAAAGCAAGCAGGAACTGACTGTTTTGGGCGCGACAACCGTCAGCGAACAGGACATAAACTACGATAATGAAGATTTTCAGGAAAAACGCCTTGACTGGGGCGCTTCCTTTGGCGCAGGGCTTCACTTCGGCAAACTGTTTATTGATGCACGTTACAACTTAGGCGTCAACAACCTTCTGGACGACGATGCCAATAACAACAACGACAACAAGCCTTACCTGCGCACGCGGGGCATTGGGCTGACGTTGGGGTTGGTGCTTTAGCGCAAGTTATCAGGATTTAATCCTAAATAAAAAATGGGCTGCCCGGATTTTCCGGGGAGCCCATTTTTTATCATTTAATCTATACCTTATAATCAAAATCTATAGCCAATGCGGGCGTCTAATCCGATGCCGATATCCCCATCTTCAAAAATTGAGATACTGGGTAGCAAATCTACGGAGCCACTAATTCCAAAGGTTAACCGGTCGTTAATTGCCGTTGCAAATCCCAGATCAGCCCCAAATCCAAAAAATGAATTGCGGATTTCTGTTGCCATTGCTCTGGTAACGGTATCATCTCGTTCATCTTTAAGCTTCTGGTCGTAGCTATGATAGCTGGCGTGTACACCCCAAAAAAAGCCTTGATGAGCTTCTTTAGTGTAGAATTTGATTTCAGGCTGCACCACCAGTAAACGCTCTTTAAGCAACAGGAAACCAGCAGCATCATAGCCCTTGCTGGAAAATAAAAGACCAGTTTTAACGCCAATTGTGGTTTTGTTTTTTAAAACACTTTCAAATCCAACTGCAGGCCCTGCAAAATAAGTTTCATAGGATATTAATCCTTTTGCCATGAGGTCTGCATAAACAAGATTGTTTTGCGATAGCGCAACTGTTGCAAAAAACAGCATCGCCGCAATTGTGACAGGTGTTTTTTTCATGATCTAGTTGTTTTGTTATAACTACAAAGATGCTCCTCGCGCTACACGCTGTGTCACGTTTGACTCATATTAATTTTTTTTTAACGATTTTTTTTCAATTTCTCCAGCAACCAGCCTCTCTCCGCCACCAACGGCGTATCCCGAATCTTTTTTGCCAGGCGTTTTCGGCGCTCTTCATCACCCGGACTAAGGCGCAACAACTGCCCTGTAAACCTCGCAAGGTTGCGGTACATTTCGCGGTGGTAGCCAATTTCTCCGTGGCGGCGCAACCAGGTGAGCAGGTTTTCAATGGTAGATTCAAGCGCATCGGAAGCGCCCTGCTCAAAGTAAATTTTTAACAACATTTTCCGGGCTTCGAGGTTGTACATAGCGTCCGGAAAATTCACATTGCGCAGCAGGTCAAGGGTCTTATCAAAATCCCCTTTGCGGAAATGGTAAATGGCCAAGTTGTAGCGATAGGTGTTTTCTTCTTCTTTATCAGCTAATTGCAATCGGTATTCTTCCAAAAACCGCGTGGCCTTTTCCCATTCCTTCAACGCCAGGAAATTCATGAGTACGTTGTTGTAGGTATACTTGGAAAGCACCCCGTTTTCATCCTGCAAAAGGCGCTTTGTCAAGCCCAATAAATAAAAATCAAGCGTGGTTCGCAAAGCAGGCTGATCGCCTTCATTGATGCGCCGAATGCCATGATTGATGGCCAGCATAAGCAAATTTCTTGCTTCGTCGCGGGGCAGCCGGCTCTGGTGTTGTTCAAGCAACGCTCTGAAAATGCTTACCGGCTCGCTGTTGTCGGGGTCTGTTAGCATCTGGTAGCCATAGTAGTATAAAGCTACGCCCGGCAATTGCGTTTGCGGGCGCCCTGGCATCTCCCGAAGCAAAGATTCGATCCATTCCATGCCCCGTTTTTCCCGGTGGAGTAAAGCTTGCTGGCTGCGTTCTATACAGGCAATTTGGAGTAACTGGCCAGCATACCAGGCATTTAGGTTACCCGCCATTTTTTCAAAAGAAAAATCCGGACCGCGTTTGGAGCGCATCGCCCATTCGTGTTTTTCTATTTCCAGGCGAAACTGATCCAGATTTCCGGAGAAAGCGCCCTCTATTTTTTCCTCAGCAATGAGGTTTTCAGTGTCCCGCAACGCAAGCGCAAAGTTTTTTTCCAATCCTCTTTTACGGAGTGTTTGAAGCAATAAAAAATCGCGTTGTAAGGGCAGTTGAGACAGCTCCTGCCAAACCAAAAATTCGCGCAATAATTTGAGCAAATCACTCATTTCGTGCCTCAACTTGGGGATTCCTGGCAAAGGCGGGTCAAAAGTAGCAAGTTGCGCCTCGTTCAACTGGTGCGGTTTTCCTTTTTTTCGGCAGGTATTCAGGTAATCAAACAAACGCAACAGGCTCGTTTTTTGGTTAAACATGGGCGATTCCAGCCAGGTTTTAAAAGACCGAAGCTCCCATGGGGTCAATGCATCGAAAATTTCTATAAGAGCACTATCTTTCATGTTGCTGTAAAAAATTGTTTATCAATAAAAAACGACATAAATTTACAAAAAGTAGTCCGATGTTTTATAAAAATTGATTTTGTTATCAAGCGCAAAGTAGCGGACTTTTGTATCGAATCAAAAATGATATTTACCATGAAAATGCAACCAAACAAATACACACTTCTGGCAACGCTGATATACTGCCTCGGATGGGTATTCCAGCCTGTGTTGGCCCAACAAAATCAAAAGGTTTTGTTTCCAAACCCCGATGGATTTATCACTTCCGGTGGTTCTTATGTCCGTCCCACTAATGACGGAGGCTATCTCCTGCTTGGGACAGCCTACTACACAGACGGTTTTGCTGGTTTTGAGCTTCCACGCGCCATTAAAGTAGACGCCGCCCTGCAAACTGAGTGGGACAATACCTACCTCGATCCTGCCGAAAACCCCAATGGAATTTATGCTAGCTTAATTAGTCCACCATTGGAACTTACTGACGGCGGGTTCGCTTTCGGTCTATTCGATACAGCATCTGGATTCGATGTACTTCGGCTGGCTGCTAATGGCAACTTGCTTTGGGGGAAGGACTTTCCCGGTTGGCAAAACGAAGTTTATCCGTTGACTCCTTTGCCCAATGGCAGTTTTCTGGCAGCCCGTTCCCACTTGCCGGATCAAAGCGGTTGGAAGAGCTATATTTTTGAATTTGACGCCAATGGCGACATCGCAGCAGAACACCAGATCGAAGAAGTGCCTTATATCAACAGCGCCATCCTGCTCACCAGCGGCGACGCACTCACGGTTCACCGCCTGCAATCCAATTATGTCTTCACCCGGGTGGATGCGGCCAGCAACGTTATATGGCAAAGTGCGCCGATCGCAGGACTTTCAACGATTATCAGTCCTACGCCGGATGGAGGATTTGGCGTCATCAGCCAAATAAGTGTCGGCAATTTCAGGGTCGTTTTTTTTGATGCACAGGGGACTCAAACCGGGCAAACGCCAACCTTGTTGCTGCCGCTAATCCAACTTTCCAGCCTCGGTTTTTACCCTGACGGAACTTTTCTGATTGGCGGTCGGACCAGCATCAACAAAGCGTTTATGGCACGCCTGCAACAAGACGGCAGTATCGTTTGGGCAGCAGAATCGCCCGACGACGGCCAGGACGATCTGCAATACCTGATTGCTCACCCTACGGCTGATGGATGGGGCATTGGCACCGGGGGGACTGGAGCTCCTAATTCCCAAGCCGGCTTGTTCCGTGTGAGTGAAAATTCAGGAATTTTCGTCAATGTCATTACCGGCAAAATAGGGTACGACAGCGATGAAGATTGTTTGCTTGCCGCAAATGAATCCGGGATTCCGCATGCTCAAATCAAGGCCAATAACGGAACCCAGAATTTTTTTGCATTTTCCGGGGACGACGGTTCTTACCTGATGATTCTTCCTGCGGGCGATTATACCATAACGGTAAGCTTGGCAACGCAACTTGCCCAGTATGAAGTTTGCCTCGGTGCGAACCTGAATGTTTCCTTCCCCGCCGGAGCCAACGGAAGTGCAACCCTTGACATTCCGGTGCATGCCGGACAAATCCTGCACCAGATTTCGGGCAAACTTTGGCTGGATCAGAACAACAACTGCGTAGGCGATAATGACGACCTCGCATTGAAACACTGGGCAGTCCACATAAATGATGAAAACGGCAATACCCTGGGCTCCACGTTTACCAACCAGACTGGCACATACAGTTTGATAGTACCTGCCGGCACTTATACAGTTACGCCCATCCTTTATAACCAGAATTTCAGCTTCTGCGATCCGGTCACGCAGCCGGTTACGGTAGGCGGCCTTATGCCACAATACGCAGTCGCTGATTTTGTCGCCCGGGCTGAAACGGATTGTGCCCAAATGCGGGTAAGCATCCAGCCAATTGGGGTGCGGCCTTGCATTGAACGAACTTTCTACGTCAATTACCGCAACGACGGCGCCGTCCCGGCAGAAAATGCGACGCTGGAAGTCGTTTTGCCGCAAGGCATGATTTACGTGAGCGCAACCCCTGCACCGGCTTCCGTCAACGGCAATACGCTGTTTTTTGAACTGGGGCAGGTGCTGCCCTCGCCAGGTGATGTTTGGACGCATGTGGCGATCCGGATTTCCGGCGATTGTGATCTGGAGATTGGGGATGAGTTGTGCGTCATCGCCAACATTACCCCGGAGGAATTGTGCGGGATCGCTCCGGGATGGAATGGCGCCATTATGGCCCTTGAAGGCGAATGCGATGAAAACGGCAACGCTGTTTTTACAGTCAAAAACATCGGCAACGCCCTCAATTCAGCGCCCCGGCAGATCCTCATCATTGAAGATCAGATTGTACTGTATCAAGACAACATCAGCCTGGATCCCCTAACGGAACTAATGCTCCCGCCATTAACCCCCATCGGCGATACCAGTACGATAATTGCCACGGTGCAACAGGAACCCGGCTTCCCTGGCGATGACTTAGTTGTTTTTTCACTGAACAATTGCGTTGGCTCAGGTGGTAACCCGACCGGATTTGGCAGCAACGCCGGGCCTTTCACCGCAACCAAGTGTTTCCTGGTCGTCAACGCCTACGACCCGAACGACAAAAACGCCAACCCGCTGGGCTTTGGGGAAGCGCACAGTGTTCGCCCGGGTACGCCGCTCGAATATACCATCCGCTTCCAGAACACCGGAAACGATACGGCTTATTTGGTGGTACTCCGGGATACGCTGTCCAACCATTTCAATGCAGCCCGCACAGAAGTATTGGGCGCAAGCCACGATTACGAATTTGCCCTGGTGGGCGGCAATATTCTGCACTTTACCTTCAACAATATTCTGCTGCCCGACAGCACGACAAACCTGGAAGCTTCTCAGGGATACATCCTCTTCCGGGTTTACCCGAAAGCTGATCTGGCGCAGGGAACCGTGGTGGAAAACAACGCAGCGATCTACTTCGACTTCAACGAACCGATCATTACCAATACCGTGCTCCGGACGTACGAAGATTTCATCTTAGTCAAAACGGATGATGTTCGGCAGTCACAATCCCTGAACGTCAACATCTACCCCAACCCCTTCAGCACCCAAACGACTTTTGAATTGCCGGAAGGCGCCCCTGCAGGCGATTACGCGCTTGAACTCTATGATGCCGCCGGACGCCAACTTCGCTCCATGGCATTTGATGGATCACGTTGTCAGGTGATGAGAAACGCCTTACCGGCAGGGTTGTTGTTCTGGAAAATCAGCCGCGAGGGCCGGATGGTGGCCAGCGGGAAAATGATTGCAGAATAATCACAGGAAAAAAAATGTAGTTTTTGCAGCCTTTGGGCCCCTCGTTGATTTGAGCGAGGGGCTTTTTTTATAGTAAAAGTAAAAGTGTTACGGGTAACGAACAACAAACAACCGACAACGAAAAACTCTATTTACTTTATAACCAGCCCCTTCTTATCAAACGGATTAAGCGCCACACCCTGCACCCTGGCTTCGGCTTCGATCCGGTATTCCGATTTGACAGCGCGCGTCATTTTTGCAACTTTGGCTATGCCGCCAAAAATGAAATTGCGCTTGCCAAATTGATCAATATCAGAACGGGGGATGGTAAATGGCAAGGTGAAGTCTATTTCAACCGGTTCATTGGCAGGCACTTCGATGGTTTGCCGGAGCACAATGCTGCCTAATTCGTATTCATCAATGAGTTTTTCTGCTCCGCGCCCCCGTGAGTAGCGTTCGATCAACACGACTTTCACTTCCGTAACCGTTTGTGGGTTCATGGATTGAAAGCGCATCCCGCCTTCCACAACGCCTTCTTTTTCAAAGACTTCTTCCGGCAGGAGTAATTCTAATTTTACCCCTTCAATGCCCAGCCATTTTTTTACTTTTCCAAACATGGATATATAGTTTAGTAACGAAGTATCGGCGTTTAATGGTGAAGTTGGCAGTTGGCAGGATTTCAGTTGGCAGGGGTAGAAACAAACTACACCATCCGCTTATGCCAACTCTGCCCAAGCGATTTTTCCCAGGAACGCTCTAAATCGCCTTTGTTCGAGATCAGCGTATCGAAGACCAAGGTATGGTCGTCAATTTCGCCGGCGGCATATTTTTCGGCGAACTCCTCCCGTGGAACGGTGAATACCTGTTCTCCCTGGCGGTAACTGAACCGCATGCGATCGAAAAGATCCACGCCTTGCTCGGCTTGAAGCGCTTTGAGGAAACGCACGGAGGTGTCAATGGAACAACCACTGGCGTCGGCCATGCCTTCGTCTACCATTAAAATGATGAAGCGGTGGTGCCAGACATCGGCAAAAGCGCGCAACCGGCGGTCGTGGCTGACCCACCTTTGTGCAAAATCCTGTACTTTTTTTTGGATGTCAGCGAGCGCTTCCTCCGGGAATGGGCGGTCGCTTTGGTAGATCCAAACACGCGCACTGTCAGGGAATTGTTGATATGAATTGTTCATAACGAAAAAAGAATCTTGTTGCGAAGATAAAAACGTTCGGGGATTGGGAAAGTTTTACATTCTTTGCTGCTGAAAAATTCTGGCAGCAAAAGATCAAGTGTAACAGAAAATCTCTAATTTGGCCTTCAAATCCAAATTATTTCTCTAAACCAGCACAGGAATATAGCATGAAATTTTCAATCTACACCTGTCTTCTTAATATTATTCTTATTTTCGGATTGACTCCCCTGATCGGTCAAACTGTCATTCGTGGTGAAGTCAAAGATGAAAAAAGTGGTGAGCCATTGATTTTGGCAAACGTATTTATTAAAGGCACCACAGAAGGCGTCACTACGGAATACGATGGCACCTTTGAGCTGCGGACCTCGAGCCCGCTGCCGCTTACCCTTGTGTTTTCCTACACTGGCTATGATGAGAAAGAACTGGAGGTCACTTCGGCTACCCAGCGCATCGTCATGAGGTTGCCGGAGAACTCGATCACAATTTCTACGATCGAAGTAAAAGGGCAGCGCATCAGCGATAAGCAAAAGCAATCGGCTCTAACTGTAGAATCGCTTGACAACATTGCCATCAAACAAACCCCCGCGGCCAGCTTCTACGACGGGTTGGGTTCGTTGAAAGACGTTGATTTGACGGCAGCCAGTCTGGGCTTCAAAATTGTGAACACGCGTGGATTCAACAGCACCAGTCCCGTGCGTTCGCTTCAAATCATTGACGGCGTAGACAACCAGTCTCCTGGATTGAATTTTTCTTTGGGCAACTTTCTGGGCGCCTCCGAATTGGACGTCAACCGGGTGAACTTAGTGGTGGGCGCCAGTTCCGCTTTTTATGGCCCGAATGCTTTTAACGGTGTTATCAGCATGGAAACCAGAGATCCGTTTTTACAGCAGGGGCTGTCGGTCATGCTGAAAGCCGGCGAACGGAGCTTACTGGAAGGCGGAATCCGATGGGCAGAAGCGTTGAAGAATAAAGACGGCTTGGCGCATATTGCCTATAAATTCAATGTTTCAGGTTTCAGCGCCTACGACTGGGAGGCAGATAACTACGATGTTGTTTTTGACTCGCGAAGCGCGCAGGATAACCCCGGCGGCTACGATGCCGTAAATATCTACGGAGATGAATTTGTAAGCGGAAACGAATATCCGACCATTATTGGTATGGGCAGCATTCACCGCAGAGGATACCAGGAGAAGGATCTGGTGGATTACAATTCCCGCAACGTCAAGGTCGGGCTTGCCGCCCATTTTCGGTTGAACCCTGCCAAAACCGTAGAATCGCCTACTTTGATTTTAGCGTCTAATTTCAGCACAGGAACCACTGTTTATCAGGGCGACAACCGCTACAGCCTGCGCAATATTCGGTTCTACCAGCACCGCCTCGAGCTGAAAAAAGAAGATAAATACTTCTTCAGGGTGTACGCTACCCACGAAGACGCCGGTGATTCTTACGATCCTTATTTCACGGCGCTGCAATTGCAGGAAAATGCCAAAGAAGGACGGTACTGGAGCGCTAGCTATATTGCCTATTGGCAAACGCAGATTGTGCCTAAAATCAATAGTATGGACGGATTGCCGCGCATTTCCCAGTTTCCTGGCGATCCGCAGGGGTATCGCGATGCGCTGAATGCCTTTTTAGCCAATCCGATGCTTCAGGACTCCCTTCAGGTCTGGCATGGACTAGCTCAGGAGATTGCTTTGAAAGGAGACGCGTTAGTGGAAGCGGTAGATTACTACGAGCCGGGCACCCAGCGGTTTCAGCAGGCATTCGACGACATTACTTCGAGGGTGTCTTATGCAGAAGGCGGAACCCGGTTTTTCGACAAATCTGCCCTGATCCATGCGCATGGCGAGTATAAATTTAACGACCTGTACCAGGGAGGGAGTATTTCCGATCTGGATATTATTGTTGGCGCCAATGGACGACAGTATTTGCCTGATTCTCAGGGTTCTATTCTGTTGGATACGGCCGGAAGAAAAATCAATACCTACGAATATGGCATCTATGGGGGCGGAACCCTTGAATTCAACAACCGGCTGAAATTCAGCGCTTCCATCCGCATGGATAAGAATCAAAACTTCGACTACCTGTTTTCGCCGGCAGCGTCATTCGTTTATACGCCCAATCCGAATAACACCCTGCGTTTGTCATTCTCTTCGGCCATCCGAAATCCTACCCTGGCTGACCAATACCTGTTTTACAATGTAGGCCGGGCCATCCTGCTGGGCAATATTGACGGGGTAGATAGTCTGGTAACCATTGAGTCGCTTCGCAATTATCTCAATACCAACGATGTAAGCTTGTTGGATTATTTCAGTGTAGCTCCGATCCGCCCGGAAAAAGTACAAACGGTAGAAGCGGGCTACCGGACAACTTTGTTTGACCGCCTTTATCTTGATGCTACCTATTATTATAGCTTCTATCAGGATTTTATCGGTTTCAACATCGGGGTTGACGCCTTCATCAATACCATCTCTGGCGGTATTACCGGGGCACAGGCTTACCGGGTAGCGGCAAACGCCACCGACCGGGTTACTACCCAGGGATTTTCGATTGGCGCCAGCTTGTATTTCCAACAGTATTATTCGATCAATGGCAACTATTCGTGGAACAAGCTGAATACCGAAACCGACGATCCGATTGTTCCGGCGTTTAATACCCCGGAACACAAATACAATATCGGGTTTTCCGGCAGGGACATCACCTTGCGCTTCGGCGGGGCTTCCATTCCAAATTTCGGATTCAGCATCAATTACAAATGGATTGATGAATTCATATTTGAAGGCTCGCCGCAATTCACAGGCGTCATCCCTTCATATGATATGCTGGATGCACAAATTAACGTAACGGTCAACAAGCTCAACACGACTTTCAAACTGGGCGCCAGCAATATTTTGGACAACAAAGTATTTCAAACTTATGGTGGCCCGCGTATCGGAAGACTGGCTTATATTTCAGCCACTTACGAATTTAAGAAAAAATAGCAATTTCCTTTTCTCAAATATTTTTAAACCATAAACTTGCTTTCTATGAAAAAAGTCAACATTCCGATTTTACTCTTCTTGTTTTGCTCTGTTGCCAGTTTCCTGCATGCGCAGAATACGCGCTATGTAGATCCGATATTCAGCGGGGTGACCAAGGTGAGTGATGTCGTTTATGGAACCAACATTTCTGTGCTGACCGGCGCCCCGGCGGCCCTTGACCTCAAGATGGATGTTTATTCTCCATCTGGTGACGCAGAAACTGACCGCCCTGTTGTACTGTACTTACATACCGGCAGCTTTTTGCCACAGTATTTGAATGGACAAATTACAGGCGGAAAACTCGACTCAACCGTTGTTGAAATTTGTACGCGATTGGCAAAGAGAGGCTATGTAGCCATTGCTGCAACTTACCGCCAGGGTTGGTTGCCAACTTCCCCTGATCAGAATGTCAGAACGGGATCTTTGCTGCAGGCGGCTTACCGCGGCATCCAGGATGCCCGCACTTGCATTCGCTTCCTGCGTAAAAACGTGACAGAGGGTGGCAATACTTATGGCATTGACCCGGATAAGATTGTGATGTGGGGACAAGGCACGGGTGGCTATATCTCGCTGGGCGCTGCGTTTTTAGATGATTATCAGGAGATTGTTATTGATAAGTTCATCAATACTGCAACCGCACTGCCTTTTGTTGTCGAATCTGTACACGGCGACATTTACGGAACAAATACAACGCCGTTGAATTCGCCAAACCACGTTGGGTACAGCTCAGATTTTGCAATGGCCATCAATATGGGCGGCGCGCTTGCCGACAGTTCCTGGGTAGATGGTGCTGACAATGAGCCTGTGACCATGGGCTACCACGTGGTGACCGATCCTTTTGCACCATTCGGCAACGGCCCGGTTATTGTGCCGACTACCAATGAGTTTGTCGTAGATGTATCAGGCACGAGAACAGCTGTGCAATTCGCCAATGAAGCAGGCACGAACGACATTCTGGCGCCGGTTCTGACAATGAATCCGGATGCACTGACCCAATTTGTAACGGCGGTGAAACCCGTTCCGGTTAACCTGGCCGTTTTTGGTCAGGCGCCAACCACGCTGGGCGCAGACCACATCTACCCGTTCCGGGTAGTCGGTGTGGGTTCTGGCCCGTGGGATTGGTGGAACAAGCCGCTGCTCGACGCCATCATCGCTCAATATCCGCCTCAGTTTATGTTGAACTCGGAAACGCTGCACATGAACGGCTTGCTCACCAACCCGGACATGTCTGGAGCAAAAGGACGCCTTTACGTTGACACCATTATGCAATATTTCATTCCACGCGCATGCCA
>JBJXFD010000570.1:0-8326 GCA_046153985.1 Saprospiraceae bacterium
GCGCCGCTTTCTATGTTTTCGGGTGTGAGTTTGTGCGGGTCTTCCGTTTGCTCGATCCAAACTGCTTTTGAAGGCACGTTGCCCAAAATCAGCGGATCCCTCCAACTGAGCGTGATGTTCTGCGCCGGCGCCGGGAAGTGTTGGTACATATACGGGTAGATCGTATTGTTGTACCAGTTGCCGGGGGTCGTGTTCAGATCTGCCTCGGGCTGGATGAGCGGAGCAACCTGCTCTTCACCGTTGTAAAAGCCATCCTGGTCAAACAGGTCAAACAACTCGTTACCCGTCACAAATACGCCGAAATCGTTGATGGTGGCGCCGGAGGTTTCGTTCGGGTCTAAAAATATTGGATTGAACCAGTTGACGTTTTTCGTCAGCGCATTGATTTTTTGCTGGAAGGTATTGTACAAGCTGGTGCGGAAATTCGATTTGTAGAAAGCCTTGGGTTTTAATGCCCGTTGTACGCCCTGCGCGATGCGCTCTTCGAGGATAATATTCGTGAACGCCGTGTCTGCCGGGTTGGATTGCAGGTTGAGCAATTCAGACTGGATGCTCTCGACATTTGCATCTACTGCGGCGTCGTCTACCAGCGGCAGGTTGGCCAGGCGCAAACCTAAGACCGCGTTTGCAGGCAACTGGCCGGATGGAATCGAATAACTTACCCGTTTATCTGCCGCATTGTAGGTGATATTTCCACTGGAAATGGCCTGTGTGCCATTCATGAATTGCACTTTCTGTTCCCAGGCCGAAGCTTCTGAAACATAACTCCAGTTAGCGTGTCCTTTGAACAGATAGGGCTGGCCCTGAATCAATTGAATGTACCCCTGTGAACTTTCTGATTGCAGGAAGTTGAACTGGTCGCGCAGCGGGTAGCTGTATGCCACGTTGTTGGACGGAATGAAATCCGGCGCTGGCCCGGTTGTGAAATCCACGATGGCTTCCTGTTGTTCGGGTGTGCCACTCGGTCTTTTCAATTCCCGCCATTCGCTTTCGTAGCGGCCTTTTTTGTCAAACCGAACCTGTACAACTAAGCGGAAGCTTTTATTCCCGGTGAGTACATCGTCAGATTTGAATGCCACGACGTCGTTGGCTTCGTTCCAGCGAACCTGACCCGGAACTGCAACATCCTGTCCATTGGCCGTTTCGCGCAATTGCAACACTTCAAACTTGTGTATTTTTGGTCGGTATTCCTGATACTCGCCTTCGTCGTCCTGCAATTCAAAGACTTGTCCTATCGGCAGGTTGAAAGTTGCCTGTGGCCGGGCGAATACATCCACGTCCTGGCTGCTGTTGCCGTCGGGCTGCGTGCTGGCAATGACTTCGATGCCGGCTAATTCGCTGCCGCCGACGATGTCGCATTTTTTGCCGATTTCAAACTGGAACCGGCAACTGCCGCTTACCAAACCGCTGAGGATACTGAACCGGCCTCCCACGACACCCTTTGCCCAGAGCGGATTGGGGAGTCGCGTTTGCAAAACGGCAGCTAAGGCCAGGTCGAGGATGCGGTAATTCCCGCTGACGGTAAACATGCGAACTTTTATACCGATGCTGCCTTCTATATAGGCCCACAACTGGCCGGTAGCATACCAGCCGTTGATGCCAATCGGGCTGCTGCTGTTTTCGTCGCCGGCGCACCGGGCGTCTAATCCATAATTCCTGACCATCACATCGAAGCCCATCCCAGCGCCGAAGGAAGCATAAAACATCAGGAAAGTAAGGTCGGGAATGCTCACATCCACCGAAGCTCCGAACATAATGCCACCGCCCGAAGCGAAGCGTGGGTCGTCGCGACTGACGATTGTGAAATCGCCGCCACCGAGAATGCTTTGCACCCGTTGGGGGATGTCCGGGAAGGGGGGAAGCACCGTACCGGCGTCTAAATAAGCTGTGAGCAGCAAGCCTGCTTTACTCCAGTCAATGACCAACCCGGAAGTATCCTGAGGATTGGAAGCAGCCCCGGGATTGGGTTTGGCTAAATTGGACAATCCGGCTAAGCTGTAGCTGATCATAATGCGCCGCTGCGGCGTACCAATGTGGATGTACCAGTCTTCCGGATCCGTATGAATAGTGCCACGTCCGGCTAAGTTATTCGCGTAAGCGCCGGTCACAATGGACATGTGGTTGACGTATACATCGAGATCCGCGTGGAAGGCCCGGTTTTCAAAATCGTAATTCATACTTAGGATACACCGCAAGGCCGGTTGGCCGGCTGCCTGCCCGGGTCTGGGCGGCGGCGTCAGGAAACGCCCGTCGCCAATGAACCCAATGCTTCGAACGCCCCAACTGTCGTTGAAGATCACTTCAAAGGTTACTGTGCCGTTGAAAACTTCAGGTTTGGGTACGGTACCCAGTGCGATGATGGCTTTAATGCCCAACCCGGCGGTACTGTCGGGGACATATATAGTGCCCGACATAGACCTGCCAATGACGGCTTCCATATCAGTAGGGTTAGATAAACTGGCAGAATCGGGCAGTACAATGCTGCTAAAAGCTTGTCGGCTTACCTTATAAGACGCTCCGCCGCCGAAGCCGTAAAGCCCCAGCCCGGTCGTTCCAAGGGCAATGCCGGGGTTGAAACTCACCAATGCATCGGCAAACCAGTAGCGGTAGGTATTTTTTTCACCGAATTGCGCGACAGCGGTGACTGTAAATCGCGGCGTAAAGGTCGCATGGATCATGGCCCGGAAACCGGAGCCGTAAACTTCGTCTTCTTCGTAATAGTCGAGCCGTCCGGACAATTCAAACGCCGCCCCGCTTGCATCGAGGCTGAACTGGTCTACCTTGACCCCTGCATACGACCAAACCTGTTTCATCTGAGCGGTATCCAATTTTACATCGAATAAAACCCGAACGGTGCCTTCTGCCGAAAAACCCCGGTCGTTCGCCCCCACGAGGTTGACTGCTGCGGTGATTTTCAAGGCAACCCTGGTTGAATCCGAGGGCGCTTCTTCGGCCTCTTCTTCCGGTTCTTCTTCTATTTCTTCCGCCCCTTCTTCTCCTTCTTCCTCCTCGTCTTCTTCCTGCCCTAAACTAATGTGCTCGATGGTGAGCGGGAAGCCCGATAGTTTTTGTTCATTGCCCGCCGAATACTCCCAGGTACCGATGTCAATCAGATAAGGCGCCCGGGTGCTGACGACGAAGTCCTGAAACTGCAAATTCGCCAATTGCAGGGTGTCTTTGGGATTGGCAGCCCGCCCTACAGTGGGTTTCATGCTGGCCATGCCGAATAGGTAAGCGCTGGCTGAAAATTGCCGGTCGCTCACATCGTAATCGAGCTCAATGCGGGTATTTTCATACAATTCTATGTCTGCTTTCCAGGCGCTCATGCGCATGGTATCTTCGCCGATTCCTACCGCGAACCGGTAAGCAGAGTCGGGTTGGATGAGGCAAGCGTATTTTAACGCATTGTCGAAAGCCGGGACTTGCGTCGTACCGGAAAAGCCAACGTGGTGAAACTGGTTGTGGCGGATGCCGAGGCGCAGGGTATCCAATGAAAAAGCCCAGTTGCCCATGCGGCCTCGCTCTGGCGATAAGACGTTGATCGCAAATGCATTACCCGTAAATCCGGTTTGGTCAATGATGACATCCGTGACCCCGGCCTGCACCGGTTCGCCGCGGGAGCCGTAAAAAGCTTTCGGCAACTTCACCCGTGCGGTGCGCAGGTAAAATCCCGTCCAGGCAGGGTTGTCTGCGCCTTCCATGGAGACTTCGCCCACATCGGGGTGGGAATACCCTTCCGGGAAGGTCACGCTGGCCGGCGTCACCTCATCGCTGAAGTCAAATACCATGTTTTGCACTTCCCAACCCCAGTCTTTCAGGCGCGGTATTTCAAAAGGCGTCATGCTCATATCGGCTACAAACTGGCCCCATTGCGGCATGGTTGCCGTAAAGGTACCGGTTACGTTTTCTTCGGGGACGGCGATCAGGCTGTCGGGGTGGAGTGCAACCAGGAGGTTGGGGCAGAATTCTACCTTGCCGTCTATGCTAATGCCGCGCAACCCTTCACAGTCAAAGCTGACGTAAGAGTTTTCGCTGTTCAGAATCGTAAGCTGGATTTTATTGCTCCAAACGGTGGTGATGTCGGTGATCAACTGCATTTTATTGGCGCCAATCAGCCCGCCGGCGTGGAATTTCACCTCCAGCGCCTGAAAGGCCACGAATTGATTCGAGCCGGGTAGCGCCGCCGAAAAATAGGCATCTAATGAGGCGCCGAGCGGAGTAAAGGTGATGTTGTCCACGACGATGGCATTCGGACTTCCCCCCAGAATAATGGGCAGGGTGCTGCCGCCGGCATTTAAAGCGACGTCATAAGGCAGGCCTTCTTCGTCTTCGAGATCAGCAAAAGGATCCGCCAAAACGGTATCACCTTCCTCTTCCTCCTCCACTTCTTCACCTTCTTCAGGAGCATCGGTTTGGGTCGAATCCTGTGGCGGCGTTTGTAAAGAATCCAATGGAGGCGTTTGGGTCGAATCGGGTTCGGCCTCAATTTGGGTGCTGTCCACCCTGCCGCAAAAATCCATCATCGAAGGTGCAGCTTCGGCAGCAATCTGGGCGAGGATTGAATCCGGCGATTGAAATTCAGGAATGCTCTCCAGCCCTGCGCTGTACGCGACCACTTCGCCGTCAAAAACCTCTTTTTCAGTATTCACCATTAAACCGCTAAAGGTGCAAATCAACTTTTTTCCAAGCAACCAGGGCACCCGGATCTGGCCGGAGCCGTCCCAACCGCCCTCCGTCTCTTCGGAAGGGTCTACTTTGGTGAGGCGCATCTGAAAACCACCGACGCGCACGATGTCTCCATAAGCTAAAGCTTCAATGGCAATTGCATTGGCGGGCGGAATCAGGGTGTCCATGGACGAACAATCGAACAGGGCGGTATCGAATTCAATCGAATCGGTGGTAATTTCAAAAGATGGGGAATATTGGCCTTCGTATTCGCCGTTGCACAAGGTTTGCACCTGTATTTCGTAAGTCGTGGCATCTATTAGTCCTTCAATGGTGTGTTCCGACAGGATGGATTCGTCTTCGTACCAGTTGGCGTCCGTTGTCCCTGCTTCGCGATAGCGCACTACATAAGTATTGAAACCCGGTCTGGGCTGCCAGCTTACCAACGCGCTGCTTTCGTTCAGAGCTTCTGCCGTGATGTTATCGGGTGCAGTACAAGCTTCTCCAAATGTGAAAAATTCCGGTGCGCTCCAGCCGTCGTTTTGGAATGCATTCTGCATGGTGAGGTCCTGCGCCCGCACCCGGATAAGGTAGCGGCGACCCAATTCCAGCAACGGATCTGAGGTGGTGACGAAACTGGTGCCGAGGTTGTTGACGGTTTTTTCTAAAAATGGCTGGTTAAACTGAACCAATAAATCCGGGGTAAGGGTATTGTTCTCATCAAATTCAAACAATTGCAACGTGTATTCCACGGGGAAACCGCCCACATGTCGCGGTTGCCACTGCACCACGAGGTTTTGTGGAAATACCGGTGTTTGTTGCCCGATTGGCGCGAGGATCACCGGAGGATCGTTCAGGAAAACGGTAATGCCGGTGCAACTTTCTCTCGATACGGCCGCGTCGTTCGTCCGGTCGTAATCGTAGACTTGCATGCAAACGGAATAGAACCCCGGTGGCAGCGTTCCCTGCTCCAAATATTGTTCTTTGCTGTACCCGTCAAAGTTGAGGTTGTTCACGTCTAAGTACTCCGCGAGGTCTGCGCCGGTAATCTGTACAGGCAATCCGTAGCTGAGTGTGATGGGACGTGGTTGGAATTCCGGTTTGGTTGACAACCGAATGCCCTGGCCTTCAATGACAACGCTCATGCGCACCTGATAAGAGATCTCGAATGCGTCGTTCAGAATCAGGGAAGCGCCAATCCGGCCCGGAAACGAAAGTTCCGCAAGGTTACCCGTGTGCGGTGGCGCCGATTGTGCGATCAGCGAAACCGGATAGGCCTGCGCCTGAATCTTTATGGTAGTGGCGATGCAGATTATTGCCACGAGGAATTTCAAAACTGTTTTCTGATCCATAATCATTAATATTTGTCGGCCCTCTATCTAGCCTTGAAGGGCGTACCCGATTGGTTCTACGAATTGGTAACATCACGAGCATTCAGTACTTATTTTTTATTGATGATTACATGATTGATGATTGTTGATGTGGGGTACGTAAACTTCGATGGAATTACGGGTCTACATCAAAAATTATCATTCATCAATTGTCAATCATCAATTATTCCCCCTTCGGGGGTTAGGGGGCTGACCTCCTCCCACTTGTGTCAAAAACCGGTACCCATACATCAATTGCCCGTACCACTCCAGGAATCCGTCGTTGGCTTGCCCGCCAGCAGTGCGGTTGAGCAAAGTGGTGTTGAAGCCAAGCGTATGCGCTTTGTTCAACTGCCAGCTACTGCCCAGACTCAGGTTGATCACAGCGGAATTGTCGCCAATCCGTTGGAAAATCTGGTTGTACGCCAGTCGCAGGTTGGTTTGCAGGCGTTTGTTCAAAAAACCTTTCGTGACGCCCAGCGTAGGTGCAAGCACGAAGTTGTCTACATTCACCAACTGGGTCTGGTTGGCATTCAGCGCCACGCTCAGCCTCAAATCCTGGTCGGTGACGGAATAGGCGTATATCAGGCTGCCGTTCAGAAAACGGGATTCCGCGTCGGCTTGCACCTGGTCATCCACAATGCTGTTGGCGGCTTGATAAGTCAGGAAAAACGAAAGGGAAGATGGTCTTTCGTTTCCATTGTTTAAGTAGTGTATGGCCGAGAAGCTGGCCGTTTGGGTGGCTTGCGCCAAAATAATGCTGTCCACCAATGCGTCAGGATTTGTCAGCGCCCGGATTTTGGTGGTATTTTGAAAATTGGAATAAGCCGCGTTGAATCCCCATTTTTTGGAAGGGTTGTACGCCGCGTTGAACGAGCCCACGAGGCGGCGGGTGCCATTGCGTTCAAAATCGTCTAAATTGGTGCGTTCCTGGCCGCCGTTCGCAAACAAACTCAGCCTGTTTTTGAAAAATGAGCGCGAAAAACCCAGGGTCAGGTATTCAGCATCGCTGAGGAAAAACAAGGCGCCCAGGGTTTGGAAACCCCGCTCAATGCGTTCGTAGCCTGTATTCAGGTTGAATCCTTTAATGACAAAATTCAGTTTTGCGCGGTAAGCCGTGCCGGTAATCAGCGAAGAAGTGGGGTTGAATAAACCTACGAAGTTTTGCCCGCCGCTGGGGTTGGGCAGGGGTTCGGACCGCACATCGCGGTTGAGGCCACTGCGGGCGACTTCTGCTTCTACGTTCACTTTTTTTCCCAATTGCTGCTTTCCGCTGGCGCTTAGGACGATGTTTTCTGAAGGCAGTACTACCCGTTCAATCGGTTGGATAATCGAGTTGGGATCGTCTTTTGCGGCAAAATAAATCAGGTTGAATTCGGATTTGGTACCACTGTAGCCCACTTTCAGGCTTTGTCCGGTGCGCCGGTAGGCGGGGTCGAGCATTTGCTGGCTGTTGAAATCTTCCGCTACCGCCCGCCGCAATTGCCCGTACATGCCCGCAACGTACAAACGACCAGGGCGCAATTCGAATCCCGCGCCTTTGAAGTTGACGTTGTTCAGCGTGTATTTGGAAAAATTCAGGTTGCGATCGCCGAGGTGCAGGCGCGCCCATTTGTAGCCCGGACTAATGCCCACAAAGGTGTAGGCGGGCAGGTTGAACTGCTGGTTGGCGTCGGAAAAAGCCAAGGAAAATGGCGCGTCTATCCCAAGGTAGCTAAGATTCAGGTTGGCCAAAGCCCGCCATTGCAACGCATCGCGCCGTGCTTCGATGCCGTCTGAGTGGTAAAAATTGCTGTAGAGATTTAACCCGCCGCTGATCTGGAGCGGTTGCCGGCGAATATTTTTGAGGGACTGGGCGACGCCCTCCACGTCTTGCGCGTGAAGATTAACAACAGTGAATAGGACGAGGGCAGCCATTAACAGGCAGCGCCCGACGGAGTATCGTTCGTGTCGCATAGCGGAGGTTTAGTTGATTCAGGATCGGATTGAATCCTGAAAATTCCATGCCACAAAATTGCATAAGTCCTCCATGAATCCCATGCCGATTCGCGGCAATCTTTGGAATATTCGCAGCATGGGTGCAAAAAACATTTGGCAGAAGCTAGTTAGTGCCTGTCTTTTTAGTCTGGTGTCTGTTCTTTAGAGTTCGAGAGCAAGGCATGTGAACATGAGTCATCCCAAATTTTGGGTTGAGGTGCATCGCACCAATAATCTTTGTAGATCACGGGAATCAAGGGTGGTAAGGTGCATCGCACCGCAATTTTGTTATGTTGTGGCAACCGTTGTTACGG
>JBJXFD010000154.1:0-7816 GCA_046153985.1 Saprospiraceae bacterium
GCTTTGGTCAGGATTTGCAGGCATTCATCGAAATGTGCCCGCCGGTGCAGCGCGCGCACCCCCTGCAGCATCCCCTTGAGTTTGTAATCTATGGAGGTGTTCTCGTCATAAGCCTGCAGGCTTTTCAGCACCAATTCGTAGAGGTAAGCTTTCAGTTCCGAATATTTGCGGCTTTGCATGGGCTCGCCACCGTAAATCTGACGCCGGAGTGCCTCATCGTCGAATTCAGTCTGCGCGTCCATCGCATCAAACAACGATGCATACTTATTCCCCTTATTTCCGGTGTCGCCAATAAATACTTTAAAATACCGCTTTTCTGTTGCGGAAAGCGATTTAATCAGGCGGAAAAGCCGGTCGGAAGAGGTCTTTGGCATGATCAAAGGCTAAGGTAATGAAATGGACGGATGCAAAGCATCGGATATTGCAATCGGAATATTCGTCCGTCTTTTACACAAAGCTACTAATCCTGTGCCGACAATAAACCGATGCACCCTGCGAATGTATAAAAATCTGTAATTCTTGAAACCTGACAATCAAAAGGTAGAAAGTAGAGGGTCGAAAGTAGAGGATAGAAAGTAGAGGGTAGAAGGAAGAGGGAAACAGCTGTTAGTTGTTCGTTAAAAAAATTGACTGCGAAAAGTAAATTGTTCGTGAAACGTAATCCAATACCTTCTACTCTCTACTTTAATCTTTCTTCTAGACAAATACGAAAACATTGTTCCCCCTTCCCGGTGTTATAGGTGTTCTTTCTTTACGAGCAACCCATCATGAAAAACGAAAAATTCCTCCTCTTTGTCCTGGCAGTCGTTCAATTTACGGACATCATTGAAACCCGCAGACGGGGCTTAGCGCATGTTGGGGAATTCATCAATTTTCTACTATTTTGCGGCCCCGATGTGGGAAAGGGCAAAAGGCAAAGGACAGCAAAACAGTACTGGAATGATTGATCCGATGAAGTTTTGGAAAGATTACGTTTCGACAGGTATTCGACTGATAACGAAGATATTCGAGAAAGGAGAGCCGGCAACAGGCGTTGAAATTCACCAAATAGAAAACTTCCCTTCTGCGCACCTCCACCGGGAGGTAAGGGTTGATGTCTTTTTACCACCGCAGTATTTCGACCGCAGCGATAACCGCTACCCCGTGCTGTTTTTCAACGACGGGCAGGACATGGGCATTGCCGGTATGGCGGATACGCTGGAGCGCCTTTATGCTTCACAACGCCTGCCACGCATTGTGGTCGTCGCCATTCATGCCGGCGACCGCATCCACGAATACGGCACGGCCGGCAGGCCGGATTATAAAAACAGGGGAAATAAAGCAGGCGCCTACACGTCGTTTCTGTTGGAAGAATTGATTCCTGCTTTGCGCAAACGCTATCGCTTGTCGGATGCCCGCAAAGATGTTGCCTTCGCCGGATTTTCACTCGGCGGCCTTTCCGCTTTCGACATTGCCTGGAACCACTCGCAGCATTTTTCCAAAACCGGGGTCTTTTCCGGCGCGCTGTGGTGGCGGCATCATGAGTTCACACACGACAATCCCGATGCGCACCGCATCATCCACGAAGTGGTGCGGGAAAGCCCAAAGCGCGACAACATGCGCTTCTGGTTTCAATGTGGAACAAACGATGAAACGGACGACCGTAATGGCAACGGCATCATAGACGCTATAGATGATACCCTCGACCTGATCAAAGAGTTAGAGCAAAAAGGGTACCGCAACGGATCCGATATTACTTACATAGAAGTGCAGGGCGGCGAGCACAACCACCATACCTGGGCTAAGGTCCTGCCTGATTTTTTGATCTGGGCCTTTGGCCAACCACAGGGATAGTGTCTGTGTTTATAGTCCGAGGCTTCGGCTGCGCTCAGCCTCCATCTCAACGACCGCCCGTTTTTGGAGCCGAGCATGCCTTGCTCTCGAACTCTAAAGAACAGACACCGACTAAATGGTGGCCGGGCTGGTCAAAAACGACCGGACTGCCTGCAAAGCCTGCCCGATTGTGTCATAATCGAGGCTGTAATGAATGAATTTACCTTCCCTTGTTGTTTTCACAACGCCGGCAGCACGCAATACCCGTAGGTGTTGAGAGGTGATGGATTGTTCCAAACGCAGGGAATTGTAAATTTTGTTGACATTGATCGAGCCATTTTTGTCAATAAACTCGATAATTTTGAGCCGTAGCGGATGCGCCATAGCACGGAGCATTTCGGAAGAAACGTGGAGTTTCTCCCCATTGAGTGTTGTGTTAGTCTTTCTCATAGAAAAATTTGCTTTACCGCCGGCAAACTTACCTTTTGTCCCTTCTGTAAGTTGCCCGCCGAATAAGGTAAGCAAATATGCGTTTTTCCTTTATCTTTTGTGCTATTAGACCTGATCTTTTTTTAACAACCAATGAATTTCAGTAGCAGGAAGGTTTCCTCAAGGCATGAAAAATGCTGCAACCTACCCTTCGCAGATTGCAGCATTTTCAGGAAGCAGAGCTTCTCAAAGCATCGTGTTTCAGTAGTGCCACCAGAGCGCGGTTTTTTTATCCGCCGGCAAGTTCTTCAATCAATCTTGAAATCTGGGCAATTCTGTCTTTGTCCAGAGAATAATTGATGAACTTCCCGTTCCGGTCAGCTGCGACAACCCCTGCACGGCGCAGGATGGCCAAATGCTGGGACGCAACGGATTGCTCCAGCCGCAGCTTGATGTAAATATCGGTGACATTCATGTTGCCATGTTCTTCCAAAAGATCAATGATGCGTTGCCGCAACTTGTGGTTGATGGCGCGCAGTACCAGAACTGCTTTTCTCAACTCTGCATAATCGAGCTGGATTTGATCCTGGCCTTTGCGGAGGACGATGGATTCATTTTTTTGCTTTCTCATAATAAATAACAATGTTTAATGATCTGTTTAATAAATCGGTTCAAAGATCATGCCAGATTAGAACTAACGTGCGTGCGTGTTACCGGCAAAGACTTTCCGGTGAAAGTTAAAATATGAAAAATAACGATACCACTTTGCCTTTTTGTATTCAAGGAAGCAGATTTTGTTGACTTATATTGTCGGACATAATCGAACCTTCTCCTTGAAATATGAAGCAAGTTAGTGAAAATCAGCGAAATGAGCAAGTAAAAAAAGACATTCTTTACTTTAGAGCATGTTGGGAATTCATCAATTGGCTCCGATCGGCAAATTTAATTTTATACTGCGTTGGATTTTTTCGCCATAGCTGCCGGCTATGTCTGCAAAATCCGCCTTGTATAAAATAAAATTTCCTCGCTCTCGCTCAATCATGAAACCCCCAACATGCTCTTAAAGTTGAAATTGGGCGCAATACAAGCCGATCAAAGCTTTCAGGGAAGCTTTATCATGAGCAGCGGAAGGCGGTTCTCCGTTGAGTACGCGGATAAACTGATCGGTGAGACTACCCACCCATTTGCGCAGCGAATCGGCATCGGTTATTTTGTTTTCCACCGCATCAAAAAGTGGGGCGACCAGCGCGTATAAGTCTTTGTCGCTTAGGTGGTCGTAAGGTTCCATCAGCGTTTTGGAGATGGTTTCAAAGATTGGGCGCGTTCGCGGGGTGTCGTACCATTGCAGGTCTTCCCCGCGCAGGGGAATGCGGGCAAATAGCTTGAGACAGAAGGCCGCTTTGTGCCTGCCGGTGTGCATACTCCTCAGAATTCCTTCAAAACGGCGCACTTCATCCCGGATCAGGGTTTCATCGGAGGCGCTGGAGGGATCGCTTTTGAATTCCAGCAACAGCTCTGCATCCACCATTTTAGGTTGCCGACCGCGCGCCCTGGCGATTTCCAGACAGGTATTCCATACGATTTTTGTAAAATAGGTGCGGAGCAGTACCGTATCGTTGAACTGCTCCCGCATGCGTGCCAGCTTTTTTTCCCACAAAACGAGGTTTACCTGCTGTGCAATATCCTCCCGGTCGTGTTGCTGAAAATAACCGCGCGCAACACAAGCAGACACCACGTGCTTGATGATGAATTGATAACGCAACAACAACTTTTCCGGCTTGTGGTGAAGCCATTCTACCTCTTCACGATGATCATCCCTTACCAATTTCGCTTCTTTGTTAATGTTGTATTAAGAAATACGGTCATGATTCCACCTGCTGGAGAAGGGAACATACAAGATTACGAAAGTTTTCAAATACACTAAAATCTAAAGATCATGAAAAAGATTTTTGTTCCTCTGATCGCTGCCCTGATGGTCACCGCCGCTTGTAACCGCGAAGCCTACAAAACCGCCGGCTACAATGAATATGCATCGGCGCACCGCGTCATGGCTATCTTACCTACCGAAACCATTACAACCGGACGACTCCCCAAAGATGCCACGCCAGAAGACATCGCAGCCGTTGAACAAGCGGAAAGCAAAGCTTTTCAGGTAGCGCTTTACAACCAGTTGGCGAAGCGTTCAGGGTCGCGTGATGGCAATATTCGCATCAATTTCCAGCATTACACCGAAACCAATGCACTTTTAGAAAAGGCGGGCATTGACCTGCGTGACTCCTGGAAGCATTCCCCTGTCGAACTGGCAGGATTGCTCGGCGTAGATGCCATTGTGCGCTCCACCGTTCGAAAAGAGTTCTACCTGACCAATCTGGAATCGTTTGGCATATCCGTAGCAACAACGGTCATCGCGTTGTTTGTATCCCCGGTTGCCTGGTGGTTGTCCCCTGCTGCCCAAACCAGCGATGTCTTTGCTTCCTGTGCAGTGCTGGACGGCAAAAGCGGCCAGCCCACCTGGAGCATCAGCCGCGATGAGGCTACTTACTGGAATAAAAGCCACAGCGAGGTGGTAGAGGAAATTTCGCGTAGGCTTTCCCGCCGCTTTCCTTATAGAGAGTAGAGAGTAGAGAGTAGAGGGTAGAGGGTAGAGGGTAGAGGGTAGAGGGTAGAGAGTAGAGAGTAGAGGGTAGAGGGTAGAGGGTAGAGGGTAGAGGGTAGAGGGTAGAGAGTAGAGGGTAGAGAGTAGAGGGTAGAAAGTAGAGGGTAGATGGTAGAAGGAAGGGGATTCCTTATTGCTGGCAACAGGCCAGCATTTTATCCCTGGCACGCAGCAGGCGCATTTTTACAGCGCTTTCTGACAATTGGTAAGATACCTGCAACTGGCTGATGGACTTGTTGTGCAGGTATCTTTCCACCAGGATTTCCCGGACATCGGCTGGCATGGTTTCCAAACGGTTTTTTAGCAACACGAGTAAGGTTTCCCGCGTCACCGCTGCTTCATAATCAAAGGTTTCATCAGCGAAATCTTCCGTCTGCATGAATTCGCTAACATGGAAGCGTTGTTTATTCTTTTTGCAATTTAAACAGCGATTGCGGGCAATCCGGAACAACCAGGCAGCGAACAATTGCGGGTTGCGCAGCGATTGCGCTTTTTCAGCAATTGCCAAAAAGGCATCTTCCGTCAAATCATAAGCTTCATCCCGGTCCCTGAGGATGGTGAAGGCGTAGTTATAGACCCTGGTGTAATATCTCTGGTACAATTCTCCAAAGGCCAAAGCCTCGCGGGAAGTCTGGTAACGCACGAACAGTTCAACGTCCGTAGCGTCGGTTGGCAAAACATTGGTCATGTTTGAATCAGTTAGGTTGAAACGAAATAATGACCAATGTACCTGCGGAAAACCGGCCCGGTGGTTAGAATTAGGCGACTTGGGGCAGGGTGTCGGTGAAGTCGGGAAAAGTGTCGGTGAGGGTTACACTACCAACTGGTTTTTTACCAGCAACATCGCAGCAGTGCATTGGGTTTGTACTTGCCGAATCAGCGGAGCCATGATTTCCTGATCCTGAGTGCATTCCTCCAATTGCCGCAGCAAAATGCCCAGCGACTTGCTCAATCCGATGTACCCAACCGTTGAGCGCATGCTGTGTGCAATGCGTTGAACTTTGGAAAAATCCTGGTGGTCAAAAGCCAATTGTAAGGCGGTCAGCTCTTTCGGAAGGTGTTCCAGAAATACCTGTGCCAATTGTTGCACGTGTTCCTGCTCCCCCTGGGATGCTTCCCAAAGATAATTCATATCCAGCTGGAGTTGATCCGTTGCCGCAGGCAGGAAACGGATCAACATTTGCTGTAAAGCGATAAAATTCAGTGGTTTGGAAAGGTATTCATCCATTCCGTATTGCAGGCATTTTTCGCGTTCGCCGGGCAACACGTGTGCAGTCATCGCGATGACCGGTAATTTGAGGTTGAGCTGTTGGCGGATGGCCGTGGTTGTTTGATAGCCATCCAATCCCGGCATTTGAATGTCCATCAGTACCAAATCATAAGCCTGCTGCTTCAACAATTCCAGGGCCTGGTTGCCATTTTCAGCCTGATCGGCGGCAATTTCCCATTCTTCCAGAACCAATTCGAGGATGCGCCGGTTCATCGGGTTGTCCTCCACCACCAGTATCCGTACGTTATTAAAATCAGGTTTGGAAATGGCTCCGACCTGCGCGATCGCAGGCACGACCACTTGCTCTGCCTCCTGCGCAATCCGGTACGGCAATTCGAGTGTAACCGTCGTGCCCTGACCTTCTGTGCTTTGTATTTCAATGTCGCCGCCAAGCAATTCAACCAATCTTTTGACAATGGTGAGGCCGAGGCCGGCGCCCCCGTATTTTCGGGTAGATGCAGTGTTGACCTGGTTGAACCGCTCAAAAACTTGATCCAACTGGTCTTTGGGGATGCCGATGCCCGTGTCCTGCACCGTGATTTGCACCCAGCGCTCCCGGCCGGTCTGTTTTTCCTTCAGCGTTTCTGTGGCATAGAGCATTACCTGCCCGCTTTCCGTAAATTTTGTGGCGTTGTTCAACAGGTTGACAAGGATTTGCAATAACCGTGTCGGATCCCCGATGAATTGCTCTTGCGGGTCAAGGGTGGTTTCGACCTTTAGCACAATGCCTTTTTCTTCTGCCCGGTATTGAAAAAGCGTTTTTACATTGTGAATCAAGGCATTAAAACTAAATGAGATAGTTTCCAGGTTCATCATCCCGGCTTCCATTTTAGACAAATCCAGGATGTCGTTGACAATGGCTAAGAGGTTTTCTCCGGAATAATGGATCGAATCCACGTATTCCTGTTGCCTTTCCTGGAGCGGCGTTTTTTTCAACAGGTTGGTAAAACCAACGATGGCATTCAGCGGGGTGCGGATTTCGTGGCTCATATTGGCCATAAATTGTTCTTTGATGCGTGCCGAACGTTCCGCTTCTTCTTTAGCCGAAGACAGCCGAACCTGCAATTTCAGCCGCTGCGCCGTTTCAGTAAGCAGGGTCAGGCTGGAAATGCTGACAATGACAAAAACAATGATGATGGAAATCAGCTCCGCGCGCCGGGCATTGGCAACAAACTTCAGGTGGGATGCCAGTTGCCGGTTTAGGTGATACTTCTGTATATTTATTAATTCCCTTGAAATTTGAACCATATTGTCTGTCAAATACTGTCCCCACGGATTGTTGAACAACTCCCTTGCGCCTTCCCGGTTACCCGCCATGCGCCTGCGATTGATCGCGTCAATCCACTCCGTTTTTTGCTTAAAAAGCCGATTTATGTCTTTTAACAACATTTCTTCATTGGATTGCCTGCTCAGGTGAGTGCCGATGCGAACGAGATCGTCTTCCACCCGATTTAGGCTGTCTTTAACGGCTGCTCTCTTTCCCGAATCCCCGGATTCGACATACGCCTTCAGGTCTTTATCAATTTTGGCAAGGGTGCTCTCTATCGTTTGAAACTGCGCTTCGTTGAGGTCATAATTTCGGCTCGACTCGTTGATCGTTCTCAACAAATCTTCAATGCCATTCAGGTTAAGTTGGTGAACAAAAATCG
>JBJXFD010000583.1:0-26758 GCA_046153985.1 Saprospiraceae bacterium
TATTACATTCAACCCCATTCGGGGTTGCCCGTTACAATTCCTTTATGACCTACCCCCGATTGCATCGGGGGCTATTCACCTTCAACCACTTCGTGGTTATTGTTCGCTAAGTTGACGACATTAAACCGGAAGTTACCGCCTAACACAGCCGGGACAACCTCGTTCCGTTCCACCTGAGTATTAAAAATGTCCAGTAGTATGGCTAAAGACAGTCCACTTCGAATTAATGTGGAGCGAGTACGGAGCAACGTTTACTAAACTTTAAAAGTTTAGTAAACGTCATGTTGAAAAAAACGTCCAGCAGTATGGTGGCGAGTTTACAGCCTTTAGCAGCAACTAATAAATCACCTATGGAATCACAAACTTTTGGCGAAAAAATCAAAGCGTTAAGGCTGGACTTAAATTATTCACTAAAATACGTAGGGGATAAAATTGGATATAATCCAAGTCTTTTGAGTAAAATTGAAAGGAATAAAAAAAAGGCGCCTGAGCGGATCATTAAAGACTTGTCGAAGGTGTATAAGTTTCCATTTAAAGAATTAATTGCCAAGTATTTGAGTGAAGAAATTTATTATCGCATTCGCACATATGAGCAGGCAGAAGAAGTCTTAAACATTGTCAAGAACAGGCTCAAAAAAGAAGGAAAAGGCACTCAAATTGAGAAGAACAGAGATGCGATCATTGAGTCTATCAAAAAATACTTTTCAGATAAGCCCGTTGAAAAAGCATGGGTATTTGGCTCTTTTGCCCGGAATACTTTTATCAGCATGGATAGTGACATTGATATTATGATAGAATTTAAAAAACCCAACCAGGTTTCCTTATTTGATATCATCCGGATGAAAGAAGAACTCTCCAATCAAACGGGAAGAGCAATTGATTTAGTGGAAAAAGGACAAGAATTGAAATCGTTTCAAGAAACCATTCAAAAAGAAAAACTTTTAGTTTATGGCGGCTAAACCGACGGAGTTGGAGCGAATTGAGCATATGGTGGAGAGCATCAATAAAATTTTTTCATATACCGAAGGCCTGAGTTATGAAGAATTCTTTAACAGTCAATTGGTTCAGGATGCTGTAATCAAAAACTTTGAAGTCATTGGCGAAGCTGCTTACCACATTCCCTCTGAGTTAAAAGAAAAACATGATACCATTGAATGGGCTAAAATACAAGGCCTAAGGCATGTCCTAGTTCATGACTACTACAAGATTAACCCGGAGATCCTATGGAATACTAAGGATAAGCATCTTCGGGATCTACTTGTTAGGTTGGAGGAGATAATCAGAATAGAAAATGAAGATTCAGAGAATGAATGAACACGGCTGGTGCGAAGTGTTTGTAATTCGCTTGCGCTGAGGGTGAGTTTTTGGCAGTTGATGGAGCGCATTTTGTATTGTTGTTGTTTATGGCAGGCCTTAAAGATACAAGTAATTCACTTTCAGTAAAGTAACTTTAATCTAATTAACCTATTACAGGATTTAGATATTTTTTTTACTTTTGTTTGAGCGTTTGAGAAGTACGCATATTCAAGAGCTATGGGCAAGTGCATAAAGGGAACAGCATAATTGATCATTATGTAAACTGATTTGTAAGTTTTTTTATAAGATATATGGATGACAGGTTTCAATATAGATTGTCAAAAGATCAGAAGAGTGAAATAGCTCAAAATCTGATTGATATCTTGCAGAAAGATGCGAATATAAATGAACAAACTAGAAGGTTCATTTGTAATTGGATTCTTACTGGCTCCGACAAAAAAAGAAAGGCTTTTTTCGATGTATGGGATATCGTTTTAAAGAACTATCTACCAACAACAAGACCGATTTTATTTCGGGCGTGCGAAAGAATCAACAAAAAAGGTAAAATTGCAAGTTTTACCGGACGATTAGAATGTGCAAGAAGATTTAGTAAAGGCAAAGGTTCTTTAATAATTTGTGATACGAAGGAAGAACTCGAATTTGAAGAGAAATTTTATAAGACTGGTGAGTATAAACATACATTTTATCCCCTTGTTAATGTTTTAGTAAAAGCGAGAGATTCTGGAGGATGTGGATTCTCTGAAAGGATCTTGAATGATTATATAGATGAAGACGAATACATTATGAGAATTAACTTAGGGAACATCTACAGCTTTAGATGGATGAAAAATGACTTCTGAAAACGAAAGAAAACACCTGGTTATAACAAAAGTATTGGCAAAAGGTTGGCTGGACGGAAGTACAATCTACAGTTTGCAAAGCCCAACTTCAGTTCCGGCAGGACAAGCAACTTTGATCAGCAAATCTTAATTTCAACAAAACAATTTTAATCCCCGCTGATGCAAGGTGTTCGTTATTACATGCGCGCTTGCGGGGAGTCTCTCATCTGGATTGTAACTTTAATAAATTCATAAATTATAAAATCATGTCAATTCAATTTGATGAAATCGGACAAACAATCGCCATTGGTGCATTGTTTTCCATTAGTATTTGTCTTCTTTTAAGGCATTTTACTGATATGCAAGAGATTTTTAAGCAATTAAATTCCATAAAACTACCACAGCTATTCGTGACAGCAGTTTTACTTGCATTTCTATACTCAATTGGTATTCTGGCTCAAAGTATTTCAAAAAATACAGTTGCGAATCGTCGACCAAATTTAGATTGGCTTATGCCCAACTATTTTCTACCTTATGACAGTCAGATGCGCGGCACTTCGCTTGATACCTTTCTCCAAAGGTGCTCTCCCCTTGAGCGCAAAACGATGGAGTCCTTGTATGCCAAACTTTTAACGCGTTCACCTCAGAATGATGACGAAAAAAATAATACGTTCTTCTTTTGCAAGAATAAAGTATATTCTGACACCAGGTACTATTCAGAATTAAAAGGGATTGAAAATAAACTATTTTTCACAACATCACTGTCATTTATTTCATGGGTATCAATTATGTTTTATTTGTCTTTTATTGCGTACTACTGGGTTAGGCAAAAAATTAATAAAGATATTTCTCAAGTTCATATTCAAAAAAAATATAAACACGAACTTTATTTCATTGCAATTTTAGGAATCCTACTAATTGCAGGCTGTATCTCATATAGGTCACTACAGGATAGTTTTAACCTGAGAATTTTTGGTTACTATATTGCCGATGCAATAAAATAAAAAAAATGCAGCTATTCAGAGTATGCAGCGAGCTGCAAACCAGTTGGCGTAATGTGTTCGTTATATACATAAGCTGCTCGTTAGTGGCTCTTGCTATAGACGGGACAAGCTTTGCACTACACATAGCGTCAGAACTTATCCCGCCTCAGCGGGACTCGCGAGCCAACACGTTTCAACCACCATGATTCGTATGCACATGAGAATAACCAAAATGCCTTAACCATTCCAACATGACAAAGCAAGACTTACAGCAAATTATCAAAATTGCAATCGCTTCCAATAGCATGGACAACTGGTATGGAATCTCAAAAGAAAATATCGAAGATCATTTAATTGAACCCGCATTAGTAAATTTCATTGACGCTTCCAGTGGTCAAATAAAAGAATATTGGCTTGTGCTTGATGAAGATCCTTCTGATAAAACTCATGGGTATCAAATCGTTTATGATCAGAAAGAAAATATGTTTGGCCTTGCAACAAAAACTAATATCGAAACTAAGAATATTGGAGTAGTGATTGGTTTATATGGCTCATTTATTGAAACACTAAATGGGATGTAAGCAAGGTTTTCTCCGTTGGCACAAAATCTTCGTTATTCGCTTGCGCTGAAGGCCAGTTTTCTACAGTTGACCCTCTGCATTATGTATTGTTGTTGTTTACGATGGCCTTTAAACCTACAAGCAATTCTTTTTCAGCAGTTTAATGCTTAAAAAATTGACCTGTTCCAGGATTTGGACATTTTCGTTACTTTTGTTCAAGCACCCAATAGTGCCTATATTTAAAGTGGTGACGGTAAGAGAGGCGCCCAAAAACTGAACAACCTAACCACAACACAAAAAAAGCAAAATATGTACCTGTTTTTTGACACAGAAACGACCGGATTGCCCAAAAATTGGAAAGCGCCTGTAACAGACCTGAACAATTGGCCGAGACTTGTTCAGCTTGCGTTCCTTAATACGCTTGACCAATGACAAAATTCATCTTATTCATACCGACATTTCTCCTATTGGTTTCCACTTGTTTTGGACAGGATACCATCAGGGTTGAAAAAAGCATTTATTACACCAGCAAAAAGGAACCAAACAGAGGCAAATACTTCGCTTCAAGCGTTAAGTATGCCCGGGAGGACATCGTTTTTTCAGAAACCCATAAACGAATTGAATATTGCTACTACTATGACAACGAAAGAAATTGTTACGGGACAAATTATCAGCTAACAAGCGACACTACGTTAGACATGGACGGAGAAATTTGGACTTACAGAAAACAAGGAGACCAGTATTTTGTAGAACGATATTTCAATGGCACTTATGAATGCGGTTTTACAAAATCACTTATTCCCTTTGAAACCCTTGGACGCTTCACGACAACAACTGCGGACAAGATTGATACCTTGTGGACAACAGATTATTCAGCAGACAAACCCTCAAGTCCGTATGACAAACCTTTGTGGATATTTCATAAAACAAAAATAAAAGGTAAAATATACGATCAAGACAAAATTGACGAACCGCCAACTTTCTTGAATGGCGCCCCCCTTAAAACCATTTATTTAAACCGGACTGACGGCTGTTTAAGTGAACCTTATTACTTTATACATGAACTGAAATTTGTAATTACAAAAGAAGGAAACATTATAAATATTGAACAAAGCCTTGGTAATTTTGACTTAGACTATTGCCCCTATTATGTAATGGACTTAATGAGATATTTACTTCAATCAGGACAAGTTAAGCCTGGAAAATTGAAGGGTCAAAATGTAAATGTATTATGGACTTTAAAAGTTGAAATGAATGGCGAAACAGGAAAAAAGTAAGCGCTTTTTGTTGTAAGTAAACCTATTGTAGAATTCAGGTATTTTCTTTACTTTTATTCAAGCTTTGGTAGCAATATTAACCTTACATTTATGAAAATAATTTCAGGACTCTTATTGCTTTTATTCATTGGTTGTGAAAACAACAAACAAACAACAGACTATCAAACTTTAGACTTGGGCTTATTTACTATTGAAACACCAAATGGTTGGACAAAAATAGAAGCTCAAGGAGTAGATAGTTACGTTGGACAAATTGTAATCGACAACACTGATACCTTACATTTCGACTTAGGTTGGTACTCAAATAAACTAAACGAGTATGACCGCTGACACAAAGTGTTCGCCCCCTGCTGGCACAAGGTATTCGCTATTCGGCCTTTGATATGAATACGGCATCGCTTACGAAGGTTTCCCGCTCTGGGCGGGACAGGTTATGACCTGAAGCATGCTGTCAGCAAAGCTTGTCCCGAAATTGTACACATATTAACGTGTTGTGGGTAATGGCATCACCGCTACTCCCAAAAAAACGACATAAAAAAGTTAATCCCGAGAACTATCTTGTCCCAAATTTTTACTAAATTTGGGACGAAATTAAGCCAATGGACAGACCACAAGTAGAAAATAGCATTGCAGAAGCACTGAAAAATTACCAGAAGGGAAGCGTTCTGTTTGTGGCCGACTTCTTAGACTATGGTAATCAGGAAAGTGTCAAAAAAGCCTTGTTACGGCTAAAAGAAAAGGAAACGCTTGTTCGGTTAGCGCACGGAATTTACTTCTATCCAAAAATTGATAAAGAGCTTGGTGTTCTCTTTCCATCAACCGAAGAAATAGCCAAAGCCATTGCAAGGCGTGATAAAGCGAGAATTGTTCCGACAGGAGTTCAGGCACTTAACAAATTGGGCTTATCTCCGCAAGTTCCAATGAAAGTGGTTTATCTGACTGATGGAGCAGCAAGGACAGTTAAGGTTGGTAAACGAATTATCACTTTTAAAAAAACCAGCCCTAAAAATCTTTTGGCAAAAGGTGAAATCAGCAGTTTAGTCATTCAGGCACTCAAAACTATTGGACAAAATAAGGTAGATGAAAACACGATAGAAAGCATTCAATCCATTTTAAAAAAGGAGACAAAGGAGAACATCATCAATGATGCAAAACTCTCCCCTGCCTGGATAAACAAAATATTAATCCGTTAAGAAGCCTTGACTACGGCAACCATACTCCTGATAAAATCAAAATCATACTGCGAGACCCAGTAATTAAAGCGTATGAAAATGATTATGTGGAAATGACCAAATTTATGATTTATGGAGAGGCGTTAAAATTTCAAGACCTTATCAATAAAATTGCTGAACTTCAAGACCGGGTGAACAAGATAGAATGATGACAACCACTACATCGCATTACCTAATTAATAACATCAAAACCACAGCCCTGATGAGTGAAAATTACATTATTCCTAAACAAACCCGAATAGGCCATGTCCATTTAAAGGTAGCCGACCTAAATCGGGCACTTGAGTTTTATCGTGACCTATTAGGTTTTGAAGTAACCATGATGTATGGTAACCAGGCGGCATTTATTGCTGCCGGTGGCTACCATCATCATATCGGTTTAAATACATGGCATAGCAAAGGTTTGCCACCCGCATCTAAAGAAGGTGTCGGTTTATTCCATACGGCAATTCTATACCCAACCAGAAAAGATCTTGCAATCATCTACGACCGACTGCGCAGCGCATATTACCCATTTACCGGTGCAAGTGATCACGGGGTATCAGAAGCATTATACCTGGACGATCCTGACGGCAACGGTGTGGAGTTGTATTGGGATAGACCTCAGGAACTTTGGCCGACAAACGAAAAAGGTTCATTAGACATGTTTACAAAGCCACTTGACCTGGAAAGCTTATTGAAAGAACTTAACACTTAATCATTCAATGGAAAATAGCAACGCATTTCAAAAGATTACCGACGACAGAAATTTCATCATAGATTGTTATGTTGAAATGTTGAACAACATCAACGAAAAAGATTATGTATCGCTTATTAAAAGCGGAAATTTCTCTGAATTGGATCGTGAACAGCTACCAAGTGATAAAATCATCCAATGCTTAAGTATTTACTTTCAATTAATCACATTAGTTGAAGAAAATGCCGCAACTCAATACCGAAGAAAATTAGAGAACCAGGACAGTATTTCTTCTGTTAGAGGCTCCTGGGCAGAGGCGTTTCAACTGTGGAAAGACCAGGGCATTTCGGAAGAAAAAATGCTGCAAGCAATCTCTGGAACCCATGTAATTCCGGTTCTTACGGCCCATCCAACCGAAGCAAAACGAGTTACAGTAATTGAAATTCACCGCGAATTGTATCTACTTTTAGTACAAAGGGAAAACTCCGCTTTGAGCTATCTTGAACAAAATACAATAAAAGAAAACATTGTAAACTTATTAGAAAGATGGTGGCGAACAGGTGAAGTTTACCTTAAAAAACCAGATATTAAAGATGAACGTTCTAATATCATTTACTACTTAAGCAAGGTATTCCCTGTAGTTTTAGAAAAAAGTGATAAGCAACTGAAAGCGTCCTGGTTAAACCTGGATTTAAGTCCATTAAAAATTAGAAACCCTGATGTTTTTCCTAAAATTAATTTTGGAAGTTGGGTTGGCGGCGATAGAGACGGACATCCGCTGGTAACGCCAGACATCACCCAGGAAACATTGGTGTTGCACCGAAAAACAGCGCTTTCTCTTATTAAAAATCAATTGGTTGAAGTAATGATCCGGCTTTCAGTTTCAGCCATTGTCAATCCTGTTCCTTATTTATTATCGGAAGCCATCGAGAAAAAGTCGAAAGCGTTGGGTATACAAGGTGAAACAGCAGTATTAAGAAACCCTTATGAGCCTTGGAGACAATACGTTGGTTTATTGGCAGCTAAATTAGACAATACCATTTCCAACGATTTTTTTGATTCAAACTCCTATTATAAATCAAGCAAAGACCTGCAAGATGACCTTAAATTTTTAAGGGATATTTTAGTTGATAATGGAATGAAAGGTATCGCCGAAGATGTATTGTTTCCAATAGAGCGAACGATAAGCTGTTTTGGCTTTCATTTGGCCAAGTTAGATATTCGACAAAACAGCTCATTTCATGATAAAGCCATTGCACAGATTTTAAAAACAAATGGCGAAAAAGACTGCGATTTTGAACACTGGGATGAAGAAAAACGGGTCAATTTTTTAAATAAGGTTTTAGATAATCATTCGACCATTACAGATATTACCGTTTCTTATGGCGCCGAAGCCGACAATGTATTAGACTGCTACAGAGTAGTACGACAACACATCAATCAGTATGGTTCAGATGGAATTGGCTCCTTTATCGTCAGCATGGCTCGAAATTTAAGCGACCTATTGGTGGTCTATCTATTTATGCGAGAAACGCAGTTGTTAAATACCAACATTAGAGTAGTACCGCTGTTAGAAACTATTGAAGACTTACACAACGGATCAAAAATTTTAGAAAAATTTCTTCAACACCCGATAACCAAAGAAAGAGCTTCAAAAGTAGATCATAAACAAGAAGTTATGTTAGGTTATAGCGACAGCAACAAAGACGGAGGAACCATCGCCAGTAAATGGAATCTATTTAAAGCCGAGCAAGAGCTTTCGGAAGTTGGAAGAAAAAATGATACCCAAATTTACTTTTTCCATGGAACAGGTGGAACCATCAGTAGAGGGGGCGGTAAATACCATCGTTTTTTAGAAAGTATGCCTGTAAATACCGTAAACGGTACGATTAAAATAACCGTTCAGGGAGAAACAGTCGCACAACAGTTTGGCAATCCACTTACAGCCACTTACAACCTGAATGCTTTGGCTTCAGGAGTGGCTAAACAAACTATTTTAAGTAATAATAATCATCCAGGTGAAGAAAAATATCCGTTTGAAATCATGGAATTTTTGGCTCAAAAATCCTTTGAACACTACCGGGATTTAATTGAAACCCCTGGATTTATTAGCTTTTACAGCAAAGCAACTTGTATAGATGTTATCGAAAGAAGTAAAATAGGATCTAGACCCGCCAGAAGGACAGGTACACGAACACTTGCCGACTTGAGGGCTATACCTTGGGTTTTTAGCTGGAATCTTTCCCGAATTACCATAACGGGTTGGTATGGATTGGGAGAAGCATTAAAATCGTTAAAAGCTGAAAAACCACAAGATTTTAACAGGCTAAAGGAAAGTATTCATCATTGGACTTTTTTTAGGTTTTTGATGATTCAGACCGAAACAAATCTTATTCTTTCGAATTTAGAAATGATGAATCTTTATGCACGATTAGATGAAGATAAAGTAGAAAGAGAAATCTTTTTACATAAAATCCTGACTGATTTTGAAAATGGGTTCAACTTGATTGAAGAACTATTTGGGGAGCAAGCAACAGAACGCAGACAAGGCCAATACGATAACCTAAAATGGAGAAACGAAAAACTAACCGTGTTACATCATTTGCACATCAAATACCTGAAACAATGGAGAGCGATTTCCGATGAAACCGATCCTGAAAAAGAAAAAATACTGATAAAATTACTAAGTTTAATTAATTCGTTATCAAGTGGTTTGAAAAACACGGGGTAACGGGGTATTATGGCATTGGCTGGCGAGCCGCCGCCTTAGCATGCAAACAATACAACAAAACCGGTCACCGTAACGTGTTATAACCAACAATAAGGCGACATCTACGAAATGTATTCAACATTCTGCAAAATGAATGAGCTATCCATAAAGCCTAGTCATCCCTTTGTTGACATTATCATTTATTTAAAAAACCGTATATATAAAATAAAGGTTGGAACATCTAAAATATACCCAAACAAAAAGGCAAAGTCATCATCATTACAGGTGCTACCAGTGGCCTGGGAAAGGGTAGTTTTTTAGCTTTAATAGTTTTCATGAAGGCATCCATATCCTCTCCCCAACGCTCAGCAACTTCCATGGCAATTTCAATAATTTCCTTTGCCAATCCCAATTGATTTTCAAAAGGCAATGCGGCAGAAAGTGCTTCACGACAGTAGCTCAATGATTTTTGCTTGTCTGGAATGCACTCCTCATATACAGAACTCAAATTAAACGCTGTGCGAGCAACTTCAGGCAAATAAACATCGGGGTTTTCTGCCGCTAACTGGTGGTAAATCTGCAAGGCTTCTTCATAGGATGGAAGTGCCTCAATGGATTCATCACTATCAATTAGTGCAGTTGCCAAATTGTTGAGCGACATAGCAACTTCGGATAAATAGGTTGACTCATTCCCTTTTGCCAATTGCCTAAAAATACGTAAGGACTCTTTATACAAAGGTATTGCACGTTTGATTTCGTTTCTTGTTAAATACAAACTCGCCAAATTGTTCAATGTGAACGCGACATCGGGCAAATAGGATTGGGGGGTTTCTCTAGCTAACTGCCTACTAACATGCAAGGCTTCCACCAAAAAAGGTTGCGCATCGAGGGGCTCATTATTGCTTTGGTGCAAATTCCCCAAACAGTTTAATGCCCTTGCCACAAAGGGCATACCAGCCCGAGGATTGTTTTCGGCAAAATGCCTGCTAATATTCAAAGACTCTTCGAAAAATGGCTTGGCCAAGTCGTAATCACTTCTGCTACTATGCAATTCGCCCAGGTTGCGAAGTATTCCAGCTATATCAAGCAAATGAGCGTACGGATTTCCAATTGCTAATTGCCGATTGATTTTAAGGGCCTCGTCGTACAAGGGCAATGCTTTGGAAAATTCATTTTTGCTTCTGTGCAACTCTGCCAAATTGTTCATCAATATCGCATATTCGGATAAATATTTTTCCGGCTCATCGTCTGCTAAATCCTTGTATATCCGAAGAGACTTTGAATAAAGGGGTTTAGCCTTAGAAAATTGGTTGGTGTCCGAAAATAAATTTGCCAATGCGTTTAATGTTTTTGCCAATTCTGGCTTGTATCTCTCCCGGTTGCCCTTTGATAATTTTTCATATATTTGTAAGGCTTTCTCGTAAATTGGTTGCGCTTGGGTCAGTTCGTTATGATCTTGTAAGAATTTGGCATAAGCGAAAACGTTTTCTCCATAGCACTTAGCCTTTAAGGATTGTTCAAAATGTTGCTTCGCACTTTCAAATCGGTCAGGTAAATCGAAAGAGATGGAGGTAAGGCGAGCAAGTATGAGGTATTCGTTGGCTTTGTCGGTAAGGTTTTGGGTATTCTCCCTTATCTTCCTCCGTAAATGGACTTGTTGTTTTAGTAAAGCATCCAACTCTTCACCCATTTTTTCAGCATCCAATACCGCTCTTGCCTCTTTAAATTCACCATTTTCGAAGTGTTGTTTGGCCAGACGCAACCGTTCTGTGCATATTGGGATTCGCAAAAACTCATCAGCCAATTTTAGCACCTCTTTTTTTAAGGTTTCCAAGTCTTTTTTCTTTTGGCTGCGCTTTTTATCTATGCGGAGCATGTCAGCTTTGAAGTCAATATCATCCGGGTATTTCTCAGCCTTGGTTCGAGTCTTTTCAAACTCCCCACTCAATTCCTGGATGTCAGCTTCGATATATTTGTATTGAGCAGCCTCTTTGAGGTTAATGATGGAAATGTTGCTCCCATCCCCAACAATGACGTTACCATCAGCATCAATTCTTGCCGTAACAACATTTCTACTATTCGATATTTCGCTCATGTTAAACTTTATTGAGTGTTGTTATCACCAACAGTGACGCTACCACCAGCTTGTATTTGGCCAGTTACCACGTTCTTGCTTTTGCTGAAATTCATGGAAGGTGCCAAAGATTGTCCAAAATCAGTTACCTCTTTTTGAATGACGGGGTTGATGCATGTGCTATCTTCAATATCCCGCCACATGTCCATTACAGCAAACCTAATTTGGTTTTTGGCGATGCTTGCCTTTTCATAGTCAATCGTCCCCAGCCTGATTTGTTTTGCCACTTCTGAATAGCGACCAGATTGCTGAATAACCTCATCCAGCTTAGGACTGTTTTTTAAAAGCCTTCGCAGCAAATCCATTGCGGAAGGCAAATCGTCTTTGCTGATGAATGCTTCTATTTGCTCGGAAAAATTATTCGTAGCCATTGTATATCACCTTCACGGTTTGATAAATAGTGGAGTCTCTTGATTGAGCGCTCAAGCTCATGAAAGCCACAAAACCTATGGGATGTACAAGCGCAGGTGCTCACCCGCCTTAAAGCCTATTGGCACAACTTGATTGCTGTTCACAATGTGTTCGCCGAAAGCGGCACTTAAACCCACGACTTCGCCACCTCCATCAGAATGTCACGAAAACCTTTTCGAGGTTCGAATTTTTTCCACCAAAAATCACTGGTGTTGGGATGGCAAAATGGAACCACTCTGCGGCATGGTGTGTATTGAATGTGGCACCCGATCCTGACCGTTTCTTTGAAATAAAGTAGCCTTCCCGTTGCGCTTGTACTGCGGTTCCATGTACCCACATTGCCTGTAACGTTGCCATGCTCTTCAATTTTAATTGAATGAATAATTAAAAAACAGACCCTAATTACCCTCCTTTTAGCTTTTTTAGCCATTTGAGGTTTTTTCTCGCGTCAGGATAGTTTTTCTATCCACAGTCCAATTTCGTGAATCCAATGCAGAAAAGCAATATTTGACGTAATGACATTGCTCACATCTGATATTGATATTTATCACTCCTCCACAACATGAAAACTAAGGATATTGGAAAAGTGATTGGTTGATATGTTTCATTTTATTGAGCCCCTTAATAGAATGTGAGAACCAACTCATTTTAGTCGTATTCAGCCACCAAAATTGTCGCATTCACACTGCAAAAACACCCTATTTGTTAGCGAGATTTGTATCCTAACAAAAATAAAATGAGAGAAATAATCGTTGGATCATTCATTACCTTAGATGGCGTCATGCAAGGTGCAGGCGGCCCCGAGGAGGGTTTCAATTTTGGCGGTTGGAGCGCTCCGTATTACGATGAAGCGTTGGATGAAATAGCGGAAAAACAAAAGCAACCTGCAAAGGACCTTCTTTTGGGCAGAAAAACCTATGAGACTTTTGCTTCCTTCTTTCCTGATCATGAATAAATTTTAAAATGCACCTCGCTAAGCTCAACGAAACACTCAACATCTGGATTACGGCGCTCCAAGACTATGACTTCAACACCTTAGTCACAAAACCTGATCCCGAAACCTGGTCGCTTGGGCAGGTTTTTTTGCACCTGATCAGTGAAACAAACTATTACATCGGGCAAATTGAATATTGTCTGACCCACCACGAAAACTCCTCAGAACAAATGGCCGAAAATGGCTTACTTATGTTCGCCAATAATGAATTTCCGGATGAAAGAATTAAAAATGATGCGCCATCCGCCCAAAATATACCACAACCGATGAATAAATCAGATTTATTGGAGCAAATGTTTAGGAACGTCGCAATAATAAGTTCCTCTTTTCGGCGCGAGGATTTTTTCAGCGGACAAGGCGCGAGGAGAGAGCGTAGCCTAAGCTACGCGACCGACGAAGCAACGAAGTCCGGTGAAAAAAGCCGCCGCCCAAATCGGGAAGTTATTATTGCGACGTTCCTTAGCCTGAAAACTCAACTGAATTTGCTGTGGGATAAAATTTTGATATCAAACCTTTGGGTAAAACCAGGCACCCCGGACTAGGCTACTTCAATGCTGAAGAATGGTTCCAATTTGCTGAATTGCATTTGAGGCATCATTTCAGACAAAAAAAAAGGATTGAATCAGAAACCGGGATGGCTTTATTAAAAGCTGGAAACAATGCAATAAAAGCCAGAAAGGAATAACCGAACGATAAACAATACAGAAAATGAACAGAGCGGAGTTTATTAGTAAAATAGCCTTAATGTCATTGAGTTTAGGGCGACCACTCAACATGATATTTGGGCTTGACCGAAAAAAATCATACAAGGTTGGGATAATTGGAGCAGGTATAACGGGTCTGTATTTAGCAAGGGTGCTAAAACAACAAGGAAATGATGTGACTATTTTAGAAGCAAAAAGCAGAGCGGGCGGACGAATTGCTGAGAATATTGAATTCCACACCGCCCCAATAGATTTAGGCGCACAATGGATACACGGTAAAAATGAACTCTATAAATTAGTTAAGCGGAGTAGTACACCTGTCACGGAAGACAAGAAAAATAATTCAATAAAAATTGCTTATAAAAATTCGCTTATTGATGATTTTCCAAATGAGTTTTACAACTTGCTAAAGGAAATAAAGAAAAAAACACCATTGAAAAATGATGTATCTGTTTTAAGTTTCGTAAAGTCATTCAATCCTGATCCTGATTTCATAGAGCTGATAGAGAATGCTCTAACAGATACGGCAACAAAAGCAGATTATTTTTCTGTGAATGAAATTTCTAAATTGACCGATAAGTTAAAAACATTGGATTATCAATTTTCAGACACCACAATGTTTGGTTTTATTTACAAGAACTACATAAGGGAATTGGAAAGCCAAATTGTTTATAATTTCCCAGTAAGTGCAGTAGATTATACAAAGCATACAGTAATCGTATTGAACAGTTCAAATAAGTCTTACGAATTTGATAAATTAATCATTACCATACCTATTACCGAACTAAAATCAAAAAAGATTCAATTCGAACCAGAACTATCAAAAGAGAAGCAGGACGCCTTCAACAAAATAGGAATGGACAAAGGATTAAAGTTGTTTTTAAAGTTTGAAAAGCAATTTTACAGTCATAGTGTTTTTAATGGAAAATACGCAGGATATTATATTGATCCAACTAAAGAAATAACGGAGCAATCGCTTCTGGCTTCTCTCATTATGGGCAATAAAGCAGAGATTTATTACAATGACCCAAAGAAAGCTATCGAAAACTACCTCGCTGAACTTGACAGTTATTTTAATAGACAAGCTTCAAAATACTACATTGATACATTTGCTCAAGATTGGGGAAACGAAACATTTATTAATGGTGTATATAGCTACACAATGCCGGGGGGACAGTCGGCAAGAGCTGTTGCAAGAAAGTCAGTAGATGACAAATTATTTTTTGCAGGCGAAGCAATGAATATCCGGAGAAACTATGGTAATGTTCATGGGGCTATTGAGTCTGCTATGGACGTACTAAAAGAACTAAAATGAACAAAAGACTAAGAAGACAATGATAATTATACCTTGCACTCTTAAGTGCGAATCCTTTATTATCATGCTGGACGCTGCGAATCATGTGGTTAAGGAACGTGACATAAATAATTTCCCGCTGGCGTAATATGTTCATTATTATACGTAAGCTGCTCGTCAGTGTCTACCGCCTCAGTGGGAGACGCTCGCGAGCCAACTCGTTTCAATGACAAGGCCAAAATCGTTTTAAACCAAAATCAACGGCTGTAGTCAAAAAGAGTCACTAAAAATCATAAAATGAGGCTACTGATTTTCTTAATCCTTTTACTTTTCTCTTGTCAAAAAGAGGACAATTTACCAACCCCGACACCTTACAAGGTGACCAAATCTATCACCTATAATGGTGTGAATGTTGATGTCGTTATAGATAAGCCGGCAAATAATGACGTTGATGTTTTAATGGTATTTCATGGCACCGTTATATTTGACAGTGAAATACTTACGGCAGCAAATACAGTATTGGATAATTTTAAAAATATTTTGGACAGGAAGGACATGATGATCGTAAGCGTTGCGTATCCAGAAGAAAACCTGCTGATGGGCGACAATATCCTTCAGGCGGAAGCCGCTTTGCTTTGGGTAAAGAATAAAGCAAATCAAGAATTGGGAATTACCGTAAAAAAAATATTTTTAGCAGGACATTCACAAGGCGGATATCTAGTTACACGACTAAACACGATGCACCAGACGAATGGGGTTATTGCCAATGCGCCAGGGCCGTTAAACCTTATTTACAGGTGCCAATTAGAAGAAAATGGACAAATTGCTTCAGGCATAACCTGTACCTTGCTCAAAAATACGTATGGTACAACAACCGCTAATCCTGATGCCTATTTCCAAAGGTCATTATTGAACTTTACAACCGGATTTAAGTCAGACATACTGTTTGTGCAAGGACTGAATGACTCACCGATACAAATGTATTCCTGGCCTGCGTTTAAGCAAGACGTTCTGAATTGCACAAATTGTCAAAATAGCCAGTTCGTAGAATTGCCAGGTTTAGGGCATGCTTCTTTGTTTTCAAGTTCCGAGGCTAAAACAGCATTTAATGATTTTATTAACAACAGGTGATGTTATTGGTCTCCACCGGCGCGAAGTGTTCGTTATCCAATCTATAAAAATAAATACAGTCTCATCTGCGAGGGCCTCCCATCCAAAGCAGATACAAATTTTTCCTCTATGCTTGCTTTTATCATACGGCTCGTGTATTTTGCACCCTTATTTTCAGCTTTCTAACAACGCTATGACCACACGACAATCCTACTTCTGGTTCGGACTCTTTACCTTTGGAACAATTGCTTTTACGCTTGTTCAGGACAACATCCGACCAAACTACCACGGGTAAAGCGATTTTATAAAATATCTCCTGGTAAACTTCACCAAACTATGCCAACAATAAACTTGAAAAGGAAATATGACAAATAATACTTTTGATTTCATAGGGGGAAGCAGCGGAAAATGGAAAGTTACCAGTATGAATACTGTTTGTGGACTTTCATTAGAAACTATTTCACATATAGACATTTTGCCAAGTTTGGCAAACAACCTAAATAAAGGTATTTGGACACTAACTGGTTTTACAAGCAACGTTCGTTATGCAAAAAAAAGTGAGCGCGAAAAACTTATAGCAGTTCAATCGGACTTGGGGCGATCATTAGCAACTTGTGCTGCGCTGATTCCCATTCGTAAGACAGAAACTTGGTGGGCAATGGCTCAAGATGAAAGAAGGGCGATTTTTGAAACCAAATCACATCACACTGAAATCGGGTTAAAGTATTTACCTGCAATTGCCCGCAAACTTTATCATTGCAGGGACATTGGACAGCCATTTGACTTTCTGACCTGGTTCGAATACGCACCAGAAGATTCAAAAGCATTTGAAGAACTTGTTACATCCCTGCGCAACACCAAAGAATGGGCATATGTAGAGCGAGAAATTGACATTAGACTAAAAAAAGTAGAGGTGAAATAAAAAACCACCTATATATGTCCTTGTAGAAAGATAACTGACAACTCATGGATAACTTAGTAAAATACTTTCAAAATGTTGGCTTTGCAGAAGATAAAGCCACTGAAATTGCGTCTTTTTTTAAGCCTAAGGAACTAAATAAAGGTGATTTCTTTGTAAAGACAGAAAAAGTTTCAAAGGAGCTTGCTTTTTTAGAAAGTGGTCAGTTGCAGTACTATTCCGTTGATATGAATGGAGAAGAACGAACTTCTTACATATCATTACCTAATACATTTGTTGCCTCTCTATTAAGTTTTCTGAACGAAATTCCTGCTCTCGAAAATATAAGGGCCTTAACCCATTCTAAAATTTGGACATTATCCAAAGATGATTTAACGTATTTAAAAAAAGAAATTCCAGGTTTTAAGGACTTTTACATAGGAATCCTTGAATGGCAAATTTGCTGCATAGATAAAGACAGGTTTGACCTCATTACATTAACCGCAGAACAACGATATGAAAAATTATTACGGGAGGAACCAGCGTTGCTTCAGCAAGTCCCTTTACAATACATTGCATCCATGTTAGGTGTGACACCAAGGCATTTGAGCCGATTGAGAGCAAAAGTTTAAGCATATTTTCATTTCAGGACAAATGTCTAATAGATTCGCTTCTACCCTGCCGAATTTTGCATCATCAAATTTTAAAAACAAAAAGATGAAAAAGCAAATTCTCGTAGGAGTTTTGTTGTTAGTAGCAAGCCTTACACATGCACAGGACAGGTTTCCTAAAAACCAGTTAAGTATCAATGCTTTCCGAAATCCGTCCATTGGATTGGAGTACCACCGCAAGCAGTTATCCATTCACGCTGGGTACTATCCCACAAATTTCACAAGTGGCGTGACCACAGAGTTTTTAAAAGCAGGTGTGTCTTATTGGTTTTTGCCATGGGGAAAGCAAGAAATCCCATCTTCCTTTTATGTCGGTTCTTCTTACCTGCGCGGTTTAACCCGCGACTACAAAGACCTAAACGCAGTAGCATTTGAAGCAGGGGTAAGGTATGTCGTTTGGAAAGGGCTGAACTTTCGTTTGGGTGTAATCGCATTGGCTGCAGAAGGACAGGACTTAAAAATCAATCCTACGCCAAGCATAGGTTACTCAATCAAATTTTGATGATGATTAAGGGCCAATTGGTTTCACCTGAAAAACTCAACAGCATGAAAACGAATAAAATAACAGGATTGCTCTTCATTCTTGGAGCATTGGGTGTATTCATTCCCTACACCATGCTCACCATGACATTTGACTACCCCGACATTCTCAGACAAGATGTTGGCTTGATCCTAACAAAATTTCATCAAGGCGGTACTCGTTTAATTTTAACATGGTGGCTTTTTGCAGTGCTCGGACTTCCAATGTTAATAGCTTACAAGCAATTAGGCCAACAACTTGAAAACAAATCAGCGTCTGTAAACTGGTTAACTTCAATCGGTATAATAGGCCTTGTTACACAAATAGTAGGATTACTAAGGTGGACATTCGTTGTACCCATAATTGCCAATAATTATTACTCAGGTAATGAAACCACCAAAGAAGTTTCGAAGGCAATGTTTCAGGTAGTGCATCAGTATGGTGGCGTTGTTTTAGGTGAACACCTCGGGCAACTATTTACCATTATTTGGGTCATAGGGATTACAAGGGTTTTACAAACCACTAAGTTAGTTCCTATGTGGATAACATGGTTAGGTTATGGTTCTTCCTTCATTTACCTGCTTGCACAAGCGGAGTTATTTGCTACGGTCATACCTTCATTTCCGGTTTGGGACATGGCAGGCTTTATTGGGAGTACTTTATGGCTAATATGGTTAATTGCAATTGGTGTTTTTTTAATGCGCAATAACAAATCTTTTTAATAATGAACCTTCTCTCACACATTAAAGACATCTGGTTTAAATTGATGGCTAAGCAACTTCGGTTGCCATCGGGCTTATTGGCAAAACTTACAGGCAATAGAATGAATCAATCCAACGAATTGCTTTACCACCTCACTTTGGAAAATCTAAAGATAAAAGATGGTGATCGCATTCTGGAAATTGGATTTGGGAATGGCAAGTTTTTCTCGAAACTGAACGCCAAAGCAAAAAATTTGAAAATTACGGGGATTGACCATTCCCCCGAAATGGTAGCAGAGGCAGTAAGAATAAACAAAAATTTACATAAATCAGGCACAATGAACGTAATCGTAGGAAGCAGCGATGCTATGCCCTTCGACACTGAAAGCTTTGATAAAATATTCTGTATCAACGTAATTTATTTTTGGGAAGACCCTGCTTTGCATTTGAAAGAGATCCTTCGGGTACTAAAACCCGGTGGCTATTTTTGCACAGGATTCAGACCGAAAGAAAATCTTTCAAAGTTCCCCTTTGCAAAGTTTGGCTTTACACTTTATACAGCCGAAGAATGGAAAAATTTAATTGAAGAAAATGGTTTTCAATTCATTAAATTAGAAAATGGCAAAGAACTTGAAAAGAAAATGAATCAAGTAAATACTCCTTTTGAATCGCTTTGCCTTGTTTGTGTTAGGTGAAGAACTGGCAGCCTACGGATTAGATATGGAGACAAAATACGCCGGCGTCTTTGCTTTGAAGGGGTTCGTAGATACGGCCTCGACGATACCTGTTGCTGCCCGGTTTTTCAGGTTGGACGATCAACCCTGCCGATAGACCCGTCGCCCAACACCTCTGTTGCAAAGTTCAGAAATTTTCTTTACTTTTGCTCAACCGCTTAGAAATTTTACATATTCAGGTGTTGCCTGTAATAAATACTGTCCGCATAACCCGACAAGAATGAAAAGAGTAACGACCATAATTATTATACTATCACTTCTAATTTTGACTCAAACTTTTGGGGCAATCTTTGCCTTTTCTAAAATGGTCCCCATATTACTTTAACCAGGTAAACCCTCATACGGTAAACAGAATCAACATTCCAACAGTTCTTAATGAATTTAAAAAATCAAAAAAAAATCAAAAAATCAAAAAAAATGAAGCGATACATTGCTGTCTTTTTATTGTTTTTTTTATCTAACATAAAATTATCTGCCCAGCTTTTTGTCAAAAACGATGCCCCGTTTACAGTTTGGGTAGCTATTGGATATTATGTACCATCTACAAAAGAATGGTATTCTAAAGGGTGGTTTAAATTAGATGATAATGGGTCTACAAACATTTTTGATTATGATTTGTCCTATAACAGTTACTATTATTATTATGCCTATGACAACGATGGAAATTATTGGGTTGGGAGTAGTGATTGCCAAACATGCAGTAAATTCTTAGTAGATACTAAAGATCCATTCAACATTAACAGGCCTTTATCCTACGACGGAGCTAAATACGAATGGAAAAAATTTAACCGATTAGAAGTAGGAGGGAAATCATCCATTACATTACAAATCACTGGAGAAAACTGGAGTGAAGGCGATTGTGTAAATGGCTATGGAACATACAAATGGGTAGCAGACTCGAAAAAGTATACAGGTTATTGGAGCGGAGGCCGTCGGTCAGGCAGAGGAACATGCGAGTATGGAAAATATCACTCTACCTACGCCAACTGCAAATTTGAAGGGGAATGGAAGAATAATACCTGGGATTCCGGCACTTTTACTTGGCCTGACGGCTCAACATTTACTGGAAAATGGGTAGATGAAAAAAAAAGCGGCAAAGGTGTCCTGGTTTGGGCTGATGGGTCAAAATACGAGGGCAATTGGGCAAATGATAAACGAAACGGCCAGGGAAAAATTTTCTATGCTGATCAGGATAAAACATATACGGGCAATTGGGTTGATGATAAAAGGGAAGGTCAGGGAACTTGTATTTATGGGGACAAAAATCCGAGCTTTGCCAATTGTCGCTTTGAAGGTATTTGGGAAAACAATACCTGGAAAAGCGGAACCTTGTTTTACGCCGACAACTCCAGATATACCGGCAGTTTCAGCGGCACCAAACGCCATGGAAAAGGATCCCTGTACAGTAGCAACGGTGTTCTGCTGAAAAGCGGCGAATGGGTAAATGATATACTCATCTTATCGGATGATACCAAACCGACCATTACCTGGGACGCTCCAACTCAGGCAAACATCACCTCAAGTACCAATACCTATCAGATTAAAGCCTGCATACATGCTCCATCGGGTTTGGAAAGTGTAAAGGTGTACCTAAATGGACAAGTGTATAAAGACCGCGGCTTTACGGTGGAAGATAATTGTACACAAACCGTTAATCTTCAAATTGTGCTTTCAAAAGGTGCAAACACAGTGTACATCGTCGCAACCAATGCGGCTGGTGCCAGCCAGTCGGAAACGCGAACAATTCGATATGGAAATGCGAATATAGTGGTTTCCAAAGGCCGTTATTTTGGCCTGTTTATCGGTATAAATGATTACGCTGATCTGGGCATTGTTGATCTTGAAAATCCAGTAGCAGATGCAACCCGACTGCGCGATATCCTATCTGCCAACTATGGCTTCGAAGCAAAGAATTCTTTTTTGCTTCAAAATCCAAAAAAAGAAGCAATTGTAAAAAAAATACAGGCTTTACAAGGCATTCTAAATGAATCCGATTATTTGCTGATCTTTTTTGCCGGGCACGGAAAAATGCAAGGCAATGAAGGATATTGGCTCTGTTCAGATGCAAGTATGGGGAATGCTTACAATTGGATTTCTTCTTCGGAAGTGAACAGTTACCTTCGTAATTTTAAATCGAATCATATCCTTTTAGTTTCGGATGCATGTTACAGTGGCGCTTTTGTTATGCGGGATGTAGACGATATTATTGACAATAGCGAACAACGCGCTTGCGAAATCCTGGAAAGTCAAAAAAGCAGGTGTGCTATGACCAGTGGTGCAAAAGCATCAGTGCCGGATAAGAGTGTATTTATCGAATACCTCTCCAAGCGCCTACGTGAAAATCAACAATCGTGCATCAGTGCAGAACAATTGTATCTCAGTTTTAAAACGGCGGTGATCGCTAATAGCCCCAATAATCAAATCCCCCAGTTTGGGAATATTCCCCAAACCGGACACGAAGGAGGAGGATTTATCTTTTACAAAAAATAAGGAGGATGAAGATTATATTAAAACCCGGTATACTCTACTACTGTCTTTTCAGTACAAGTATGCTCTTTGGTCAAAAATTCCCAAGAGGACTACCCGAAACGCCGGACACTTTATACCAAAATATTGCACAAAAAGCCCCTCTTACGGATGCGCTTTATCGAAATGTGCAGCCGCGATATTCTTTAAAACAGTATACCCCTTATCCCGGCCTGCAGCAACACGGCACTTGTGCCGCCTTTGCAACTGCGTATGCAACCAGAACCATCCTTGAAGCGAAAAAAAAGCAATGGACTGATCGCACCATAATCAGCAAGAATGTGTTTTCTCCAGGCTTTATTTACCGCATTTCCAATGTTGACAATAGTACTTGCTGGGGCGCTTATACGAGCGAACTACTTAACAATATGATGAGTTATGGCGTCCCCAAACTAAAGGATTTTCCGACAGAATGTCCTGAGAATTATCCGCCACAATTGGTGTTCGACAATGCAGCTTATTATAAAATAAAAGGATTTACCCGCTTGTTCGGTGAAAATGATGCCAACAAGATAAAGGTGAATACCGTAAAAAAAAGCCTGTCTGAAGGAAATCCTGTGGTGATCTCCATGATCTGCCCAGATTCCTTCGATGATGCTACTGGCGTTTGGAATCCCGTCGAAAATCCAGGCGACCCAATTCACGGACGTCAGCACGGGAGGCATGCGCTTTGCGTTGTCGGATATGATGATGAAAAATACGGCGGTGCTTTCGAAATTATGAATAGCTGGGGTAGGGATTGGGGGAACGAAGGGTTCATTTGGATGCGTTACTCCGATTTCGCCAGGTTTATTTACCAAGGCTTTGAAGTACTCAATCTGGGGGGCGCTGACCCCAAGCCTGAACCAAACCCAAAGCCCGCCCCGGATCCAATCACGTACCAATTGAACGGTGAATTGCATATGAAAAATATCGATAACCTATCAATTGCCGTAAGCCTGGTAAAAGGTAGCAGAACCTATCTGTTACAAGAAGCATTGCCATCAGGCACCCGTTTTCGTTTGTATCTCAAAAACACCCAGCCAGCGTTTGTTTATCTATTGGGTTGGGATAATACCAGAAAGGTATTTCAACTTTTTCCACATGATCCCACCATCAGTGCCGCATTGAACTACAGTAAAAATGAAGTGGCTATCCCCAGTGAAAACCAACATATTCGTTTGGATAATTCTATCGGAAAAGATGTAATGGCTTTAATTTATTCTAAAAAAGAACTAAATATCAAAGAGATAATTTTGAAATTGAAAAACGCTTCAGGTGCTATTGAAGATGAGCTTACTAAAATAATTGGCAAAGACCTTGTTTCGATAAACCAAGTCACATACGAATCGCATAATATAAGCTTTTCGGCAAAGAATGTCAAACAGCCGGTGGTTTTGTTATTTTTTGAAATTCAGCATAAATAGCTATTAGTCCTCGCTCGTTGCAATCTCTGAGCGCATACGCTCTAAGCAAAAGGTTCGTATCCGCCAGCATTTCAAACTAATGACTACTACAAGACATGAACACTTCCGACATACACAATCAGCGCATTGCAAAGATGATCTTCGCCTCTGTCTACCCGATGTACCTCGCAAAATTGGAGAAGAAAGGCAGAACAAAAGAAGAATTGCATCAGGTCATCACCTGGTTAACGGGCTTCGATGACAAAAAGGTGCAGGAGCTCATCACCGAAAAAGTAACTTTCGATGCATTCTTCCAACATGCCTCGCTAAACCCCAATGCGAAACTCATCACCGGACTAATCTGTGGGTATCGTATAGAAGAAATCGAAAATCCTTTGACGAAGCAGGTTCGGTATTTGGACAAGTTGGTGGATGAGTTGGCAAACGGCCGGAAAATGGAGAAGATTTTACGCAACCCTTAGGAGGGCTAATTATATCATAAAACAAAAATCCTTTATGAAACAACTCACATTCATTGTATTGATCCTGACAACAGGGCTATTTCATGCTTGTAGCCCCTGCGGTGCGGTAGACTGCGATAGCGACAATTACAACGGGCGGTTCAGAATCGTCAGCGCTACAGACGGAAGCGATTTACTTTTTGGACCAACCCGTATTTACGATAAGAATCTTATTAAGTTTTATACTTTAGAAAACATAGACACCACTTTTCTTGATTTCCAACCGACCGATTTTGGAAACGCGCTGCGTGACAGCATCCTGGATGTAAACTTTTTTCCGGTAACAGAAACGGCTTTTATGCGATTGAGCGATGGAGATGTTGATACCTTCCATATTTCATATAATCTCTTTCATTCAAAATGCTGCGGAACAATTGTAGATATTGCAAATTTCAGGTTTAACAATACGGTTGATATTCCAGGCAACAGCGGCATTTTGGAAATAATGAAATAGGCGGTTGATACAACCTGATCTTCTATCACTCCATAACTAACTGATATTTTATGACAACCAAAATATTCCTGTCTGTAACTTTAGTTTTGGCGCTTGTTTCGTGTGACAACAACCGCACCCAACAGACCCCCAAAGCATTGACGATCCAAAGTCCTTCGTATGATTATATTTCAAAACCAGGTTATGACGACCTGGTTGAAAGTCTTTACAAGGAACTTGTAAGTCAAAACATGGACTTGAAAAAACTGGAGGACAAAATTGACGAGCTCCAAAAAAGCAAGGGGGATACCCTCAATTTGTTCAACCAATTTACAGAAAAGAATCAAGCCTATTTTAATTCGGTGGATGGACATATTTCAGGAATTCAGGACTCTTTGTTAAGAAAGAAAATGAAAGCGTTGATCGCTAACAATTTGGCTGCATACAACGCCTCCGTTGCAAAACACAACGAGCTTCTGCAACTCATTCAGGCTAAAAATCTGACCATCAATGACCTGCATAAAATTTTGAAAATTGTGAAGACCTTGCCATTGATGGAGCAATATCAAAACGACAATTTGCCGGATATAAAGTCACTTGAAGGCTACATTAAGCAACAGGACGAAGTCATAAATTCTGCCGACGCGCTTATTCAAAAGTAGGTCTGCTTGCGCGTTTAAGATTACACACAGTTTCGCGGAGTAAACACGAGTTCGGCAGAGTTTATACATCTAACTCAGCGAAACTCCGTGTCCACTCTGTGAAACTCCGTGTCATAAAAGGTCTCTCCAAACTCTTCCCTCCTCACATTTTTTTCATAACGACGCTCCAAAAATTTGGAGGTAAAGATTATTTGCGTTTACTTTGCATTTCAAAGTACTTCCAATGAAGCATTTCGTAGATGAACACTCGGTGGTGCGGCAGATTTGGGGGAAGGGCGACACCATCCTTTTCATATTCGCGGGCGCCGCAGCAGAGTTTGCGCTCAACAAGGCGGTAGACTGGCTGTACTTTACGGGCCGGCTGCCTGCCGATCCGCTGGGGCGGCTTTTTTCCACGGTTTCCTACGCCCGGGCAATCGTCTTTGCTGAGCAACAAGCCGCCCTGCGCGCCATTGATGCCATGGCAGCGATCCACGCCGACGTGGAAGCGAAGCGCGGCGCAAGCATTCCCGATTGGGCTTACCGGGACGTGCTTTTCATGCTCATTGATTACTCCATCCGATCCTTTGAAGTGCTGGAACGCGCGCTGAGCAAGGCCGAAAAAGAGGAAGTCTTCGACGTCTTTTGCAGGGTCGGCAGCCGGATGGGCGTGAAGGGGTTGCCCGAAACCTTTGAAGCCTGGGAAAAGATGCGGGAGGAACACCTGCACCAGAACTTAGAGCACAGTCGCTACACCGATGACCTGTTCCGCCAGTTTCGCAAACACCTCGGCGCAGTGCGCTACCGGATCCTGCTGGAGTCGCAGACGTTAGTGGCGCCGCAGCAGGTGCGCAAATTGCTCGGCTTCCGGAAAATCTCCCTGTTGAAGCCGTTGATTGGGTTGTATAAACTGACCAGAAACATGAAGGCTGACTGGCTGCTGAAAGCGCTGATCCTGCCGACCAAGTATAAACATGAAATTCGGGCGCTGGATAGGGAGGTATAAGAGGCAAGTTGGCAAATAGGCAATAGGCAAATTCGCAATCTCGAAAAATTACAAAGGAACCAATCAATTTGAAAACTAATCAAAACTAAATTGCCTCTTGCCCTTTGCCCCTTGCCTCTTGCCTCTTGAACTAAAATCACCAACATTAACACAACCCACTCATGAGCATACTTTTCAATCTTGATCTGATGCATGCCCTGGTAAGGGGAAACAAATGGCACCGGCTTTTTTCCATTTTTTGTCGCGTCTCCTTAGCCGCTGGATTTTTGCCTTCGGGGTACGTAAAAATCGCCGGCGAGCGGTTAACCGATTTAGCCGTTAATCACCCCATGGGGCATTATTTAGACGCTTTATTTCAAACCGGTTTTTATTACACATAGGCTTTGTTGCATGAATCGGCCTTAAGCTGAAAAGTGGGCTGGTATCGTATCTTTGGTTTTCCACAACTAAAGGCACAAAAAAACCAGCCCATGTCAAAGGTAAAAAAGGAAGTCCAAACAAA
>JBJXFD010000584.1:0-6251 GCA_046153985.1 Saprospiraceae bacterium
TATTACATTCAACCCCATTCGGGGTTGCCCGTTACAATTCCTTTATGACCTACCCCCGATTGCATCGGGGGCTATTCACCTTCAACCACTTCGTGGTTATTGTTCGCTAAGTTGACGACATTAAACCCAAAGTTACCGCCTAACAAGTTACCACCCCCCTCAAAACGGAAACATCTTCGGCAGCAAAAACATCGCCAGCAACCACACCAGAATATTCAGTGGCGTTCCCACTAACAAATAATCCTTGAATTTATAATTCCCGGGCCCGTAAATCATCGTATTGGTCTGGTAGCCGATGGGCGTCATGAAGCTCATGGACGCAGCAAAAACAACAGCCATCAGCAAGGGGCGCGAACTGATGCCCATGCCCTCCGCCGTGACGATGGCAATGGGCGCCAGCAGGGCTGCGGTGGCGTTGTTCGACATGATGTTCGTGAGCAGGCTGGTGATGATGAAAAAAGCAGACAACACCGCTAAAGGGCCGTAACTGCCGATGGTGTCGTTGATGCCTTGCCCGAGCAGGTTGGCCGCCCCTGTTTTTTCCAAGGCTGCCCCCATCGAAAGCACACCGGCCAGCATAAAAATTACTTTCCATTCGATGGCCTGGTAGGCTTCTTCGGGTTTGAGGATGCCCAGAATAATCAACAGAATAACCCCGATGGCTGCGCTGAGCACGATGGGCATGATGCCCACCGCTGCGACGGCCATGGCGGCAAAAACGATGGCTAAGGTGGCTATGACTTTTTTGAGATTTGTTTTTTTTTGCTCAAACTCATTGAGAATGAGCAGGTTCTTACTTTGACTCAATAAGTGGATGGCCTGCTTGTCAGAGCGCAAGAGTAGAATATCGCCGGATTTGAGCTGGGTGTGGGCGATTTTTTCGTGGATAATATTCCCGTGGCTGCGAATGGCGAGCACACTGGCGCCGGTATAGGTTTGTTTGAACTGGAGTTCCGCTAAGGAGTGGTCAATAAATTCAGAATCCGGCGTGACTAAGGTTTCATACAATGCCAGGTTTTTAGCGGCCTCGTGCAGGGTGTCGCCTTTGACCTGGATGCCTTCGCGCACGGCCAATTGTTTGAGTCTGTCAATGTTGCAACGCACTTTCAGCAGGTCGCCAGCGCGCAGCATGGTATTGGGTCTCGGAAACTCAACGACGCCGTCATCACGGGTCACCTGAAGGATTTCGATGTCAAAGTCTTTGGTCAACGGGCAGGCCTCAATGGTTTTTCCGGCGGATTTGGAATTGGTCAGCAAGATGATTTCGGCTAAATATTTTCCCATTTCAAAATCGTCGGCAGGATCGAGGTTGGCTTTGCGGCTGGGTAGTAAAAATTGGCCCGCCACCAAAATGTAAATGGTTCCGGCAGCTAAGAAGCAAAGCCCTGCGGGGGTCATTTCAAACATGCTGAATGGGGGCAACCCTTGTTTCTCGGCAATGCCGCTTACTAAAATATTGGTAGAAGTCCCGATCAGCGTACAAACGCCGCCGAGCAGTGCGCCAAAAGACAGCGGCATCAGGAGTTTGGATGGGCTGATGTTTGCATCTTTCGCGACCTGGATCACGACTGGCATCAACAAGGCAACGACCGCGGTATCATTGATAAAAGCGGATATACTCCCCGAAATCAGCATGATGAACAACAGGCAAAGGGTGAAATTGGTGCGTCCGGCTTTTGTCAAAATCTGGCTCACGTTGTTCATGATGCCACTTTTGAACACCGCCGCGCTAATGACAAACATGGCGCCTACGGTCAGCGTCGCCGGATTGTTGAACCCGGCAAATCCTTCCTCAGGGGTGAGGATGCCCGCCGCCATCAGGGCAATCATGACTAAGATAGAAACCGTATCCACTGAAAACCGCTCCCAAATGAACAGCACAACAGCTACGAAAATGATGGAGAGGACAATTGTGATATCCGTAGTCATAGCAGGGCGGTTTTGGTTGCGCCCAAAATACTACGTTATTGCTAGAAAGGGAGATAAAATAAAAAACTAAGATTGGGCAACTGCTTACTGCCGTTTCTTTTCCGACTCTTCAATTAGCAACGAAAATTCATCCAACCCCGGCAGTTGATCCTGGCGCATGAATTGTTCCACCACAATGGTGTAATGGCCAGCCTGATTGAAATAGAGGTCTTCCTGAATAGGCAGGCGAATCCCGCAGGTTTTGCTGTCGCAATCACCCGACCATATCCCCATTTTGTCGGTAAGTTCCAAAGACACCATTTTCGTCAGGCGTTGGCCGGAGGGCATGAGGGTGTGAATGCGGGTATAGACATTCTGAAAACTGTATTCCACGCTGTGCGTCAGTTCCGCATAGAGGTTGTAAATGCGCGTGGTATCTTCCACATCGAATTCAAATCGCAGCGAATCGGCATACGCCCATTGCGCGTCGGGGAATTCATGTTTGCCTTCCAGCAGGTAGTTCGGGCCGCAGCCGTAAAGCAGGATGGCAGCAAAGACTGCAAGCAGGAATTTATGCATTGGAAGGCGTTTTGATGATTCACGTTCACGAGCTGGTTTATGGGTTTTGTGAATCTAAGTGTTATCTGGTGTCTGTTCTTTAGAGTTCGAGAGCAAGGCACGGGAAGGCCAGAAAATCGGAGTTTACTCGCGTAAATGACGGTTTTTGTTTCGACTTCGCTCAACAACCGGTCATTGAGCGAAGTCGAAATGAACGCAGCTATCGGACTATAAAGACAGACACTATTTAAAGTAATCCTTCATCCGGTCAAAAAAACCACGGTCATCCTTCCCCGGCTGTGGTTGCAGGTTGGGCATTTCTCGCAGTTTTTCGAGCAGGCGTTTCTCCTCGTCGTTCAGTTTTTTCGGCGTCCAGACGTTCACATGAACGATCTCGTCGCCGCGTCCGTGGCTTTGCACCGAGGGCAACCCTTTGTCTTTCAGGCGGAACATTTTGCCCGACTGCGTGCCTGCCGGAATTTTGATTTTCACCCGGCCATCTATGGTTGGCACTTCGATCGAGGTACCCAAAGCTGCGTCGGCAAAGTTGATGTACAGGTCGAAAATCAGGTTCATGCCGTCGCGCTGGAGGAATTCGTGCTTGGTCTCTTCAATGCTGATGAGCAAATCGCCGGGCGGGCCGCCTTTCACGCCTGCATTGCCTTTGCCACGCATCGAAAGTTGCATGTTTTCTTCTACGCCGCCGGGGATCTCAATGTCAATGGTTTCTTCTGCGTACATGCGGCCATCGCCTTTGCAATTGCCGCAAAAAGCGGAAATCACCGTTCCCGAGCCACTGCAGGTCGGACACGGCGAAGTCGTTTGCATTTGCCCCAGAAAGGTATTGCGCACCTGGCGCACATAGCCCGAACCGCGACAAGTGCCGCAGGTTTTGACCGAACTGCTGTCTTTGGCGCCGCTGCCGCTGCATACATTGCAGGTGACGTGTTTCCTGACTTTTATTTTTTTGGTAACGCCGCTTGAAATTTCTTCGAGCGACAAGCTGACTTTGATGCGCAGGTTGGAGCCGCGTTGGCCGCCTGCGGGTCGCTGTGCGCCGCCACCTCTGCCAAAAGGATCTTCTCCAAATCCGCCGCTGTCGCCAAACATGCTTCCAAACTGGCGCAGGATGTCTTCCATCGTCATGCCGCCGCTGCTGCTGTATCCGCCGCCGCCCTGATCGCTCACGCCGGCATGACCATAGCGATCGTAGCGCGCCTTTTTGTCGGCATCGCTCAACACCTCATAAGCCTCCGCTGCTTCCTTAAATTTATCCTCAGCCGCTTTGTTGTTGGGGTTGCGGTCCGGGTGGTGTTCAAGGGCCTGCTTTCGGTACGCCTTTTTGATTTCATCTGCGCTTGCGTTTTTAGTCACGCCCAGCACTTCATAAAAGTCTCTTTTTGCCATCAGTGCTTATTTGCCTACCACTACCTTGGCGTAGCGGATAATTTTATCTTTTAATTGGTACCCGGTTTCAATGGTGTCAATGACTTTTCCTTTCATTTCCTCGCTCGGCGCAGGAATTTCCACCACCGCCTCGTGAAATTCAGGGTCAAAAGCCTTGCCGGTGGATTCCATAGCCGTCAAACCTTTGTTTTTTAAGGTGGTGTTTAATTTGTGATACACCAAAGCAATACCTTCGCTGAACGGTTCCGCTCCATTGGTCGCATCCGCCGCTTTTTTTGCCCTGTCAAAATCGTCCAAAACCGGCAAAAGCGCTGTCAGAGTGTCCTGTGCAGCCGTCGCCATGTAGTCAATTTTTTCCTTGAGCGCGCGTCTTTTGTAGTTTTCAAATTCCGCATATAGGCGCAGGTATTTGTCTTTCAATTCCTCGTTTTGGATTTTTAAAGCTTCGAGCTCCTGGCCTGAAGATGCTTGCTGTTCCTGCGTTTGCTCGTTTTCTAAAGCCTCCTCGTTCTGGTCTGCAACTTCTTGCTGCTCCAGCCCTTCCATCGTGGATTCCAGATTCACTTCTATTTCTTTATCGTTCATTACCGCCTTGAATTTTAATAATCTTATGTTGAATAGCAATTTCTTTGCCAGAGGTTGGGAATGCGTCAAAATGGCAGATTAATCCGTTCCCGAAGCACCTTCTCCAACATCCCGGCATCCGGATTCACGCTAATGATGACGCCGTCGCTGTTGAGCAGGTATTTGGTGGGCACCTGTTTAATGCGGTAAAGATTGGCAATCGGCGCGTCAAAAAATTTGAGGCTTGGGCTTTGTTCCATCAGGTGGTAAGGCCAGCTCAGACCGTCGGTGCGGATGGCGCGCTGCCACGACAAAGAGTCGCGTTCAATACCCATGCTGACGATGGTGAACCCTGCGCCGTCTTTGAACCTCGCATTGCGAAACTGTTCGTACGACTCCCGCAACTTTGGGTTTTCCGCTCGGCAGGGGCCGCACCAACTTCCCCAAAAATCAACGAGCACATATTGACCGCGCAATTGCGACAACTCCATTGGAGCACCGGCTAAGGTCGTCCCCGAAAAGTCGGGCGCGCGCTCGCCGTTGATGAATTTGGGCTGCATATAAAAATGGCGCCCTGCCAGGAAGCCGAGTACGGCAAGGATGATGACGAGGTAAATGATATTTGAACGTGACATGTTATGTAGTGTCTTTCTGTATGGTGCGATAGCTGCGTTAGGTTCGGATCAGGGCCAGGTGTTCCTTTTTTTGTTGCATGAGCGGGGAACACGGAGTTTCGGAGTAAAAGGAGTTTCACGGAGTGCGGCCCTCCGCCAAACTCATTTTACTCCGCGAAACTCCGCGACATATAGGAGTCCGCAGAGACTCCATGTCTACATTATTTAGTTCGTAGGTGAATCACCGGACAAATGATCTCCTCCAGCGAAATCCCCCCGTGCTGGAACGTATTCTTGTAATAATTGTGGTAGTGATTGTAGTTGTTCGGATAGAGGAAAAACGCATCCTCTTTGGCAAAAATAAACGCCGAACTCACATTGGGCCGCGGCAAGCCCGCTTTTTCCGGCTCGCGTACTTCAAGCACGTCGCGGCGCTCGTATTGCAGGTTCCGGCCCACTTTATACCGCAGGTTGGTGGTCGTTTCCCGGTCGCCAACTACCCTCGACGGGGTATTCACGCGAATGGTGCCGTGGTCAGTGAGCACCACCAACTGGATGTCGCGCTCCGCCGCTTTTTGCAGGGCTGCCCACAGCGGAGAGTTGACAAACCAGGAGCGCGTGAGCGAACGGTACGCCTTTTCATCGCCGGCTAATTCTTTCAAAACCTCCATTTCCGTGCGGGCATGCGACAACATGTCAATGAAGTTGTAAACGATCACCATCAAATTACTCTGGAGATAGTTGAAGATGTTGTCCTGGAGCTGCCGCGCCTGGGCCACGGTGGTGACTTTGACGTAGTCGTAGCGGAGTTCTTTGCGAAACGTGCGCTTGATTTGTTCTGCTAACAAATCGTGCTCGTGCAGGTTTTTACCGCCTTCATCGTTGTCGTTTTTCCACCAGTCGGGGTGTCGCTTTTCGATTTCAACCGGCATCAGGCCGGCAAAGATCGAGTTGCGGCTATATTGGGTGGAAGTGGGCAAAATGCTGTAGAAATAGTCTTCCTTTTCCACCCGGAACAGTTCGGTAATGGTCGGCTCAATGGCTTTCCACTGATCGTAGCGCAGGTTGTCCAACAACAGCACCACGGTGGGGATGTCGTCGCTCATTTTCGGGAACACTTTGCTTCGCAGCAGCGTGTTCGACATCACCGGGCCGTTGCCTTTTTGCACCCAGTCTATATAGTTTTTTGCGATGAATTTG
>JBJXFD010000594.1:0-4262 GCA_046153985.1 Saprospiraceae bacterium
ATGAAACAATCCTGTACTGTGAAAGTAGATATTTGCCAAATTTTTTCAAAAATAGTGTTGATTATTTGAGAATAATTTGGCTTCAAGAGGCTTTCTCCAAACAGGAAATGTTCATGCAACAAAGCCCGGGCAGGTTGTAGAGGTGTTGGTAGTAGGCTTCCATTTTTAGCCGCAGGTTTTTGCTCAATCGCCGTTCAAAACCCAGCACAAAATGATCCGCTTTCAGCAAATCCAGATCCCGGTTGGGTTCTGTGACGCTGCCGTCGGGTTGCTGCACTTTGGCAAAATAGTGATGGATGCTCTCCATATTGCTGTGTTTGCCGTAGCCCAAATGGATGACCCCCGACGGCGTCGCTTTCCATTCAATGGCGAGGCGGGGTTCCAGCGTGCTTTTTTGATTCAGCAACACATTTACGTTGTGCAGTCCCGACACAAAAGTTAATCTTTCGCTCGCCCGGTATTTCCAACTGATGAAATTGCGGATGGTGCTGACGTTTTCCTTGAAATCCAACAGTACGAACGGAGAGCTTGCATCGCCTCGAAACTGGCTTTGTTTGAACTGGTAATTGAACAGGGCGTATTTTGTTCCTACCTGAATTTTATGCTTTGCGCTGAATTTGTGGTGGTACGTGACAGACCCCCGGAAGCTGGGTTTCTGAAGGTTGCCCTGGAAATCGAGTCGTTTGTTAAGAACCGAATCGCGCAAAAACGCACCGGAGTCGTCGTAAATTTTGAGGATACCGGCTTCGAAAATGTCATCTTCGATGCCTTCGTTTGCGTAGGTGAACGTAGTATTGAGGAACCCTTTTTCCCCTATGTTAATCGTATGTTTAAGGCCTGTATTGAAGAGGTGCGCCTTTTTATCAAAATCATTGCGGATTTCGGCCCGGGAAGCGTTGTCGCCCGGAATCACCCAAATGGCCGGGGTCACGTCTTCAAAACTGAAACTGCTCGCGCCGCCGAGTCCAAAGATTGAAAAAACGCCAGCTTTTCGGGTAGGCAGCACCACTTTGAAGGTTGCATCCTGAAATTTCAGCACGCCGCTCAAATCGCCAAGCATCCCCAATTCGCTCAACAAACCGGCTGTTGAATAGCGGTAATTGACGATAAAGGAACCCCCGTAACCTTTTTTGAAAGGGCCTTCAACGGTCATCTCGGCGCCAAGCAGTCCAAACCCAAAAACGGACTCAAATTTTTCGTTGTTGCCTGCCCGCAACCTTACGTCGTACACTCCGGAAAGCACGTCGCCAAATTCCGGAGCGAACGCAGCTGTATAAAAGTCGGAAGCAGCAAGGACGTTGTTGTTTAAAATGCTAACGGAGCCGCCAACTGCACTTTGGTCGCCAAAGTGGTTGGGATTTGTGATTTGTTCGCCTTCGAGCCGCCATTGGACGTATTTTGGTGAATTGCCTCGTACGATGATGTCGTTGCTGCCATCCTGTGTACTGGTGATGCCCGCAAAATTGGAAAGAATGCGCGAAGGATCATTGAAGCCGCCGGCATAGCGATTGGTTTCTTCCGGGGAAACAGCGCGCGCACTGAGCATCACCATGTCGTTGAGCACTTCTCCTTTATTCTGACTTGCGGTCACGGTGATTTCATCCATTCTTACAGCAGATTCCTGCATACTTAGATTCAAAATGACTTCCTTTCCCGAATTGACAACGATATTCGGAATGACCTGGTTTTCGTAGCCGAGGTAGGAAAGGTGAAGGGTGATTCGGCCAATGGGGACATTTTCCAGCCGGAAATGCCCCTGTAAGTCGGTAGCGGCGCCTTGAATGGGATCGCTGCCGGGAATTACAACCTGCGCTCCAATGAGCGGAAGGTTAGTATCGGTATCAAGAACGGTTCCGCGAACCGTTTGAGTAAGGGCTTGACCAAAAGCCAGGTGGCCAAAAAAGACAATACACCATACCGATAAACTGAATCTCTGCTTCATAAACTATTGATTTTAAGTTTAATGAATTCATGTAGTTGAATTCAGAAGCAAAATTCAGTCGAATCGCATAGCGGTTCATTGACTTTTGGTAAGAAGTGAAGTTGCAACGGTTTTTATTTTCCCATAATCCTTCAAAACGCAATCTTCGTTACAGACCAAATACGATTTGGCGGGCTTGTTGTCAAATGGTGAACCGCTGGTGATGACCGGTTGGCCTTTTATTCTCTAATAAATGAAACATTCATGCAGGCTGGAACTGGCCTGAACCCCTGAATAATTGCTAAAATTGAAGGAATGGACGATCGTGGGATACCTCATAAACAATTCCCATCCAATTTTTATCTTGCAAAGATTTCGTGCGGGCGACCGGGTGTTCAGCCCTTTTACGACGTCTTGCGGCGCTTGCTATTATTGCAAAATTGGCCTGACCGCGCGTTGCGAAAGTGGAAAATTGTACGGCTGGCGTGAAAAAGGCCAGGGGTTGCACGGCGGCCAGGCCGAATATGTGCGGATACCCATGGCCGACACAACCCTGATCCATTTGACGTCCGATCTTTCCCCGGAGCAGGGCCTGTTGCTTGGCGATATTTTTTCGACGGGCTATTTCTGCGCCGACATGGCTGGAATCAGCCGGGAAGCTGCGATGACTTGCGCTGTTGTAGGCTGTGGCCCGGTTGGCCTGATGGCGGTTTTGAGCGCGATAGACCTCGGGGCCGCCCGGGTTTTTGCATTGGACACGGTTCCAGAACGGCTGGCTAAAGCAGCAGCATTTGGCGCCATTCCGGTTAATGTGACTACGCCGGATTTTCAACAAACTCTTCGGGAAGCTTCTGCCGGACGTGGAGTAGACGCTGCGCTCGAAGCAGTTGGCAGTCCGGCTGCTCTGAGGCTCGCGGTTGACCTTGTCCGGCCTGGTGGCACAGTAACTTCTGTAGGTGTGCATACCGCAGAGCACTTTCCGTTTTCGCCTGTGGAAGCTTACAACAAAAATCTGACCTACCGCATTGGCCGTTGCCCGGCGCGGTATTATGCTGAAAAGCTGATTCGGGAAGGCGCTGCGCAGCGGTTAGATATTGCTTCGGTTATCACCCACCGGTTCGCCCTTGCCGACGGGGCGGAAGCGTACCGGGTTTTTGACCAGAAGGCCGATGATTGTTTGAAAGCGGTGTTGGTGTGCTGATATTCGGGAATTCATAGCCGACCATAGACCATTAACCATTGCTATGGGCAGGTATGAATTCCCGGACAAGCTCTTAGTGTTTCTTTCTGGTAAATTCTCACCATTCACGGTTTGGTCAATCGTCCAGGTGGTTAACCAATTCAACACAAAACTCGAGACCGCCGCATCTGATGCAATTGAACCTGCGTTTGGAGATGCCATTTACCTCATTAGCTCACCAAACGTCCAGACACCATTGGGATTTCCACTTCTGGTGCAGGGGTTGAAAGTTCTTGTAGGGTCCTCTACGACACCCAGGTCTGTGATCATCAGCGTTTTCTTTTGGTCTGATAATCCCTTGGCTCCGAACACCAACTCCAGTGGGATGTCAAATATTTTACCTTTTCCAAGCTCCCTGAAATTGATTTCTTTCAACTTGTCCGAATTGATAAATCGGACACTTCTGTTATTAAATATAGGGATTGAGTCGCTGGCAATGGCAAGTTCCTTCCTGTTGAGCAATTCCGATCGAACTTGTTCAAGATCGTCTTTAATGAAGATTGAAAACTGATTGTCGTTAGCAGTTTTGTCGGCTCCTTTTCCATCATCTCTGAGCAATACTTTTTTGTCGTCAAGAAGTAATGCTAAATATTGCCCCTCTATTTGACCTTGTCTGAAATGAGCAATAAATCTGATGTTTTCGCCTTGATTTGTTGGCTCTTCTAAAATTTCAAAAGACAAATTTGAAGCAATTGGAGGCGCTGTTTCAAATAAAGGATTGACCTCCGTCTTTTTTAATAATTGTTCATAATTATCTTTACAAGACGTCATTAGTGCCAAATAGCCAAATACCAGCAGCAAGGCTGTTTTTACATTTTTCATTTCATTGGTAATTTTAATGGTTAATAGTTGGATTACTATCCTTTTCATTACAACAAGGTTCGTGTTGGTTTCATGACTAAAACCAACACGAACACTCAAATTTAAGCTTTACAAAACGCAATATGATCCCATATAGTTGAACCACTTATGCGCCCATATCCACTTGTAAGTCTGAAAGTAGCTTCCAACCAAACAATGTATGCACAAGGCTGTAATGCCGTCACATCAAATTGTGGGAATGTACTACCAACTGCTTCATCGCCTACAATAGGATTAATG
>JBJXFD010000606.1:0-2549 GCA_046153985.1 Saprospiraceae bacterium
CTTTCAGTCAAAACAGGTTGGGATAAATATTTCATAAAATGGTTGTCAATTATCAATTTCTCGGAACTGCCGCGGGCAAAACCCTAAGCAAATGCCTGATTGACAACGCTGCAAATCAATCATATTAGTACAATGAAACACCTTTCCACATCCATCATTTTTTTTGGTCTACTGCTGCTCACGGCCTGTAACACGGATAAAAAAGCAGAGCAGGACACCACAACTACGCCTCAGCCCCTCAATGTGCAACTCATTTGCGAGGCGACCGGCGAAGATCCGGACAATCCACAAAATGGCGTTTTTGTCATCGTCAATGAAAGTAAAACCAAAATTGCCAACATCAATGCCTGCGATCAAATCAACCCTTCCGATTATGCGACCTACGACATCCCCAAAGAGGCCGTTGTAGCGGTTGGCGGCTGGTGGGCTGGCGCCGGCGATTATTTCTACGTGCTGCGTCAGGATGCCGGTTTGACGGTATACCACGCCGCTGTGGATGAAGCGCAGGAGGTGGAAGGCTATCGTTATTTGCCTTCGGTGCGCTATCACGACGGTCGTTTCACCTTCGAGTCTGAGTAGTAATGCCGGATTCCGTGACGACTTATTCTTTATTTGACTTGAACGAACATGTTCGGCGCGTTCTGGCGCTGAATCTGCCGGATGCGCTGTGGGTGCGCGCCGAAATCGCTCAGGTCAATGAAAGTCGCGGACACTTTTACCTGAGTCTGGTGGAAAAAGGCGGCGCAAAAGAAGACATCTTAGCGCAGGCGGAAGCCGTTATCTGGCAACAAACGGCCCGGCATTTGCAATTCCAGTTGGGCAAAATCTGGCACGACCTCCTGCGGGCCGGCGTGGAAGTTTTGCTGAAAGTGCGTGTGGAATTCCACGAACGCTACGGGTTCAAGCTCCTGATCCAGGACATTGACCCGGCTTACACGCTCGGCAAACTCGAACTGGAGCGTCGGAATACCATTCAAAAATTACAGGAAGCGGGCCTGCTCGACCTCAACCGACGCCTGCCCCTGCCTTTGATCATCCAACGCATCGCCGTGCTTTCTTCGCGCAATGCCGCTGGTTTTCAGGATTTTTGGAAACATTTACAGGACAACCGATACGGCTACCGGTTTTCTACAGTCTTGTTTCCGGTTGCAGTGCAGGGTGACCAGGCGGAGCAGGAAGTCTTGAAGCAACTGAAAAAAATCAAAGCGAAGCGCGAGGGCTTCGATTGCGTGGTGGTCATCCGAGGCGGCGGGGCGCGGCTCGACCTGACGGCTTTCGACAACTTTGAAGTCTGCGCGCAAATGGCCGCACTTCCCATGCCGGTACTCAGCGGCATTGGCCACGACGCGGATGAAACCGTACTCGACCTCGTCGCCCATACGGCCCTTAAAACGCCAACCGCCGTGGCTGATTTTTTGATTGGTCACAACCTCCAATTTGAGAGTGCGCTGGTTCAACTGCAACTTTCCATCCGGGATTCCCTTTGGAAAAGTTTGGAAACGGCCAATCTGTCGTTGGAATACCTGGCACAGCAATGCGATTTGACCATTCGCCAGAAAATCCGGACGGAGCGACAGGGATTGAAATATGTGGAAGACGCCCTTCCTGGGTTGTTCCGCCAGCGATTGCGCGAAAGCGCCCTGGAATTGCAACAACAGGAGGCGCTGGTGGACCTGTTGAGTGTAGAAAATACGCTGAAACGCGGCTTTACGCTGACAACAAAAGACGGGAAAATTGTACGCGCTGCCGCTGCATTAAAACCTGGCGATCAGATTAACACGCATTTTTCGGATGGCGAAGTCTCCAGCGAAATTTAGAATGCACATAGGGCGACCGCGAGGGTCGCCCCTACCGTCTACCGTCTACCGTCCAAACAACAAACTCCCAATCCGCACCATCGTACTGCCTTCTTCAATTGCAATTTTATAATCCCCTGACATGCCCATTGAAATTTCGCAGAAGCCTGGATCGTTCACGAAAAAATCCGCACGCAGTGTTTCAAAATACTGCTTCAACTGTCGAAATTCCTTTCTAACCTGTTCTTCATCTTCCGTAAACGTCGCCATGCCCATCACCCCGGCAATTTGAATGTTTGCCATTTGCCGAAAGGCATCCAAACTCAACAGCGCCTGTGCCCCTGGCAGATCCAGGCCATACTTCGATTCCTCCTGCGCAATTTTGAACTGCAACAAGCAGGGAATGATTCGCCCGTGCTTTGCAGCTTGTCTGTTGATCTCCTGCAACAGCGAAAGGCTTTCCACCGAATGGATCATGCTCACGAACGGTGCGATGTATTTCACATTGGAACTTTGCAAATGGCCGATGAAGTGCCATTCGATATCGGCGGGCAGTAGCGGGTGCTTTTCCGCCAATTCTTTGGGTCGGTTTTCACCAAATCGGCGTTGCCCTTCTCGGTACAGTACTTCAATGTCGGCAACCGGATGCGTTTTCGTTACTGCAACCAATTTGGTGGCAGTGAGTTGTAATTCATTGAGCAGTTCCTTTAACATGATGAGCGTGGTTTGGACTGCGAAGATAGGGAAAAAGAG
>JBJXFD010000612.1:0-17544 GCA_046153985.1 Saprospiraceae bacterium
TTTTCAGCAATTGTTGCCTGTGAAATTTATTTCTACTTACTTTTGGGCGCTAAAATGTACAAAACGATGAAGCGCACCCTTTTTTTTCCTGTCCTTTTTACTTTTGCCGCTTGCGTGAGCACCCTGCTTAGTTGTGATAGCGCTGCAGCAGACCAGGTTCTTACCCGGCTTGAACAATTAGAAAAAGCCCTGGCGAAAAACCCCGACCCTGCATTGGCAGACTCGTTGGTCGCGATGAGTCAGGAATGGACGGCGCTTATGCCCGACGACGCAGCCCGGCAGGCGGATGGCGCTTTGCGGGCTGCGAAGGCATTGGCACTTACCAACCGTGCTGCACTTGCACAGGCCCGGCTAAAATACGTCTTAAAGCAATACCGCGATACGCCGCAAGCACCTGAGGCAGCTATGTTGCTGGCCGCGCTTTACAAAAAAGAACTGGGCAGTCCGGCTACGGCATTTAGCATTTATCAATTGTTTCCCGAGGCTTTTCCTGGTTCAGATCAAATCGCAGAAGCAAAATCTTACCTGCCGGGAAATGTCCCTCCCTTGCCCGCGCGCATAGACAGCTTGGCCGTAGGCATCATCAATTCGAAAACCGGACAGTTAGATGCCCGGATCGCAAACGACTATATTCAAACCTGTGAACTCAGCGCCCTGCTTTTGCCAAAGGCGCCAGACGCGGCAAAAATGCTCTACAAAGCGGGTGATGTTTCTCGTGCAGCAGGCGCCCCTGACAAAGCGCTGGAATACTACGAACAGACTTACACCGCCTTTCCGGATGATGAACGCGCCCCGGAAGCGCTTTTTATGCACGCCTTTACCTTAGACAATGACCTTAAACGCTATGCTGAGGCAAAGGTTCTGTACGAAGCCTTTTTAAAGAAATATCCGAACGACGATTTCGCTGACGATGCACAGTTTTTGCTCAAAAACTTAGGCAAAAGTGAAGAGGAGATTTTTAAAGCGCTGGAGGAGAAGGTGAAGTGAAACGGCACGTGCCTAATATACGAACAATCCTGAAAGGATTTCATTCCAGCTTTTTCATCAACTCCTCCCATCGGCTATCCGTTTTTAATGGTTCGAGGTTTGTTTCTTTTTCGGTAAGAAGCAGCTTATATTTTACTTCCTAACGCCCCTGCTTCTCAAAAGTAACAGGAAGCAGGGGCGTGGAAGCATATTTTTCTTTCATCCTTAGGTGCTCACGCCTGCTCCGGCGCCAACCCCCACTGCTCCGGCGAACGCCAAAGCGAGGACAGCAACAGTTCCCGCATGAAGTAGAATTCTTTCGGAAGCTTGTCGTAGAGTTGGGCGAACAATTCTTCGTGCGCCAGCAGCTCTTTTTTCCAGGCTTCGCGGTCAACGGCCATAATTTGGGAAAAGTCTTCTCTCGTGAAGTCTTCTAAGCCGGTCCAATCCATGTCGCGGTAGCGCGGCATCCAGCCAATGGGGCTTTCCACAGCGCTGCCTTTGCCGTTTACGCGCGAAACAACCCACTTCAGCACCCGCATATTTTCGCCAAAGCCCGGCCACAGGAAATTGCCTTTATCGTCTTTCCGGAACCAGTTCACCCCAAAGATGCGCGGGGCATTCGGCAAGTTGCGGCCAAACTGCAACCAGTGGTTGAAGTAATCACCCATGTGGTAGCCTAAGAAAGGCAGCATGGCATATGGATCGCGGCGCACTTTCCCGATTTCGCCAAAAGCGGCGGCGGTGGTTTCTGACCCCATGGTGGCAGCTAAATAAACGCCAAAACTCCAGTTAAACGATTGGTAAACCAAAGGCACTGCTGTGCTGCGGCGTCCGCCAAAAATGAATGCGCTGATGGGCACGCCGTTCGGGTTTTCCCATTCCGAGTCAATGCAGGGGCACTGCGAAGCTGGCGCCGTAAACCGCGAATTGGCATGCGCCGCAGGTTTGCCGCTGGCCGGATCGTGTGGCTGGCCTTGCCAGTTGGTCAAGCCTGCCGGGACTTCTTTGGTCATTCCTTCCCACCACACGTCGCCGTCCGTTGTGAGGGCTACGTTGGTAAAAATGGTGTTGCTGCTTATGCTCGCCATCGCATTCGGATTGGTTTTGGTATTGGTGCCCGGCGCCACGCCAAAGAACCCTGCCTCCGGATTGATGGCATACAGTTTGCCTTTATCGCCAGGATGGATCCAGGCAATGTCGTCGCCAACGGTGGTCACTTTCCAACCAGCCATACTGTCGGGCGGAATGAGCATGGCAAAATTCGTCTTGCCGCAAGCGCTTGGGAAAGCGGCTGCGACGTAGGTCTTTTCTCCTTCAGGGGATTCCACGCCCAAAATGAGCATGTGTTCAGCCAACCAGCCTTCTTCTTTCCCAATGGAAGTAGCGATGCGCAGCGCGAAACACTTTTTACCCAACAAGGCGTTACCGCCGTAACCGCTGCCGTACGAAACGATATAGCGTTCTTCCGGAAAATGGACGATGTACTTGGTGGTCGGATTACAGGGCCATTTGGCGTCAACCTGGCCGGATTCGAGCGGCGCGCCCACGGTGTGCAGGCATTTTACAAATTCGCCGTCTTCACCCAGCATATCGAGTACTTTGCTGCCCATGCGCGTCATGATTTTCATGTTCACGACCACATACTCCGAATCGGTAATCTGTACGCCGATTTTGGACAAAGGCGAACCCAGCGGCCCCATACAGAATGGAATCACGTACATGGTGCGCCCTTGCATACAGCCTTTTAGCAAGCCTTCCAGCGTGTTTTTCATTTCGCGCGGCTCTACCCAGTTGTTGCTGGGCCCCGCTTCGGTGCGTGTACGGCTGCAAATAAAGGTACGGTCTTCTACGCGTGCCACGTCGCTGGGATCGGAAAAACAAGCGAAACTGTTCGGGCGCTTTTCCGGATCTAACCGGATGAATGTGCCTTTGTCAACCAGCAACTGTGTAGTGCGGTTGTACTCTTCTTCCGAGCCATCGCACCAGTGGACGAGGTCGGGCTCGCAGAACCGGGCAATATTATCCACCCACGCTTTAAGCTTCTGGTGGCTATTCCCCGTGACTTCTGTCAAAAATTCAGTTTGATTGAACATATTTGGATCAGGTTTTCTTGACATAAAGGTAAGCGTTTTTTAAAAAACTTAGCCTACCTTTCGCCCGCCAAAAGCGGTGCCCTGTATTGATTATATCGGCTCTAAATAATGTCAAATATTTTCTTTCACAATCATCAAAATTTCACTTCTATGAGACGCTTGCTTTTTGCAGCAACTGCTTTTTTATGCTTTTCCGCCACCAATTTATCCGCCCAAATGACGGACATGCATTGGGATACCCACGGAGTTGGATTTAAGGTGCCGGATGATTTCGCGATAGAAGCCAACAACGCAGAAGAATTTTCCGCCAGTAACGACAACCTGTTTTTGAGCATTGTTCCGGTACAAGACTTAGAAGTAAACGATGACGACCTGGCTGAAGCTGTTGTAGAAATGGCAAAAGGCCTTGAATACGACGACATTGAGGAAGGCGAAGCCATTGAAGTGGACGATTTCACGGGCTATTACATCAAAGGCAAAAAAGACGGCGTCAACGCTGTTGTCATGGCTGTACTTGACAAAAAAAGCAGTACCAACCTGCTGGTTGTCATTGTTTATGTTGATGGCTATGAAAAGCAGGCGGTGAACATTGCAGCGAGCTTGTATGCGTATGATTAGATTTTTCAGGCTTGTGGTCCTGTAAGGACCTAATGCCGGTAGACACGGAACATTTCGTGTGGTTTAGCGTGCCGTAGGTACGCAATGGTGACGCTATATATGCGTACCTGCGGCACAAAACATTTTCATCCCCGATCAGGCTTGTGGCGCTCCCCATACGCCCGCATCAGATCATAGAAGATTTTATGCTTCACAGAAGGGTCGAGCGACTCGTCTGCTTCTAAAGCTTGCAGTTCCGACTCCAACTGTGCATGTCCTGCTATTGTGGAGGTCATAAAAGCCTCCAGACGCGCATCGTCCCGGTGCCTCCAATAGCCCGATTCGTCTAAACAAGCGAAATCAGCAAAATACTTTCCCTCTAAATAAAAAAACAACTGGCAGATGGCGCGATGGGTCACGGCGCCATCAAACCCCGTTTTTACGCGCGACCAGGGATGCTCGGCATCATTGACGGTCCAGGTGGGGTCATCCAGTGTGAAGAGGGTTTGCAGGATGCCGTCGGGCGTGAACGTGAGCCAAACGGTTTCGCATTCCGGGTGCGGCTTAAAGGTGATGCCGCGCAGTGGCGCATGGCCTTCGGAGGTAACCCCGCCCTCTTCAAAGTGGACTTTCACGGTGGCGGGTTTCGACCAGTCTTCTTCCCACCGGTGGTATTTCCAGTTGCGGGAGCGGCAAATGTCTTCTACTTCATCCGCCAGCAATTCCACTTCTTCAGGGTTGCGCAGACGACCGCGGTAGCGGAGTTTGAGGTAAAATTCGGACATGGGTCTTGGTTTGCCAGAAAGGTCGGGGTTTTAGGTGGAAAATGTAAGAGAGGGGCGGGGTTTTTTGCTTCGCACGGCGCGATTTTTGGGTTTCACACAACGGCACAACGATCACAATGGCTTGGCGTCCTTGTTTTTGTTGTGTACGTTATGCCCTTGAGGGTTACGTCTCCCTACCGGTTTGTCATTTCCGCAGGAAATCTGCGAAGTGGTGCGGGTTGTTCATTGTGGAACGCGTCGTGCTGTTGTGTAGAACTGAAGAGCCCTGCGGGATGCATCAGAATGGAGGATGTAGTGCAAGTACTACTAAAATTTGCCGGAGCCGCACCACGCTGGCACGATTGAGTCGTAAACGCTGAACCGTCGCACGCCCGGTTGGAGAAACTCCAGCAATAGAGGAAAAATCTTCAGTCCATTGAAAATGAGCGCCCCAGCTATCTATTCGGGGATTATAAAGCGGTGCGATCAACCCGGTAGAAGGGTCCTTTGCATCTGTTGCAACTCCTTTAAAACTATTACAGCCTTGACAGGAATAAGCAAGATTGTCTAAATTGGATGTTCCTGCTTTTATCAGCGGAATAAGGTGTTCAATTGAAAACGAGCTGGGAGAATACTGATCCTGAGACAAGCAATATTCACAGCATGCAGAAGCCCGCTGCCGAATGAATATCTTATCTTTTTTAGTCATAAATGAACAAAGGGGCGTTCAGCCCCAGATTATTCATCAGTTGGGCCAAAGTAACATTCCGAAGACGGGCAAGTTCGACTAAATAAGGTAACCGTGCCGCATTAGCTGCTTCTATTTTATCAGTAAGGGCTATTAATTCTTGTTGCGCTGCTTCGCTGATCTGTTCAGACTTGCGCAGGGCCACTAAGGCGTGAAACCGGTTCCATTCCTCCTCCTCAATTCCAAGGTTTATTTTTTGAAGCAATGCGCCTTCCGTCAAAGGCAGGTCTTCTTGATCGCTGCTTTTGTCTCCTAAGCGCTCAACGATATGGCGATTCAAACTCACCCCGTGTCGGGCGGCTTCTTCGCGCAGCCGATGTTCCAAAGCTTCTGGTAATTCCAGGACAATATTCATGAATACACGATTTTGGTTCGTTGCTTGCTGCGAAAATACGGGATTTCGTTGTGTTATCCAAATGATCCCACAGGCTGAAAACAACACTTTTTCTGTTTCCTGCCATGTTTATCAGGATATGGCTCTCTGTCGGTTTGTCATTTCCGCAGGAAATCTGCGACGTGGTGCGGGTTGTTTGTCGCACAACGCGATTTTTTGGGTTTCACACAACGGCACAACGATCACAGCGGCTTGGCATTCTTTCTTTTCGGTGTGTTTGTGGTGCCGTGTCGGGTATTGTCTACCACAAAGAAATCCAAAACAGTAAGTAAAACATGTAGTTTAATTTTGTTTGCTGCCTTTCAGCAACTGAATAACTCAAAAGCGAATGGTTGTGAATAAAATCTTGGTGAAAAATTTGCTTTCACAACAATACATCTCCTACATTTGATTTATGCACAAAGGTGCAATCAAAGAAAAGAATTGGATGGCGGTTCGGCATAGTTAATATTCGGATACTTTTGATTGGAGGTTTACCGAAGTCTATGAAGTGTAGGTTGTAATTGTAAGAAAGGCTGATGCAGTTAGTGCTTCTCCAAAGGTTAAATGAAACTGTTGCAAAGTGGGAAGGTAACGTCGTTAATGGTACTCAGTGATTTATAGAGTGACTGATTATTTAGCCGTTTTCAGCGTTCGAAAAACAACCTCCATTTTTCTTGACAGCCACCTTATCCTCCTTATCTTTGTGTCGAGAAGAAGAATAGTACCAAATCTAATTTAACAGTTATCTTACAAATCAGAGAAGATTGCAAGGTTTTGTCAGATAAAATATTGAAATCCAGTAAAATGTGGATAACTTTTTGGTAAATAAATTTGGCGTTCAACGACAGGTAACCTAAATTTGGTCAAATTCCAAAATGAATCCCCCCGACAAAGTAGAGCAAGGGTACTTTGTTTGTCAATACATTAATAGCCAAATACTTACAATGAATTCTTTTTTCGTAAAAGCTTTGTTATGTCGCTACTATTTTCGTACCTTTGCCACAGCGGTTTTCAACTGATCCAATCCCAAGTTTTAATATAAAATTCAAGCAAATGAGGATAACAGTTGGCCGAAGAACCTTTGCAGAATTATAAATCTATCTATACACACATAGATAGAATGCCAAACGAAGGATTATATACTGGACAGGCTTGAAATTAGGAATTGAGTGAACCAGACTGAATTTTGACGATAAAATTCAACATAACTACTGCAACAGAGTGATATGAACTTACTGGATAAGTGGATTTTGACGTTCCGTACCTAAAGATTGCCATAAATAAAAAACGCCCTGAATTCCAGTCAGGGCATTTTTTAATCAGCCATTATGAATTGGCTGACTTAGTCGTACCTTAATAAAGGAGTAGACCTTTTGTATCTAATTCAATTCAAAGTTACGTCTATTCTTGTGAAAAGTATACACTTTGTGTACATTTTTTATATAGCTAAGGAAGATTAGTGTAGTCTGCGCATGATGGCATAAACTACAATGGATGAATTTATCATCATCTAAGTATGGTCGTAAGCGACCACCCGCGCCCAAAAAGCGGGTTAGAATTCGATTGAGGGAGTTGTCTGGCCAATTGCCAGATCCGCGTAAACAACCACCTGCGCTCAAAAAGCGCTTTGCAAGATGGTGGTGGTTGAAGTTAATCTCTTTCCTCTATCAATCTTATTCTATTGCTAAGGTAGCAAACGAAATGCTACCCGCGATTATTGACTTCTTGAGTCAGTGGCTACACTAACCTGGAAGCACAAACAATGCGGGCGGGAACTACTCGTCCCCGCCCGCTCATTTCTTTCTGTTTCTTAAAGTCTACCAGCTGAAGCTGGTGACTACAGCACCTCGCTTACCTCATTGTAAGGCAGCCCGAATGCATCGGACACGCCTTTGTACACCACTTTCCCGTTCACCACGTTCAAGCCCAACTGAAGCGCCAGGTTGTCGGCGCAAGCCTTTTTCCAGCCTTTGTCGGCGAGTTGGATGGCGTAAGGTAAGGTGGCGTTCGTCAATGCGATGGTAGACGTGTATGGCACTGCACCCGGCATATTCGCCACGCAGTAATGGACCACATCGTCAATGATGTACGTCGGATTCTCGTGGGTGGTCGGTTTTGTTGTTTCAAAGCAGCCGCCCTGATCCACGGCCACATCCACCAGAACGGTACCGGGCTGCATGGTTTTGAGCATGTCGCGCGTGATGAGCTTCGGCGCTTTGGCGCCCGGAATGAGGATGGCGCCGACGATCAGGTCGTGGTCGCGCACCAATTTGCGGATGTTATATTCATTGGAGTGGATCGTCGTCACATTGGCCGGCATCACATCGGCAAGGTAGCGCAAGCGCGGCAGACTCACATCGAGGAGGGTGACCTGTGCGCCTAAGCCCGCCGCCATTTTGGCCGCCTGCATGCCCACGATGCCCCCGCCGATGACCAATACGCGACCCGGAGGTACGCCTGGTACGCCGCCGAGCAATACGCCGCGGCCTTTTGCCGGTTTTTCCAAATATTTTGCGCCTTCCTGAATGGCCATGCGACCCGCCACTTCAGACATTGGAACCAGCAACGGCAGGGAGCGATCCGGTAATTCCACCGTTTCGTAAGCCAAACAAATTGCATCGCTGGCAATCATCGCGCGGGTCAGTGGTTCGTAGGAAGCAAAGTGAAAATAGGTGAACAGCAACTGATCCGGCTGGATAAGCGGGTACTCCTGCTCGATGGGTTCTTTCACTTTGATGATCATTTCGGCAATGCCGTAAACGTCTTCTATCGCGGGAAGAATTTTTGCGCCGGCGCTGACATATTCGTCATCCGAAAAACCGCTGCTTACCCCTGCTGTGGCCTGCACGTACACGGCGTGTCCGCGCTTGCTCAGCTCCAGCGCCCCTGCGGGCGTCAGGGCAACGCGGTTTTCGTTGTTTTTAATCTCTTTTGGAACTCCAATAATCATGTTTTGAGTCGTTTTATTCGATTAGAGAATGCTTTTCGCCGCGCAAAAATAAGCAGGTCTGGTTAATTCACGGCTTCTCTTGCAATTTTCCTTTCAACAACTCAAAAGCCCGAAGAAAATCGGGGATCCCATAGCCCAGTTCATTGTCGGGCGCGTATGCCTGACTTCCACTTTTCCGCACGGCATCCATGATTTCGATATTGGTTTTTTCAGGAAACGCACTCCACAAAGCCGCGATCATTCCGGACACCAGCGGCGCCGACAGTGAAGTACCACTTGCGGGACGAAGCTGGTTAGAAGAGGCGCTGGCAGACATCACCCGCGAGCCCGCTGCGGAAACATCCGGTTTGATCCTGCCGTCGGCAGTGGGGCCGAAGGAGCTGAAACCGGCTTTTTTACCCTTGCTGTCAACCGCGCCAATCGAAAATGCGCCTTTGGAGTCAGCCGGCACGCCTACGTATTTCCAGTCGGAATCGCCTTCGTTGCCTGCGCTGTTCACCACGATCATGCCCCTTGCAGTAGCAAATTCCGCAGCCTTGCTGGCGTCAGAAGTGCCGTTGAGGCTGCTGTATTGATAGTCCATTGTTTTATCACTGAAGGTCGTATACCCCAAAGAGGAGTTGACGATGTCTGCACCCAGACTGTCGGCATATTCCAGGCCAGCAATCCAGTTGCACTCTTCCACCCGGTATTCCGAACGCACGTCTTCCGTTTTCACCAGCACGTAGGCCGCATTCGGCGCGCCTCCTACCAAAACGCCGGGCTGGTTGCCCCCCATCACTGAAAGCACCTGCATCCCGTGCGAACTCGATTCGCAAACCTGCCAGTCGTTGTCCACAAAATCGCGGGCAGGAATCAGCAGGTTTTTCGTGCGCAGGCTGTCAAAAACGTAGTGTTTGTCGGCACTGGTAAAACCGCCATCCAACACGGCTACCGTAATGCCCGTGCCGCGGTGACCCAGGGCGTGCAGACTATGGCCATTCATTTGTTTGATTTGCTGGTCGGCGTAGCCGTAGTGCAGGCTGTCAATGGGAACTGCTTTGCGTTCGGCGTCAAAGGCGCCTTCCGGTGCTTTGTTTTTCCAGACGCTGGCCACGGGCGCTTTGCCAACGAATGTGACAGATGCAACACAAGGCAAGGATTGCAGGGTTTTGCTCATTTCCGCTGTGGCAACGACGGTTGCAGCGTTGAACCACCGGGAGGTATATTGAACAGTAGCACCGCTTTTTTCCAACTGACCAACATACTTAGGGTTCACCGGTAAGTCTTGCGCCATAACGGGCGTATCCGTTTTTTTCCTGCGATCTAAGGCTTTTTGCGATAAAAAAGCTTCCGGCTTTTTAACAGAGAACGGAGTCCCTGCTTTGTCTTTAAACGTAACCCAATAAAAACCGGGCAATTCTGCAACAGTCGCAGGTGCAGCTGGTTGGGCGAATGAGGAACCTATCGCAGCCAAGCTGAAAAAAACGAAAAGCGATAAGCGCGTAATTTCAGGTAACTTCATCATCTAAACGAATTTTAAATTGAACTTCCAAAGATTTGTACAACAGCAGTTTCCACTCCTCCCGCTGGTATTCGCGGTTGATTTGATAAATGGTGTCTTTTATCGAATTCAAAGTCAGGATCCGCCGGGGCGCCTCCTGGGTATAGTAATCCTGACGGTGAATCTTCATGGGGGTCACTAAGGGTTCTTTGGACACTTTGATCATGTAGTGCTGGTCTTTGCCCTCTTTGTTTCTCCAACGTTGCAAACCTTCTTCCGGTTCTAAGATCAACGCAGCGCAGGGGCCTTCCACCCTAAAAACCATGCCGAACAGCACATCGCCTTTCTCCTCCGGCTCCGGCGCTTCGTGCGAATTTGGCGCACACAACGTCCTGAAAAAGGGATCTTTGACCGTTTTTGTAGCATCTGCTTCCGCCTTCATGACCTGGTAATAACGGTCGCGGAACCAGATTGCAGCGCCGTTAAAATAAAAACCAAACTGTTCAAACAGCGTGCGATAAAACGTGCATACTTCCAAAGGTTGGGCGCCATAAATGTGCAGGAAACAACGATTGCCATCGGGGTTTCCCGCTTCACAAAGCGCTTTTTTCCAGTCAAAAAAATCGGTTTCCCATTGCTCAATGGATTCCCGAAGGGCCGGTTGGTAAGGTTCGATGCCCAAAACAGCAATACTCAACGCCATTTCGATGGATTCGATTTGTTCGCTCAGTTGATGGCCCCGGTCGGCCAAAGCCAACAAAGCGGCATACCGGGCGGCTTGTTGTGGGTCTTTCCAGAATGCTTTTTGTTCTTTTTGGGCCAAACGCTCCAAAGTATGGATTTCGCTGGAAAAACTGCTAAACAGGTATCCACTGAGGATGCCCTGAATTCTCCGGCGCAGCGAACCTCCATAATTGGCATAGTTGGCTTTTTCCAATTCTTCCAGCAAAAGATCCAAAGCCAGCGGGTCGCGTTTGATCCGGATGGCCGGCGCGCCTTCCGTTAATTCCACCAAAACATCAAGGCGCTCGTCAAAATCTTCCTGGTTTAGTTTGCGCGCAAGCGGCAGCACCAATTGCTCGCGGATGGTGCGCTGCAAATAACGCGCGCCGTATTTTTCATGGTAGCCTTGTTCTGCAAGGAAATCCAGTACCGGTTCTTCAATTTTCAACGACATGCGCCGGAAGCGAATGCCTTCGCGTTGTTTCAGGAGGGCGATTTCGCGTTCTACGACAAACCGCACCGACAACTGGTCGAGCGGTGAAAACGGGATGAGTTCGTCAATGCGGTTGAACAACTCAGGGCGAAAATGTTGCTGGGCCACATTCATAAAATGGGAGATGGCTTCTTCCTGTTCGGCGCCTTGTTGCAGGCGCACCCGCCCCATTTGAAAGCGCGCAGCTCCGATATTGGAGGTCATGATGATGATGGCGCTGCAAAAATTGACCACCCGACCGTTACCGTCGCTGAGGCGGCCTTCGCCCAATATTTGCAAAAGCAGGTCAAAGAAACCGGAATCTGCTTTTTCAATCTCGTCGAAAAGCAACACGCAGAAAGGCTCCCGACGAACTGCGGACGTGAGTTGACCGTCAGTGCCGGGCCCACCGCCGATGAGTCTGTTGACTGCACCATAATCAGAAAATTCGCTCATGTCGAAGCGCACCATGCGGTCTCGGCTCCCAAACATAAACGCGGCCAATACTTTGGCTACTTCCGTTTTTCCAACCCCGGTTGGGCCAACGAACAACAGCGATGCGATGGGTTTTCCGGTTTTGGAAAGGGCGGTTTTTATCCCCGTCAAGACGTTGGCCAGCACAGCTACTGCTGCTTCCTGTCCAAAAACTTGGTTGTTGAAATGGGTCAGCACCGCTTTGGCATCCATCGGGATATCGGGGTCTACGATAAAGGGCGGCATTCCGCTTTCTTCACAAAACCGCTGCATGACCTCCGATCGGCCAATGGTCCTCGGCGCAGGAGCTGCTTTTTCACGCATCAAAAGGGCTTCGAGAAATCGAATGGGCTTACCGGGCATCCCCGAATAGGGCGCAAAACGCCGGTGCAGGCGAATGGCTTCCCGGATGGCTTCCTCCTCTACCCCGATATTTTCCAAAGCGGCTAATTCCTTGATTTTGCCCAGCACCATAAATTCCAGTTCTCCTTCCGAAGGCTCTTCGAGGCGGATGAGTTGAAACTGGCTCAGGTAAGTCGGACTTTTCAATTCAATGAGCGACAGTTCTTCTTCCGTGCATTCGGTGATCATGCTGACTTCGCCCCGACTGATAAAAGGCAACAGGTATTCGGCGATGCTGACGTCGTTGCCTTCGTATTTCCCGACTTCAAAAAGTTCGGCTAAATTGCGTACAAACAGGTAGTCTTCCGTGGTGGCCAATTCTTTGCACAACAACGGCAGGTTGTATTCCCAGCCCGCATTTTCAGTCATGAGTTCCTTGATCAGCAGCGAAGCAGTCGTTTCTAAAATGCGGCCTTTGATCTTGAATTTTTTGTGCTGATGCGCCATTTCCCAAACCAAGGCCGTTTTTCCGACGCCGGAAGGGCCAACCAGCAAAACATTGCGATTGAACCGCCCTTTCAAGGCTCGGGCCAATTGTTCCAAATCTGCCTGGCGCCCATACACTTGCTGGCGGTGAATATCCAGGGGCGTTACGACTTTTTCAAGCAAAGAGGCTTCCTCCCGCTCCCGTGTGCGCGCTACCTCGGCCGGACCCGGAAACTCCAATTGGATGGGGTGCTGTTGCAATTCAATGGCCTGGTACCAAATGGTGGAGACGATGTTTTGAACGTAAGTCAGGCGGCGGTTGGCTGAAAACTCAAGGCGAATGGTTTCCTGGAGGCTGTTCAACAGGGCTTCGGCGTCTTTGCCAAACCCCTCCACGCCCAAAGCCGGCACGATGCCCCAAAATCCGCCGGATTGTTCGTTAAAATAGTATTCAAACTGGAGTTCAAACCCCGGAAAATTAAACCCGTCGGCAGCTTTGGGAAAGGACACGTGCAGGAAGTTCCTGAAAAAATCTCCTTTTCGGTAGGTTTCCAGCAGAGTATGAAACTGCCCTTTGTTCAGCACTGCTTTTTGCAGGGCCTCCGCGTACTGTTCCGCTACCACCCGCAAAGGTTGACCCAAACGCAACGCTTCCGGATCGTTCATCGGCATCGTCAGCACGCTGCCTGCGTGAAAATGCAGTTTAAATGCGAAAAAAGGTATGGTCAGACTGGTACTCATGGGTGTTGTTTCGGGGCGGTAAGATAGGGAATTGGGATTAAATCATCATCCCCCCTTCTTCTACCCTACTACCATATCTTGCAGTTATGGAAAAACTCCCGCTTTTATCAAATCTAATCTTTCCAGAATTCGACTTATGTTATTAAGATCCAATACCTTAATCGTGACAGCGGCTATATCTGTTTTGGGATAAATTACTCCTTCCCCAACTTCAAAATGGTCAAACCAGTTGTGTTTTCTTGGATGAAACAATCGGATAAAGACGTCTTCATCTTCCAATACAGAACCAATATCGCTTCCTTTATTTGCATTGCAAATAGGACAAGCATAGGCGAGATTAGACAGAACCGTAGCTCCCTTGTGCTTCAAGCTGATAATGTGATCAATCTGATATTTAATGAATGAATCGGCCTCCGGTCTCCGGCAATACTCGCATCGAAAACCTGCAAGTGTGGCTATCTCAAGCCGAAGCGCATCTGGAATATGGACCCGACTCATATCAGGCTCTGGAAAGATGAAGACGAGCCCGGGACTTTGCCAACCGAACAATATGCTCGAGAATGAAGTAATGTGCTAATTCGTCTCGTTCCTGTTCACTTAAACCTTCTGATTTTTTTTTATCAATCAAGACTTCAACACGCGCTTGAATATCAGCGGGCGCGTGAAAAGCCAATACCTTCTCAGGATCCATACTGGCGATGAATTCCGCAAGGCTGTCGTATATGTTCTGATAAGCAACCATTGTTATCTACGTTTGCTTACAAAAATAGGCTTTTTTAAACGTGAAACCTTATCACTGCCTCAAAAACTATTCACGATTGCCACAAAATCCGCCGCTTTGAGTGAAGCCCCACCAATCAACCCACCATCCACATCAGGCTGGGAAAACAACTCTGCCGCGTTGGAAGGATTGCAACTGCCGCCATACAGGATAGAAGTAAGCCCGGCCACTTGCTGGTCATATTTTGAGGCAATCAGACTGCGGATGTGCGCGTGCATTTCCTGCGCTTGTTGCGAAGTTGCCGTTTTGCCCGTGCCGATGGCCCAGACGGGTTCGTAAGCAATAACCACTTTTTCAAAATCGGCTGCCGATAAATGGAACAGCGCCGTTTTGATTTGCGCAGCCACCAGATCGAGGTGCCCACCCGCTTCACGCACGTCGAGTTTTTCGCCGCAGCAATAGATCGGTCGCAGGCCTTCTTTCAGGGTCGCGTCAATTTTTTTAGCGATCAGCTCATCCGTTTCCCCGAAATATTCGCGGCGTTCAGAGTGCCCCAGAATGACATATTCCACGCCAACCGACTGGAGCATAGCAGCCGAGACCTCACCGGTATAAGCGCCAGAGCTTTCCTGATGGCAGTTTTGTGCCCCAAGTTTCAAGCTTCGCACGTCTTTGGTCTGACCGTTGATGGAATTGAGGTGCAGAAAAGGCGGACATAAAACGACCAGGGTTTCGGTGGGCTGGAGTTGCCCGACGATGTCTTTCACTAAAGCGCGACCTTCTTCGTAGGTCTTGTTCATTTTCCAGTTTCCTGCGACGATGCGCTGGCGGCTCATTTTCATGGATTGTTGTTTAAAGATTTTGTTTTTCTAAAAGCAGAACTTTCCAGCAAAAAGGCAAGGACGACTGCACCGACCATCATGGCTAAGTTCCAATACCATTCGATGGGCGCTTTGTTGATTTCCACAAAAATCACATTTTCAGGCAGTTTGTAACGCGCCGCTGAAAATTGATCCGAGCGGTCTTTTTCGCTGGGAATATTGCGAACGATGCCTTTGAGGGTAAATTCCTTGCGTTCGATACAATTGTTTTGGGTAAGGCAATCGGGTGAAAAATCTTCGGTCCAGGCCACAATGGCCGGTTGCACCACCTGGTTGCTGTCCAATGCCGTCAACTGCGCACGATCGAGCAACGGGTACAACAAAATGGGCTTGTCGGGAAAACGCCTGCCCGGCGCGTGAAGGAAATCCCCGCTTTGCCACGCGCCGGTGACTTCGATAAAATCGGAGTCGCCAATATTTTCGCGCACGACTTGTTCCATGGTGTAGGTACGCAACTTGTGCGTTCCGAAATTTTGGGAAATCAGACTGTTACAGCCGTTGATAAACAGCACAATACAGCCCAGGACGATGATAAAACGGAATAGCATGCGGATCTGGTTATTGGTTATTGGTTATTTGTTATTGGTTACCAGTGTCCCCACTAATAACCAATAACAAATAACCAGTAACCAGTTAATCAAGCTTTGGTTTTTGTTGATCAAACCCGGTTTGTTCCTGGTAAGCCTGAGCCACCGCCAGCAAAGTCGCTTCTTCGAACAGTTTGCCCGTGAAGGTAATGCTGGTTGGTTTGTTGTTTTTCATGCCGTTGGGCACTACCACGCAGGGGTGTCCGGTCAGGTTGGTGGTCAGCAGGCTGCTGCTGGCCCAGGTAGGGTTGAGGTACACATCCACCTCTTTGAACACCTTTTCCATTCCCGCGATCATTTGCGCGCGCACCCGATTGGCCTGAACGTATTCTACCGCAGGAACCATACGCGCCTGACGGAAATAATTGGGCCAGGCGTCTTTCGTCTGGCGAACCATCTGGTCGTCCTTATTGGTGCGGGTAAGGTCGTCGAAAGCGGCAGCCGCTTCTACGCCAATGAGGAAGCTGATGTCCGGGTATACCGGCAGATCCATAGCGATCAGTTCATAGCCCATCGCCTGCAAAGTCTTCAGTGTCAGTGAATCTTGCGTTTTGAACGGATAAGCCTTGTCAAAATCTTTTTTCAGGTACCCGATTTTGAGCTTTTTATTGGTTTTGACGCCAGCATCATAGGTGAACGGCATATTGATGACCGAAAGGTCTTTGTTGTCCGCGCCGGTGATGTAGCTCAGAACGACCGCACAATCCTCCGCGCTTCTGGCAATCGGGCCAACTTTGTCCATGCTCCAGTTAAGCGTCATGATGCCATGACGGCTCACCCGGCCAAAGGTAGGGCGCAAGCCGGTAACGCCGCAGGTTGTAGCCGGGGATACAATGGAGCCCAGGGTTTCTGTGCCAATCGCAAATGGCACCAATCCGGCAGACACCGCAGCTGCTGAACCCGCAGAAGAGCCGCTGGAACCGGTCTTCATATCCCATGGATTTTTCGTTTGACCGCCAAACCAGGTATCGCCCATGGCTAATTCGCCAACGCTGAGTTTGGCAACCAGCACCGCGCCGGCAGCTCTCAGTTTTTCCACGACAGTGGCATCGTAGTTAAAGACCTGGTCTTTAAAAATTTTAGAACCCCAGGTTGTCGGATGGCCGTTGGTGGCCACAATGTCCTTTAATCCGTAAGGAATGCCGTGCAGCATGCCTTTGTAAACTCCACTTTTGAGTTCTTCATCTGCCTGGCGGGCCTGTTCCAACGCCGTTTTTTCGGTCAGGGTGACCACGCACTTCAGTTTGGGATCGTACTTCTTGAGGCGCTCGATGAAGTATTTCGTCAATTCCTCGGAAGTAATCTTTTTCCCAATGATGAGTTTGGACAGTTGGACAACAGAATAATACGCCAGATCATCCATATTACCAGGCAACTGTGCATTCCCGGCTGAGCTGTAGCCGCCCATCATAGAACCCACAGGCAGTTGATAACCAGGAGGAACCGGATTAAAAACCAGCGCCATGGGCACAGCGTTTGGCAATGCTAACTTGTGGATGGCGTCGTAGCTTTTGCGGTAGTCGTCGAGTTCAGGCAGCAGCGAATCCACTTCGGATTGTGTAAATTCCAGTCCTGCAATATTGGCTGCACCGCGGACGTCTGCCGCCGTAATCACTTTTAATACTTGCTGATACGAAAATGCGCCCAATGCAAATGCGCCCAGAATCAGCCCAATCAATTTAGTCTTGTTCATGTTTAATTCGGATAGTTAAAAAATTCGTGCGAATATCCGAAAAATTATGTTGCTTGCGAAGTCTTGCAGCAATGTGTTCTGTTAAGAGCTTGTTCGGGATTTCATCAACGGGCTACGAGCGGCAAATTTTATTTTATACTGCGTTGGATTTTTTCGCCGTAGCTGCTGGCTACGTCTGCAAAATCCGCCTTATCTAAAACAAAATTTCCTCGCTCTCGCTCCGTCAGGAAAACCCGAACAAGCTCTAAAGCACAGAGAAATGGGCATAAAAAAAGAAAACCGCTCTGGAGCGGTTCTCTTTTGAGGAGCTTAGTTTTATGTTCTAATAACTGAATGTTTCAAAAATAAGGGACTTTCCCGTTAAGGAAGTCCCCGACACAAAAACACGCTTCTTGTTGATAGGTGAGAAGAAAAGAATATCTTGAATCAAAATTGATGTTCTTT
>JBJXFD010000002.1:0-26022 GCA_046153985.1 Saprospiraceae bacterium
CTGTCCCCTGCCCGGGTGGTGAAAAGGTAGACACGCAGGACTTAAAATCCTGTGGCCTGTAAGGGCCGTGCGGGTTCGAGCCCCGCTCCGGGCACTTTTGCTTCTCTTCTTCAAAATTTCCAGCTTAGGTTTTTTCTGCTCACCGCCTTCCGGCATGCTGGATGAACACTTTCAGTATTCATCCGCCCGAAAAAAAAAATTTGCCTTATTTTCATTTGCCTGCTATAATATTTGGTAGTTAAGCTATTTTGTATTATATTAGTACTCGCAAAAATATAGGAATTTATGGCAATTGGAATTTTCATCAAACTCAATGACAAGCTATTCTTGCGCGACCCGCAAGAGACCAAACTGGGGCACCGGATCATTCAGGAAAGCATTATTTTGATTGACCAAATCGGCTTTGAAGGGTTCACCTTTAAAAAATTAGCCGAGCGTATTCATTCTACGGAAGCTTCTATCTACCGCTACTTTGAAAACAAACACCTGCTCCTGCTCTATTTACTAAGCTGGTATTGGGAGTGGATGCGGTATTGCATCGAAGTCAACATCCAAAATGTACCCGATCCGCGCCAAAGGCTGAAAATTGCCATTTCTACCATTATCGAGGCGTCCCGGCCCAATCCTGCCATTGAATTTGTGGATGAAGACATCCTGCACCGGATCGTGATTTCAGAAGCCATCAAAGCTTACCACACCAAGCAGGTAGACCAGGAAAATAAATACGGTTTTTTCCTGACTTACAAGGCATTAAGCAAAACAATCGCCCAGTTGATCCGGGAAGTTTCGCCGGGCTTTCCCTACCCGAAAGCATTGGCCAGCACCTTATTGGAAATGTCGAACGACCATCCTTATTTTGCCCTTCATTTGCCCTCGCTGACGGATGTTGAAGTCCCGGACGGAGACCTGAGTCAGGTAGAGCAGTTGCTAACGGATTTTGCTTTCGGGCTGATTGATCACCTTGGCAAGGAGAAATCTTAAACCAACTCATCCAATTGCACCGCAAGCTCCCGCTCCAGCAAATGCAGATCGGCCAATTCATACATCGCAATTGTGGTGACAATGCCCGATACGATTGGCATCAAAATGGGGCCAAAAACAGGAATCGTCATCAGCAACTGAGCCACTAAGCCCGTTGCCAGGGCAATGCCGATGTAGTTTCGGGTATATTGCATGCTTTCTTTGACGCTTAATCCGAATATTTCATTGTAGCTATCCACCACTGCAAAACCAACAAAATAACAGCTTACTACAAAGACTGCCGGAGTTTCGAGGAAGGCAATGCTCTTAAAAATGCCAAAAAATATACTCAGCATCACCGAAGCAATAATCAATTCCAGTATCCAGCAACGGATATAGACTTTAAACGCCCGAATCTGGGCCCGAAGCGCGGTCTGAAAAGTGACTATTTGCGGCTCCCTGCCCGAAAGAATCGCCAGCGTACGGATACTGAAATGCGCAGTCGCCACATACAACAACAAAAACATGACATACTTCAGGCCACTGGCATAAACTAAGCTGTACCCGTTTTTAAATACCTCGCTGGCCAAAGCGCCCATTTGGTTGACGGTTTCTGAAAGGCTGTTGAAATGGGCGTGCGACCACCAATTGGAAAAAATACTCAGCATTTTGAACCCGACCACAATGGCGATCAGGGCCAGTATCCGCGACAACCAGCGATAATCCCAGTCGCCTTCCCAAAGGCGGTGTTTTTTAAAAAACTTCCACGTTTGCGGATAAATCGTCATGGTGTGACGAAACTGAGTCAGGTATTCGTTGAAGGTGCGTGGCAACATAATGGGTTGAAGGTCGTTTTGTTGGATTCAAATTTAGGAACAGGTAACTGTTTTGCCCAAAAAACAAGACGAGTGGATCGTTTTTTAGGTTACAAAAACGTATTCAGCAGGATTCCCAATAAAGCCAGCAGGAGGAGTGTTTTTTTCATAATCGCAAAAATCCGGCTAAAGATACGAGCCTTGAATTGACCTGCGCCATTTAGGGTGTTGATCTTTTGTCATTTTTGGGACATGGGGTGACTTGTTGCCTCTTCATGCAACTTCCGCCTATTTTTCCTAATTTTGCAGCCGAAACGAACCCGGTAATGAATTAGTTGGTTATCTGTTGTTGGTTATTAGTTACTGGTAGCTGGAGAACAGGATCGGGATAAATACCTGCAATCAACCGTGCTTCCCCCAATAACCAATAACAAATAACCAATCACCAGCAATCAACCTAATGTTTCCAAAATACGATGTCATTGTTGTAGGCGCAGGCCATGCGGGCTGCGAAGCCGCTGTCGCTGCCGCGAACCTGGGGTCGAAGGTTTTGCTGACCACGATGAACATGCAAACTATAGCCCAGATGTCGTGCAACCCGGCTATGGGCGGGGTGGCAAAAGGGCAAATCGTGCGTGAAATTGACGCTTTAGGCGGTTATTCAGGCATTGTCACCGACCACACGATGGTGCAATTCCGGATGCTGAACCAGTCGAAAGGCCCGGCCATGTGGAGCCCGCGCGCGCAAAGCGACCGGCAACTCTTCGCCCGCAAGTGGCGCACGATGCTGGAAGCGCATCCCAATATTGATTTTTGGCAGGAGATGGTGAACGGCCTGATCGTAAAAGACGGCGTGGTCTGCGGCGTACGCACCAGCATGGGGTTGGAAATCGAAAGCCGCTCGGTGGTGCTCACCAACGGCACTTTTCTCAACGGCATCATCCACATTGGCGAAAAACAACTCGGCGGCGGACGTGCGGGGGAAGGCGCCGCGAAAGGCATCACCGAACAACTGATCGGGCTGGGTTTTGAGGCTGGTCGCATGAAAACCGGCACCCCGCCTCGGATAGACGGTCGCTCGCTCGATTACAGCAAAATGGAAGTGCAGCCCGGCGACGAAATCCCCGGCAAATTTTCCTATACCGATACTCCGCCCCTGCGCCAACAATTGCCCTGCCACATCACCTACACCAACGATGCAGTACACGAAATTCTGAGAACCGGATTCGACCGATCGCCCATGTTTTCCGGGAGAATTCAAGGTTTGGGACCGCGCTATTGCCCCTCCATCGAAGACAAAATTGACCGGTTTGCCGACCGCGACCGCCACCAGTTGTTTGTAGAGCCGGAAGGTTGGGATACCTGTGAAATATACGTGAACGGCTTTTCTTCTTCCTTGCCGGAAGACGTACAGTATAAAGCCCTGCGGCTGATCCCGGGTTTTGAGAACGCCAAAATGTTCCGCCCCGGTTATGCCATTGAATACGATTATTTCCCGCCCACGCAATTGCGCCTGTCGCTGGAAACCCGATTGGTGAAAAACCTCTTTTTTGCAGGCCAGATCAACGGCACCACCGGGTATGAAGAGGCGGCCTGTCAGGGACTGATGGCGGGCATGAATGCCCACCTTGCCATCAACGAACTGGAGCCATTCATTCTCAAGCGCTCAGAAGCTTATATCGGGGTGCTGATAGACGATTTGGTCACCAAAGGCACCCAGGAACCTTACCGAATGTTCACTTCGCGGGCGGAATACCGCATCTTGCTGCGGCAAGACAACGCCGACCTGCGCCTGACCCCGCTGGCCCACCGGCTTGGGGTCATGAACATGGAGGAGCGGTTGGCGCAGGTGGAAGAAAAGAATGCAGCGTCAAAAGCCATTGGTAAATATTTCGAGGAAACGAGCGTTAGTCCGGAAGCCATCAATGGCTATTTGGAAAGCTGCGGCACGGCGCCCATCCGCCAGAAAGTAAAATTGCAGGGTATTTTATTGCGACCTCAAATTGACATGAACGCCTTGCGGCAAGCCTTGCCGGAATTAGACGAATACCTGGAGCAATTCCATGTCGGGCATGTGGAACTGGCAGAAATCAACATGAAATACGACGGCTATATCCAACGCGAACAGGAGTTGGCGCAAAAGATGAACCGTTTGGAAGAAGTAATCCTGGCCGAACAATTCGACTACCACCAAATTTCTTCACTTTCCAAAGAAGCGCGCGAAAAATTAACGCGCATGAAGCCGCGCACCATCGGCCAGGCAAGCCGGATCAGCGGGGTATCGCCTGCGGATATTTCGGTATTGCTGGTACATATTGGCAGGTGATCGGCTATAAATTAAAGATACTATGGCAGAACAACCTTCATTTGACGGACAAACCATTTGGCAAAAAGCAAAAGCATTGGCGCGTCCGGGCGTCGCTTTCTTACGGGCTAAGTGGTCGGTCTTTCACAGCAAATACCCCCGGTTGTCCATCGCGACAGCCATTGTCGGCGGGCTGTTCGGCGGCGGGATGATTTTCCTTTTCGGCCTGTTTTTTCTAATCTGGACAGGGCTGCTCGGGCGCCTGCCTACCTACGGCGAACTCAAAGATATTCAGCACAATACTGCCTCGGAAGTCTATGCGGAAGACGGCGTTCTGCTGGGCAAATACTACATAGAAAACCGCGTCAATGCAGCCTTTGAAGAAATTTCCCCGAACGTGGTGAACGCCTTGGTGGCCACAGAAGACGCGCGCTTTTTTGCCCACAACGGCGTGGACCTTCGCGCCTGGTTCCGGGTGTTTTTCAAAACCGTCCTGCTGTCGAATGAATCTTCCGGTGGCGGCAGCACCCTCAGCCAGCAATTGGCGAAAAACCTGTATAAACGCAAGCACTACTTAGTGCTTTCTACTTTAGTCAACAAAATACGGGAAATCCTGGTGGCGCGGCGATTGGAGCGCATTTACAGCAAAGAGCAACTGCTGGCGCTTTACCTCAACACCGTTCCGTTTAGTGAAAATGCATTCGGCATCAAAGTGGCAGCGCAACGTTTTTACAACAAATCACCGCACGACCTCAAAATAGAAGAAGCGGCGCTGCTGGTGGGGATGTTGAAAGCGAATACGACTTACAATCCAGTACGACACCCGGAAAAATCCCTGGAACGGCGCAATACCGTGCTGGATCGAATGGAAGACCAGGGGCATATCAACGCGGAGCAGTGCGAATCTTTGAAAAAATTGCCGCTGAAGCTCAACTATCAATCGGAAAACAGCGGCGACGGGCTGGCGACGTATTTCCGGGAGCACCTGCGCGTGGAAGTAGAGAAAATTCTGGAGGGTTTTGAAAAACCCAATGGAGAATCCTACAACCTTTATACCGACGGACTGAAAATTTACACCACCATCAATGCGGAGTTCCAAAGCTACGCAGAAACCGCCGTGCGGGAACACCTGCCCAAATTGCAGCAATCTTTTAATAAGGAATGGAAAAATGCCAAACCCTGGGGCAACGACAGCACGCTGGAAGACCTGAAGAAGCGCTCGCCCAGATACCAGAGCATGAAAGAACAGGGCTTTTCCGAAGAAGAAATCAACGAAGCGTTCAATACGCCGGTGAGGATGCGCGTCTTCAATTGGGCAAAAGAAGAAGACGTGCGGGAAATGACGCCGATGGACTCTATCAAGTACTACCTCACCATGATCAATGTGGGCTTTTTGGCCATCGAACCCAATACCGGGTTGGTGCGCACCTGGGTCGGTGGCATTGACTACCAATATTTTCAGTACGACCACGTGAAAGCGCGCCGGCAAATTGGCTCTACCTTCAAACCGGTCGTATTTGCCCAAGCCCTGCGCAGCGGTATGCGTCCTTGCGAATACACCAGCAGTGCATTGGTCATGTATGACGACGTGGAACTGGAAAAGGGCGGAACCGGCACGGTAGTTTCAGCGGTGAACGAAGCCCCGGCTGAGCGTACCGAAGGACAGTGGACGCCCCGCAATTCTGACGGCAAATACGGAGGTATGTATTCAATGGAAGGCGCTTTGTGCAATTCTGTCAATACGGTGGCTGTAAAAACCATCATGCGAACCGGGGTAAAGTCAGTGCGGCAATTGGCCAGAGAAATGGGCATGGGGGCAGACTTACCAAACGACGCTTCCATTGCGCTGGGAACGGGTCAGGCCTCTTTGATGGAAATGCTCCAGGTTTTCGGGACTTTTGCCAACCGGGGCCAAAAACCAGTGCTGCATTATCTCGACCGCATCGAAACGGCTGATGGCAAAGTGCTGGTGGCCTTTGACCGGCCCAATCCACAGGAATTTCCGCAGGTGTTGACCCCGTTGCACGCCGATATGATGTCGCAGATGCTGAAATCCGTAATTGAACGGGGAACGGGCTCCCGCGTGCGCTGGGAAAACGGACTTTACAACGTAGACCTTGCCGGTAAAACCGGCACCACCCAAAATCATTCCGACGGCTGGTTTGTCGGCTTTACGCCCAACCTCATCGCGGGCGTATGGATTGGGGCAGCTATGCCAACCGTGCATTTTCGCAGCATGTACACTGGCCAGGCTTCGGTTACAGCCGTACCGGTTTGGGGCAGGTTTATGGGACAGATTTACAAAAACGAGCAATACAAAAGCAAGGTTTTTACGCGGTTCACAACACCGCCCGATACAACGATGGCCCTCATGCGTTGCCCTTACACCATCGCAGACTCCATGGCGCTGGAGGAAATGGAAGAAGAAATAGCCGATTCCCTGAAAATTGAAGAAACCATAGACGACCGGCCGCGGAGGGACAACGAAACCGAAGAAGAATACGCGGAACGTATGGAGCGCCTGCGCCGTCGCTTAGAAAAACGGGAAGAAAACCGCGACAAGCTCAAAGACTTCTGGAACAATACCCTTTTTGGCAAGGACAAGGAAAAAAAAGAGGAAAAGAAAGAAGGCGGCGGCGGGTAACGATTACGTAGCGAATACGTGTCGGACACCTCCGGAGGTGTCCGACACGTATTCGCTACGTAATCGTTATTTAAAGATGTGTCCAAAATTTGACACCTCTAAGGATAAGCTATCGAAGGTCTTGGAGGTATCCAATACCTTATCTAAATTTATGCCCTTTGCTCAAACCTAATTTTTATCATGAAGCGACTTTCTACAATCGTAAGCCTCATTTTGCTGTTTTTTTCCGGCGCTTTTGCGCAAGCTACCTTTTACAATACCAGCGATATCCAGGAAATCCGCATCTTTTTTGCACAGCAGAACTGGGATGCCCTGCTCGATGCTTTAGTAGCAGCCGATGAAGACGGTCGCCTGATCGCGCCTTTAGTCATCGTGAACGGCATCGAGTACGACAGCGTGGGCGTCAAATACAAAGGCAACAGTTCCTACAACCCCAACCGGCCCAAAAACCCGTTCAGCATCAAACTGGATGAGATCATTGGCAGCCAGGACTACGAAGGGCACGACCTGATCAAACTTTCCAACGCCTTCAAAGACCCTTCCTTTGTGCGGGAAGTGCTCGGGTATGAAATTGCCCGAAATTACATGGCTGCGCCCCGTGCCAATTATGCTAAAGTCTACGTCAACGGCGCTTACCACGGCCTTTATTCCAATGTAGAAAGCGTCAAAAAGAAGTTCCTCAACGAATATTTCTACTCGAACGACAACGCACTGTTCAAGTGCGATCCAACGCAGGGCGCTACTTCACCCCCCGGCTGCCCGATGGGTGGCGGCGGCGCTACGTTCACCTATATCGGTGCTGATTCGAGCTGTTATTTCCGGTTTTATGAAATTGAATCGGATTATGGCTGGAATGACCTGGTGAGCGCTGCCAACACGCTCAACAACAACCCGGCAAACGCACACCTCGCATTTGACATAGACCGCATTTTGTGGATGCTTGCGTTTGACAATATTTTGGTCAACTTAGACAGCTATATCGGCTCCGGCCACAATTATTACGCCTACAAAGACGGCAACGGGCGCTTTTGCCCCATCATTTGGGACATCAACGAAGCTTTTGGCAGCTTTGGCAATATTGGTGGCACAGGCGGCCAGTTGAACCTTGCCCAGATGCAGCAACTGGATCCTCTGATTCACCTGAATAACGTGGGCAAACCATTCATCAACAAGCTTTTAGCCAACCCCAAATACTTGAAAAGTTACATCGCGCACATGCGCACCATTTTAGCCGAGCAATTCACCAACGGCGCTTATCTCACCCGCGCCACACAATTGCAGGCATTGGTCAACGATGCGGTCAATACCGACCCGAATGGCCTGTACACGTATAGCGATTTTCAGAATAACCTGAACAACAGCATTCCCGGTGGCATGCTGATTCCGGGCATCACGACGCTCATGACCCCGCGCATCACTTACCTGAACAACCACCCCGAATTGGTAAAGGTCCCGCCGGTGATCACGAACGTCGGAGCAGCGCCGGCAGCACCCGTTTTTGGCGGCACGGCCTGGATCACCGCTGCGGTCAGCAATTCGACCGGCGTGCGGCTGCGCTACCGATTCGGCCATGCGGCTATCTTTGAAGATGTGCCCATGTTTGACGACGGCGCACACCAGGATGGCGCTGCGGGCGACGGGGTTTTCGGCGCTTCCATGACCATTCAGGGCAGTTTGGCCGACTATTACATCTTCGCGGAAAACGCCAACGCAGCCCGTTTTTCGCCGGAGCGTGCGGAGTACGAATTTTATACCCTCGAAGCCGCGGGAACGGCAAATATTCCCGTCGGCGCGGTGGCCATCAATGAATTCTTAGCCGACAACGAAAATGGCGCAACCGATCCCAATGGGCAACACGAAGACTGGGTGGAATTGTACAACACCACCGCATCGCCCATTCTGCTTTCCGGCGCATTCCTGAGCGACAAGGCCGACAACCTGACCAAATGGCCTTTCCCGTCAACGGCCACCATCCCGGCCAACGGCTACTTGTTGATTTGGTTGGATGAAGACCAGAACCAGCCGGGGCTGCATGCCAATTTCAAATTATCGAAAGACGGCGAAGCCATCTATTTCACCAATGCCGACGGTTCGATGATAGACCAGATCGAATTTGGCGCGCAACTCACGGATGTTACCACAGGTCGCTGCCCCAATGGAACCGGGCCTTTTGCGGCGATGAATGCGGCGACGCCAAATGCAGTCAATTCCTGTTCTACCGCAGCGGGTGAGACAGTCGGCGCAGCGTTCCAACTCAAAGCTTTTCCAAATCCGGTGCTTGCCGGGCAAGATTTTGCGGTGGAAATAACGGCGCAGGAAAGCCAACTGGCACAAGTTTCGCTCTTCAATGCGTTGGGCGTACAGCTTCATGAAAAGTCAGTTGCCCTGGTGCAGGGAACACAGCGTTTTTCGATGCCATCGGGAGATTTGGCGCCAGGGGTTTATTGGATACAGGTGGAGACGGAAAGGGAGAGAAAGGGGATGAAGATGGTAGTGGGAAAATGATTGCCACCCACCCCGAATTCCCATATGGTCAATTCCCCAACAACCTTAACTTTCAATTCTTAATTCACAGCGTTTCATGTACAGGCAACTACTCTTCGGATCTTTCGTCATCGCCGTCGTTTTTTGGGGCGGTTCGGTTCATCAAAAACCCGTTATCTTTTTTCACAGCGACAGTGAACGCGCCGAACTGCGCGCCATGCAGGAATTGTTGCTCATAGATTCCACCGTTATTTTCCCGACTGCATTGGCTTGTAGCGGTTGCCACGGCTTCGACAACAACGGTTACGCCATGATTGACGGCGACGGCAACGATGTCAACATCCACGACGACTGGCGCGCCACCATGATGGCCAACAGCGCCAAAGACCCATTTTGGCGGGCGAAGGTGAGCCACGAAATCCTGCTTTACCCGGCGCATAGCTTGGACATTCAGACCAAATGCACCTCCTGCCACGCGCCGAATGGACACTACACGGCCTTGTTCCGTGGACAGCAACACTACACGATGGCCGATATGCTGGCCGACAGCATTGGCTTAGACGGCGTCACGTGCAGCACCTGCCACAAGATCAGTTCGGAGAACCTGGCGGCTACCTTTTCCGGTGAAATCAGCTTTGACACGAACCGGGTTGTCTACGGCCCTTACCTTCAGCCGTTCAATCCGCCCATGCAGGATTTTGTGGGTTTCAATCCATTGTTCGGGGAACATATTGGCGACGCGGGAATTTGCGCGCCCTGCCATACTTTGGTGACGCACCCGTTCGATTACGAAGGCGAACTGACCGGCACTTCGTTTGTGGAGCAGGCCACCTACCACGAGTGGCTCAACTCCAATTACGCCACCCAAAACATTACCTGCCAGGAATGCCATATGCCGCGCCTGAAAGAACCGATTGTCATCTCTTCCAACTACCTCTTCTTAGACGGGCGTAGCCCTTTTGGCCTCCATGAGCTGGTGGGCGCCAATACGGCCATGCTGAAACTGATGAAAAATAACCGCCAGGCGCTTGATATTGACGCAGAAGCGGAGCATTTCGACGAAACGATCGAGAAGACCTTCCAGATGTTGCAGCAAAAATCGCTGAACCTGAACCTGACGCTCGAATCGCTTGATAACGATTCGGTTACTTTTGCGTTGAAACTGACCAACAAGGCCGGGCACAAATTCCCGTCGGGCTATCCCAGCCGGCGTGCGTTTGTAAGCTTTGTGTTGTTGTCGGAACAGGGCGATACGCTGTTCCAGTCTGGTATGTTGCAACCCGACCTGGAGGTTGCCGGCAACAATCCGCAGTTTGAGCCGCACCACAACGTCATCAACGATCCGGGGCAGGCGCAAATCTACGAAATGGTGACGGGCGACGTGAATGGCCAGTTTACGACGGTACTGGAGCGCGCCTACGCCTCCCTGAAAGACAACCGCCTGCCGCCTGCGGGTTTCCGCACCACGCACCCTTCCTACGATTCCATGATGATCGTCGGCCATGCACTGAACGACCCCGATTTTAATAAAAATACCGTTGGCGCTCAGGGCTCCGGCGCCGATGTGGTCCACTACCGCGTGGGCATTACAGGTTACCAGGGCAACGTTTCGGCGCAGGCAACGGTGTACTACCAGTCGCTGCCGCCGCGCTGGATGGCAGAAATGTTCAGCGCCTCCACGCCCGAGATTGAAACCTTCCGCACCATGTTCAATGATAGCGACCAATCGCCTGTGGCCATTGGGTCTACACTACTGGAAGGCATCTTCGTGGATGGCACGGTGGACACCCACCAACCCGACCTGGGCTTTAGCGTAAAAATCGCTTCCAACCCGGCAACCGACGGCGTCAGTGTGATACAATTGCGCGGCGCGACCCTGCAATACGTGAAAGTGTATGCGGCCAACGGGCAGTTTATCCGCCGCCAGAGTGGGACAAATCCGGCAGTGTTGCTTCCCCGGAAAGGGTTGTATTTACTGGAGATTGGGACGGATAAAGGAGTGGTTGTTAAAAAGGTGGTGTATTGAGTATAAAGGAACAGCACCGGCGTTGTGTCTATAATTAAAATGACCATGAAAAAGAAATTCCTTCTTTTGCTGCTCGGCGCTGCTATAATTTGGGGGGCAGCTTCGTACTCAAGTTCTGAATGCGTGAATACTAATCCCGTTTTTGAGGCTTATGCACCAGAAACACCCACGTATCGCAACGAATTGGCCAGGAAATTGCGTTTACTGGATCCTTCAGATTTGAACTATTGGTTTGACAGTTACTCCGAACTTGGGGGCACTGAGTACATCAATATCCGGATGAACGGAGCAGGCATGTGTGCAATCGCACAAATTGCGGTCAGCGACTGGACGAAAATGGAAGATATTCGGCGCACCAAAGGAGTAAGTTATGCGGGGGCGAGGTTAAAGGGCCTGGTTTTCGACATTTCAGATGACCCTGCGGGAGCTTTGTTTAATTACCGGGATCTCCAGCGGATAGTTGATTGACTTATAATCACTTCCTGGTTCACTTTTTTGTATAGGCTTGAGGGGCGGCGTAACTACAAATACACCGAATAGGCTCATCCACTTTTGCTACTCGATTTTTGGACAAAGCCTGCCTAACATCCGATGGCAATGTATAGACCGGAACAGGCGGCAGCTTTTTAAAATTTGGTTTAAAAGCTAAATAAGATCCTGATAAATAGTTTTTGCAGTAAAAATAATTGCCGTTTCGGATTTAGAAGACAGCGGAAGTAATTTTTTATCTCTTAACATGTTTTCATAAACCCGATCGCTGCGCAAAAGAGGACAGGAAGAAATTGAAGAATCGCATCGAGGTTTAACAGTTTAAAACGGCTTAGCCATTCGGGCAACTTTTGCAACGCTTGCCCTTTTTATACTTCTTGCAGCACTTCTTCTTGAAGGTTTTGGTTTTCAACTCAATAACAACGAGCGGAAAAGGAATACTCACTTTCCCCGGGTTGAAGGTCTTTTTTTGGTTGGCGGACATACCTGCTGTTTTTGCAACGGTAAAAGTAACCCTTGTTTGGAATTATTCCAAATTAACGGCGTGTCATTTTTTTATGACAAAGTGCCGCTCAATACCCAATATGAAACAACGCATCTCCCTGGTTAACCACCGGCGCATTCGTATGGCCGAGAATATGGCCGTTCCTGGGGGCATAAATGCGGATTTTTTCGGTGCCGAACGGGTCGTTGATGGAACCGAGCGGCTCTCCTTCCACAATTCGGTGGCCGGCCGGTTTGTGGCAGCGGAACATCCCCGACCACGGCGCGCGCATCCAGAGTGAGCGCCGCATTACGGTCGGTTTTCGGATTGGCGGCGCAAGTTCTTCCGCGATCATGCCTTTTGCAGCCATCACGCGCTTCAGGCCTTTCAATCCGTATTCTATGGAAAAGCCGTCGTAGCGCTGGTTTTCACCGCCTTCAAAAACGACGAGCGGTTTTAGTGCTTCGTGGGCAACTTTGCGCAAAGAGTGGCTGATGGGGGCGTTGGATAGAATATAAGGCGCACCGAATAGCCGGGCCAGTTCTTCGCTCGCCTTGTCGCCTTTGGTAAAGCGAGCCTGCGGGTAATTGTAGTGATTGCGGCCGCCGGTGTGGAAGTCAATGATAAAATCGGCCAGCGGCAATATTTTTTTGGTGACAATGAAGGCAACACGGGCTGCCAAAGACCCATCGAGGCTGCCGGGAAAGCTTCGGTTGACGTCTTTGCCGTCCGGAACATCGCGGGAATAATTGATGAAGCCGTAAATATTCAGCAGGGGAATGGCGATGACACTGCCTTGCTGAAGGTTTTTGAAAAATTCTTCTTCCACAGCGCGGCGCACGATCTCGATGCCGTTGATTTCATCGCCATGCACACCGCCGAGCGCCAGCATTACCGGTCCAGGGTTCAGGCTGCGGTAAATATGACCTTTGATATAAATGCGGTTGCCCGAAGGTAAACTCGCGACCGGCAAACGCAGCGTGACCTCCTGGCCGGGGATGATGGTCGTTCCGTTTATGACAAAGTGCTTACTCATTCTATTTATCCAAACGCAAGCGCCAATTGTTTCGTCTGCGCAAGTTCAATTTCACGTTCAATAAATCCCACGATTTTACCGGCAACATCCACGCGGGTTACGGTTTCTATCCCTTCGAGACCCGGCGAAGCATTGACCTCAATAACGAGCGGTCCGCGTTCTGAGCGCAGCAAATCCACGCCAGCCACGCTTAAGCCCAGCACTTCTGCTGCTTTTTTAGCAACCCATTCTTCTTTGGCGCTGAGTGGCGTGACGGTTGCACTTGCGCCCCGGTGCAGGTTGGAGCGAAATTCGCCTTCCTTGGCCCGGCGCTCCATGGCGGCCACTACTTTCCCATCCACGACAAAGGCGCGCACATCCGAGCCGCTTGCTTCCGCGATGAATTCCTGCATGATGACCCGCTCGCCCAGCTTTTGGAAAGCTTCCACCGTTGCTTCGGCACTCCTGCGCGTTTCGGCCAGCATGACGCCGGCGCCGTGCGTGCTTTCCAACAATTTCACGATGATGGGCATCGCGTTGAAGGTATTCAGCAGCGGACCGATGTTCTGGCCTTCGCCTGCGGAAACCGTTTTTGGGGTATCAATACCGGCAAAAGCCAATTTTTGAAGGCAGCGCAATTTATCCCGCGCATAGATGAGGGCGTCGGAACTGGTGGTGCAAAAAACCTTCATCATTTCAAAATGATTGATGACGGCGGCGCCTTGTTGGGTAACCGAAGACCCGATGCGTGGAATTACAGCATCAAAAGGTTCGAGCAATTCATCGTCGTAATAAACCTGCGCTTCTCCCTGATCTATGGACAAGGTGCAGCGCATGTGGTCGAGAATACGCACCTGATGACCTCTTCTGAGGCAGGCGCGGCGCAGACTTTGAGTCGAATAGAGGTAAGTTCCTCTCGACAAAATGGCAATGTTCATACCGATAAATAACTCGATGGTTAGGAAAATCCGGCTCCGGGAGCCGATGCTGCACTGGGGGTTTGTAAAGTTGAACCCCGACGGGGGCAAGATAGTACTATTTGCATATCTTGCACGAAAAATTAGACAATCGGAAAAACCTATGTCCACACCACTACAAGTCCCAGCTTCTTCACTCAACAATCGCCGCACCATCAATGCCTGGGCGTTGTTCGATTGGGCCAATTCTTCCTTCGCATTGGTCATCATCGTGGCCATTTTCCCGGGGTATTTTCTGGCGGTGACCGATGATGTGGTGCATATTGGCAAAAACCTGACGGTTTCCAACGACCAGTTGTATTCCTACGCCATTTCTGCGGCTTATCTGCTCATCCTCATTGCTTCGCCCTTTTTGTCGGGCATAGCCGATTATGGCGGGCGCAAAAAGTTTTTCCTGCAGTGTTTTACCACGCTGGGATCGGCGGCGTGCTTCGCCCTGTATTTTTTCAGGGGTATGGATCAACTCACACTGGGTACGGTGGCTTTCATCCTGGCTACCGTTGGCTTTGCAGGCGGTTTGGTGTTCTACAATGCTTATTTGCCGCTGATCGCCAGCGAAGACCAATACGACCGGGTGAGCGCCAAAGGATTTGCTTACGGCTATATCGGCAGCGTCATTTTGTTGATCGCAAATTTGGTGGTCATTCAAAAATACGAGTGGTTCGGCCTTAGCGGCGAAGGTCCCGCTGTGCGCATTGCATTCGTTATGGTGGGCATGTGGTGGATTGGCTTTGCGCAAATTCCGTTTCGACGCCTGCCTCCGGATTCAAATGAAAAGTCGAAGGAAAACCTGATGCTGAAAGGATTTCAGGAGCTGCGGAAAGTCTGGCGTCAACTTCAGGGACTCAGCAATGCCAAGCGGTTTTTGGTTGCTTTTTTCTTTTACAGCACAGGCGTTCAAACGGTGCTTTTTTTAGCGGCTATTTTTGCCGAAAAAGAGCTGGGTTTTGCGACTTCCGACCTTATACTGCTGATCTTACTGCTTCAAATAGTGGCCATCGGCGGCGCTTATTTGTTTGCCAAAATTTCAGACATTAAAGGCAACAAGTTTTCCATCATCATCATGCTCATCATCTGGACGATCATTTGCGGGGTCGCTTATTTCATCTATTCTAAATCTGCTTTTTACCTGCTGGCCATCGGCGTCGGCCTCGTCATGGGCGGCATACAGTCGCTTTCGCGCTCAACCTACTCGAAATTGCTGCCCGAAAACACACCCGATACGACTTCTTTTTTCAGTTTTTACGACGTGTTGGAGAAAGGCGCCATCATTGTTGGTACGTTCAGCTTCGGATTTATTGGCTATCTCACGGGCAGCATGCGCATGAGCGTACTGGCTTTGAGTGTCTTTTTCATTGTGGGATTGCTAACGATGACGACCGTGAAGATGAAGCCCGAAAAGCAAGGAAATTTGTAAGCTGAATTACGATCCAAAACTAAAAGCACCATGAACTACAGATTTGGTGCATAGGCCACTTTGGGGTATATTTGGATCATGGAAAAAGAATTCACCATCACGGTTTTCACTGAAAACCAATCGGGACTTTTGTCGAGGGTGGTCACCATCTTCAGCCGCCGGCACATCAACATCGAAAGCCTGACGACCTCTAAGTCGTCCCTTCCCAATATCCACCGCTTCACCATTGTTGTGAACGTAACGGAGGATATGGTGGAGAAACTCGTCCAGCAGTTGGACAAACAAGTGGACGTGCTGAAAGCTTTTTACTACAACCCGGATGAGGTGGTGCGCCAGGAGATTGCGCTGTACAAGGTGCCTGCCGAAATTTTCGCGGGCAGTTCGCGGGTCGAACGTTTAGTTCGGGCCCACAATGCCCGCATCTTAGCCATCGAACCGGAATACGTGGTGATTGAAAAAACGGGGCATGAATCGGAAACCGAAGCGCTGCTGGAAGAGCTCAAAAGCATCGGGATTTATGAATTTGTGCGCTCTGGCCGGGTCGCTATCGTGAAACCGATGGAACGGCTGAATACTTATTTGCGCTCGCTGGAGCTGGCTGAGGAGTAGGGGATGGTTACTGGTATATTGGTTATTGGTTACTGGTATATTGATTGGTTACTGGTAACGCCAAAACAGACCAATAACCAGTAACAAATAACCAATCACCAATCACGGCCAGCCGGCGCTAGAACAGACTAATAACCAATAACAGATAACCAATAACCATCAAACTTGCTCCACACTCCACGCCTCCGCCTTCCCGGCAAAAAGCGCTTTTGTTTTGCTCCAGGTGTGCCGGAAAAACTCCGATTGGCGGTAAGCCTCCAAATGCTCTGGTGTTTCCCAGACGCTGTAGGTGAAAAACACAGCGCTCGTGTCGCATAGCCGCCAGAGTTCCAGGTGCAGGCAGCCTTCAAAGCTCTGAATTGTTGCTTTCGACGATTCAAAAATGGCGAGGAAATCTGCCGCTGCATCCTCCCGCAGGGTCAGCTTGACGATGCGCTTGATCATTCGGGCGTGTTGGTATAAAAATCAATCTGGACGCCTTCTTCCACCGACAAGCCCAGCAGGCTGGCTGCTTTGCCCATGTTGACGGCTATTTCAAGGTAATCTACCGAGTTGAACAGGCAAAGTGTTTCTCCAATCGCAACATCTTTGTAATGGGTGGATAGGCGCGTAATGGGATCATTGCGCTTGAAATACAGCGAAAAAGGCCGATCACGACCGACCTGCTCAAAGCGCTCCCGGGTGATGTTGACGATGACATTTTCGTAGTTGTCCACATAAATCACCGCGCCTTTGATTTGCGATGGCGCAATCACCGGTTGGAACGTGATGCGCTGCACCATGCGCTCCGCCGGAAATCCAATTTCGATGAAGGGGAAACCATTGGCAATGTGCCCGATCGCAGTGGCGTATATGTCTTTGAGTGGGAAAGGCGTGGAAGATGGCGCTTCCAGACGGTAGACGTCCTTGGGCGTTTCCGGAAAAATAAGGGAAAAGATCCCGTTGTCCGGGCCGATAAAAAAGTGCCCCTCGTGGCGGATGGCGACGAATCCGGTGTCGCCAGCGTAATCGTTTACACTGATCAGGTGAATCGTGCCGGAAGGGAAGCTGCTCCAGGTATTTTTAAAAATAAAGGCTGCCTGTACGATGTCGTACGGCTTCACCTGGTGGGTAATGTCAACCAGATTGAGGCGGTCATTTTTGCTCAAAATGGCGCCCTTGATCGTAGGGAGGTAATGATCCTGCCAGCCAAAGTCGGTTGTCAGTGTTACAACGGGCATCTTTTGTTGGTTACTGGTTAGTTGTTATTGGTTATTGGTGCTGTTCTGGCGTCGTATGGTGGTTACTGGTTAGTTGTTATTGGTTATTGGTCTCGTATAGTGGTTACTGGTTATTTGTTACTGGTTATTGGTGCTGTCCTGGCCTCGGGTACTTCAAACATCCTGTACTGCACCAATAACAAATAACCAATAACCATTAACCATTAACCACTCCAGCTACACCGTCTGCGCCTCTTCCGGCAGCACTTCGTCTTCGCCTTCCGTCAGTCTGTTGCGTTTTTTGACCATCGGGTTTTCGTGCATTTCCAGATAATCTTTTCTATTTCTGGAAATATCAACCGCCTGGTACAGGGCCTGACGGAAAGAAGAAGGATCTGCTTCGTTTTTCCCCGCGATGTCATAGGCCGTGCCGTGATCGGGGGAAGTGCGCACGCCGGACAACCCTGCGGTATAATTAACGCCACTGCCAAACGACAGCAACTTGAATGGAATCAGCCCCTGATCGTGGTACATGGCCAGAATGCCGTCGTATTTGACGTGCTGACCCGACCCAAAAAAGCCGTCCGCCGGAAAAGGCCCGTTCACCAGAATGCCTTTAACTTTCAGGTCTTCGATGGCCGGGCGGATGTATTTTTCTTCCTCATCGCCGATGACGCCGCTATCGCTCGCATGGGGGTTGAGTCCCAGCACTGCGATGACCGGGCGTTCCACCCCAAAATCTTTGCGCAGCGAGTCGTTCAGCATCAGGATTTTGCGCATCAGCAGCCCTTTGTCAATGGCGCCGGCTACGTTGTCAATCGGCAAGTGGTTCGTTGCCAAAGCGATGCGCAGTTTATCGTTCACCATCAGCATCAGGCTGTCGCCGTTGCTCAGTTCCTGGGTCAGGTATTCTGTATGGCCCGGGAAAGGGAAACCGGCCATTTGCATGGCGTATTTGTTGATAGGCGCCGTCACCAACGCGTCTATCATACCGGCTTTAAGCTCGGCCACCGCGCCTTCCAGCGACTTGATGGCGTATAATCCACCCGATTCGGAGGGTTTTCCAATCGTGATGTTCACGTTGTCCTGCCAGCAATTGACGACGTTGACCCGGTCGGTCACCAATTGGTTGGCCGATCGAATCTGCTGGTACTGAAAATCAATGCCGGTGATGTTTTTGTGGTAAGAAACGACTTTGGAAGAGCCGTAAATAACCGGAACGCAAAAGTTTAATATTCCCGGGCTGGCTAACGTTTTCAAAATGACCTCCAAACCAATGCCATTAATGTCCCCGATGCTGATCCCTATCTTCATTTTCTCCATTCCTTCGACATATTTTTATTGCCGGAAAAGGCGCATATCTGACGTATTGTTTGTATCCCTGCGCAATCTTTTCCAACTTTGCAGTTGAAACGCAAAGTTAATCAATTACTTATTTGAAAGCGAAAAAATCCTTTGGCCAGCACTTCCTCAACCAGGAAGACATCGCCATGCGCATTGCTGACAGCCTGCAACTTGCCGGAACCGCCTACGATCAGGTGTTGGAAATTGGCCCCGGAAAAGGGATGTTGACGAAGTATCTGTTGAAGAAACCTTCGAAACTGACCGTTGTGGAAGCCGACCGCGACATGGTGGAATACTTGCACAAGCATTATCCCGCGCTTGGCGACCGCATCCTTGCAGAGGATTTTCTTAAGTTGCCGCTGGAGGGTATTTTCGGGGAAGCGACGTTTGGCCTGATTGGCAATTTTCCCTACAACATCTCGTCACAGATCCTGTTCCGGATGCTCGATTACAAGGATCAGATTCCGGAAATGGTGGGGATGTTTCAGAAAGAAGTGGCCGACCGCGTGGTAGCCCCGCCGGGCAGTAAAACCTATGGCATCATTTCGGTACTGATACAAGCATTTTATGAAGGAGAATACTTGTTCACCGTGGATAAGAGCTGTTTTACCCCGCCGCCGAAAGTGCAGTCGGGCGTCATTCGCTTAACGCGAAAAGTAAACGCGGGACTCCCCTGCAATCACAAACTGTTTACACAGGTAGTGAAACAAGCGTTCAGCCAACGCCGCAAAATGCTGCGCAATACCATGAAACTATTTTTAGCCGAAGACGCTTTACTTGCGGATCCCTTTTTTACACAACGCCCCGAACAACTGTCGCTGGAGGATTTTATTCAGGTGACGCAGTGGATTGAGGAGCGGAGGAAGGGGTGAAAGGGCAAATATGCAAATTGGCAAGAGGCAAATTTGCAAACTTGCCCCTTGCCTTTTGCAAATTTGCTTTTTAAAATAATTTCATCATCCATAACAGGAAACAATCATGACACTCGAAGAAAGGATCATGCAAGACCTGAAAGAAGCCATGAAGGCCAAAGATCAGGCTGCATTGAGAGGAATCAGGGCCATTAAAGCCGCTATTTTGCTGGCCAAAACGGACGGCAGCGGCGATGAGATCACCCCGGAAAAAGAGATCAAAATGCTGCAAAAATTGGTGAAGCAGCGCAGAGAATCGCTGGGCATTTTTGAGCAGCAGGGGCGCGCCGACCTGGCGCTGATTGAAAGCGAAGAAATAGAAGTGCTGGAACGCTACCTTCCAAAACAATTGGACGGGGAAGCGCTCGAAGCCATCGTCCGCAACATCATTGCCGAAACCGGCGCAACGGGCGTTAAAGATATGGGCAAAGTCATGGGCGCCGCCACCAAACAATTGGCCGGGCAAGCTGACGGCAAAGTGGTAGGGGAAGTGGTGAAGCGGTTGCTGGGACTATAAAAAGAGGCAAGTTGGCAAAAGGCAAATTGGCAAATATGCAAATATGCAATTTTGGGTACTTGCGAGTTTGCCAATTTGCCTCTTGCCAACTTGCCCCCCAGCTATGCGGGACAAGCTTTGCCAACTTGCCCTTTACAACACTTATCAACTCACTCCGTTGCATTGGCACAAACACAGCGCACCCGCAGTTTCCAGCGCGGCGAAAAAGTGCTGGTGTTTTTGGCATTCACCAACCAATGGCGGCCATCATAAGCGGGTTCTGAATACGTGACAATGCCGTCCAAAATCGCGCTCGTGGAATCGAGTGCCGACCATCCCGCACCCAGGGCTCTTTTGCCTTCCGGACAATTTGCCCGCACTTGTTTCAAAACATCAGCGTTCCAGGGGCTTTCCACTACGACGACTTCGTAACCGGTAATGGCCGAACCCGCAGCAGATGGCCTGGAAGGGTCGCAAGCGTACATACCTGCAAGGAACAGGATTGAGAAAAATAATGCGTTGTTTTTCATGGTATTGTGTTTTTGCTTTTTTAGACTCAAGACTTCGATAGCTGTATATATTCTTAATTATCGGAAGGCTTGTTTTGTTACCTGCTCTATCCGAAAATTCACTAAAATATTCTACTTTTGTAGTAAATTTTGGCTACATGGCGAAGGACCTATTCCACGATTCATTTCGCAAGGCATTAGAAAAAGACGGTTGGACGATTACACACGATCCATTCCCGTTTCGGATCTTGGGCGTTGAAGGAGAAATAGACCTGGGCGCTGAAAAAATCATTGCAGCTGAAAGAGAAAATGCAGGGAAGAAGACGAGAATTCTTGTAGAAATTAAGAGTTTCATTGGGTCTTCTTTTATGAGGGATTTTCATGTTGCTGTCGGTCAATATACGAACTACAAAGTCTTTATGAGCGTTACTGAAAAGGAAAGGCAACTTTATCTTGCTGTAACAAATGCTGTTTTTGAAAAACGATTCCGTATTCCAGGGATTCAATTGGTTTTAAAAACTACAGGAATCAAAGTGGTCGTTTTTGACGAAATTGCAGAAACAATTGTCTTATGGGAAAATTAAAACAGTATAAAGCAGCGATTTTGAGCATCATTGAGGAACACGCCCTCAACAAGCCAGTAAATCTTGAAGATGTTGATAATCAGATCATCACTGATGAGGAAAGAGGTCATTATCAATTAGTCAGTTTAGGTTGGGAAGGTCGTGCATTTAGTTATGCAGTAATTTACCATTTTGATATTAAACCCGATGGCAAAGTATGGATTCAAGCCAACAATACCGATATTGATGTCGCTGAAGAATTGATGCAAAAGGGTGTCGCTCGAGAAGATATCGTCGTGGGTTTCCAACACCCGGCATACAGACCCTATACCGGTTACGCCGTCGCTTGAAGAAGCGGTTCCATATAGCCACGCCCTTTTTTGCGAAAATTCGCTGCAATGTCGTACTTTTAACCCCAGATGAGCGCAAAAACACAATACGAACGGATCATATTAGGCTTGAAGGTCAAGCAATTGCGGCAAGGAAAAAGCCTTTCCTTTTCCGATTTGTCCAAGCAGACTCAGATGTCGGTTTCTTACCTCAATGAAATCGAGAAGGGAAAAAAGTATCCCAAAGAAGACAAAATCAAGGCATTGGCGCAGGCATTGGAAGTGGAGGAAGCAGAGCTGATTTCGCCCATGCTGAGCAAAAACTTAGAGCCGGTTGCTGAACTGCTGCAATCCAATTTCCTGAACGAACTGCCGCTCGACCTGTTCGGAATCGAATTGGTTAAAGTGGTGGAAATCATCGCCAACGCGCCGCTCAAAGTGGGCGCTTTCATTTCCACCCTGCTCGAATTGTCGCGCAACTACGCCCTGCGCGAGGAACATTTTTATTTTGGCGCCCTGCGTTCCTATTTGGAATTGCACAACAACTATTTCGAAGACATCGAACAGGCAGCTTTGCGCTTTCGTGGACAACACGGCCTGACTTTCGGGCAATCGGCCTTGCAGGGGCAATTGCAGGAGGTGCTGGAACGCCAGTTCGGTTACCACGTTGAAGAAAGCGGATTGGACCAATACCCCGATTTGCAACACCTGCGCGCCATTTTTGTGCCACGCCGCAAACGCCTCCTGCTCAACAGCACCCTGACCCCCATCCAGAAATCGTTTCAATTGGGCAAAGAACTGGGCTTCCACCTGCTGCACCTTGACGACCGTGCCAATACCTCTTCCCTGCTGCGGGTGCGCTCGTTCGAGGAAGTGCTGAGCCATTCCAAAGCCACGTATTTTTCCGTCGCCCTGCACATCCCGCTCGAAGAATTTGTGGCGGATATGCGGGCTTTTTTCGATCGGGAACGCTGGGATGGCGAGGCCATGATGGCCATTATGAAAAAGTACGAGGCCACACCGGAGATGTTTTACCACCGCCTGACGAATGTGTTGCCGAAGTATTTCGGGATGGAAAAGCTTTTTTTCCTGCGGTTCCTCCACGATCCGGAACACGGCACTTTTGAAGTGGATAAAGAATTACACCTCAGTCATTTGCACCAACCGCATGGCAACGGCCTTTCTGAACATTACTGCCGGCGCTGGGTCTCGGTATCGTTGCTCAACGACCTGCACGACATGCAACAGGCGGGTACTTTTGTGAACGGCCTCATGCGCGCTCAGCGTTCGCACTACATTGGCACCACCGATGAATACCTCTGCCTCACCTTAGCCCGCCCCGGCTACCCTGCGCCCAACCGCAATGTGAGCGTCACCCTCGGCCTGCTCATCAACGAAGATCTGCGTCAACGCATCCGTTTTCTCGACGACCCGGCCATCCAGCTCCGCGAAGTGAACAAAACCTGCGAGCGCTGCGCCCTGACCGATTGCGCCGAACGCGCCGCGCCGCCGCTCGTGGTGGAAAAACGCGAACGCTGGCAGCATATTCAGCGGCAGTTGACTGCGTTGATGGAAGGGTAGGTTGTTTTACTCCAAATTCCCCATCTTCGCACATCGTTTAACCGAATCCGAGCATGGTCTTTAGTTCCACCACTTTTCTTTTTGTTTTTCTGCCGATGGTGCTGTTGGGGCATACCCTGCTGCGGACCACTGCCGGGCGCAATGTTTTTTTGCTGATAACCAGTCTGTTATTTTATGCCTGGGGCGAAGGGCCGTTTGTTTTGGTGATGCTTGCAGCCATCTTGATCAATCATTTTGCCGCGATTCAGATCGTGCGGGCGCCGGATGTAATTACCCGAAAGCGACGCCTGATCTATACGATTTTTTGTAATCTTGGGATGCTGGTGGTGTTTAAATACACCAATTTCATCGTTGATAACCTGAATATTGTCCTGCAAACCCTTTCCATCAAGCCCCTTTATGTAATGCCGGTCCATTTGCCCATCGGCATCTCGTTTTTCATTTTCCAAAGCGTTTCCTACGTGTTGGATGTGTACCGGGGCGATACGGAGGTGCAGCGAAAAATTTCCCGCACGGCCCTTTATGTTGCTTTGTTCCCCCAGTTGATTGCAGGGCCGATTGTGCGCTATACGGATGTGGCGGCACAGATGCAGGATCGCACCATCCGCCGCGACGCCTTCGTCGCAGGGGTGCAGCGGTTCATCATCGGACTGGCGAAAAAGATATTGCTGGCTGACCCGCTGGGTTATGTCGCGGATCAACTGTTCGGTGCGCCGGCGGGCGCTCTGGGCGCGGACGCTGCCTGGCTGGGCGTCGTTTGTTACGCTTTTCAGATTTATTTCGATTTTTCTGCCTATTCGGATATGGCGATCGGTCTGGGCCGCATGCTGGGATTTCAATTTTTGGAAAATTTCAACTATCCCTATATCGCTGCTTCGGTGCGCGAATTCTGGCGACGCTGGCATATTTCGCTGTCTACCTGGTTTCGGGATTACCTTTATATTCCGCTGGGCGGCAGCCGGATCACCGCCCGGCGCACGTATTTCAATTTATTGATCGTCTTTTTTCTGTGCGGACTCTGGCACGGCGCCAGTTGGAATTTTGCCGCCTGGGGATTGCTGCACGGCCTTTTTCTGGCGCTCGAACGGGCTGGCCTGGATCGCTGGATTCAGCGCCTTCCGGTCGTCCTGCGGCATGCGTACACCCTTTTTGTGGTGCTGATCGGCTGGGTGTTGTTCCGGGCTGAAGATGGCGCGCATGCCTGGCAATATTTGCAGGCGATGGCCGGGTGGAATGCCACGCCGACCTACTACGCCGCTTTTTATTTCGATCCGGAGACACTGCTGACGTTGCTGGCCGCCGCGGTGTTTTGTACGCCGCTTTACCCGGTTTTGGAACGCCGGCTGTCCGGGCAAGGCGCCTGGGTGGAGGTTTTGCGGATGCTGTTCCTTCTGGGCTTGTTCGCATTCAGCGTCTCCACTTTGGTGAACAGCACCTATAACCCGTTCATTTACTTTAGATTCTGACGCCATGAACCGATTCATACATACTGCTTTCCTGTTTATTTTCTGCGGCATGCTCGCTTACGGCGGCTGGCTGTACTGGCGTGTTTTTGCGGAAAGCGGGTTTTCAAAACAAATGAAATGGATCGGGCACGCGCCCTCGGGGATCACCAATGCCTACGAACTGGAGTTTACCCGAGCCTTGTCCGCGCAACGCCACCCTTTGATCACCGGGCTGGCAGGTTTGAAATGGAACGTGCTTGACGTCAGTTTCATCCGGAAAGTAGAAAAAGGCCGCGAGGGCTGGCTTTTTTTGAAAGAAGAAGTGGCGAGCAGGAACGAACTGTTGCAATCGCTGGGCATCCGTCCCTACCTCGATTTTGAACGAAAAATGTGGAAGCTGATCATCGCCCAGCGCGCCGCGTGGACAAACGCCCAGGGTTTGCAATACGTGATGGTGGTTGTGCCGAATAAAACCAGCATTTACCCGGAGTACCTGCCCGAACGCTATCGGGTCGCCGGGCCGGGGAATTTAACGCAGTTGTTGGCAGACCTATCCGGCATTCAGGTCATTAATCTGACAGACAGTCTTTTAAATAAAAAACATACCGGGCGGCTTTTCAACAAAAAAGACACCCACTGGAATGAGTTGGGCGCTTTTTTGATCTACCAAAGTCTGATGCGCGCCCTGCCCCCGCCTTTTCGCGAAACGCCACTGCCGCTGGATTCGGCTGTTTTGGAATGGAATACCATCCCTGGCGGCGACCTTTCCCGCTTGCTGCTGATGGACAGCCTGTTGCTGGAACGGGCAGCGCACGTATCGCTCCGCAACCCGCAGGCGCGCTGTGAAACCGGCTGCGATTCCGGCTATGGGCCGTTTATGCCGCCGAAACATTTTCGCAACCCCCGTGCCCGGTTGTCCAAAGTGTTTTTTGACCACGATTCTTTTTTTAGACCCCTGATTCCTTATCTGGCAGAGCATTTTCAGGAGTCTATTTTTTATTGGGAATGGCAAGGCTTCAACGATTATGAGATTGGTCAGGCGCAACCCGATTTAGTTGTAGACGAATTCGTAGAACGCTCCCTCATTGGGGACCGCCCGCGCAACAACCCGCCGGTATTGCAGCACTACTGGCAGCAACATTTCGACGCTTTGCCTCAATTGGCGCGCTTGCCCTGCAAAAACCTGAGCCAGGCCTTCCGGCAAATCGAACTAATTCAGGTCGAAGCAGGCGCATTGCCCGTCGTTGCGCTCGAACTCACCCCAACCAGCGCTACCCGCCTGATTGTGGAATACGACGACAAGGAGGTTTTTTACCCGCTGGAAGCCGGCAAAAAAAATACGATTTATTTGGAATGGGAACGGCCGAGGGTTAAGGATTTGAGGGTGGAGGGGGATGTGCAGGCGCCTGTTTGGGTGAGG